>CAZOJS010000032.1:0-23901 GCA_964580175.1 uncultured Anaerolinea sp. | reverse complement strand
CACCGACCACCTCGTCGAGCGGGCGGTATTTGGCGAACAGCGGCACCGGCGTGTAGAACAACTGGAGGGCGATCGTCGAGGCCACGACCCCGGCCACGAAGACCGACCCGAACGCCAGCATGTGGTTGTATTCCGACGAGTACTGGGTCCAGTTCTCGCTCAGGAAGGATCCAAGCGGCGTGCGGATCTGCGCGGCAATGAGGAGGGACAGGAGGACGACACCGATCCCCAGCAGCCGCCGGATGATCCCCTGCATGAAGCCCACCACGAACAGGGCAAAGAAGACGAAGAAGACGAGCAGGTCGATGCCCTTGACGGAAGTGATCGTGGCGATGATGTCCACAGTGTCCGACTCCCCGTTCGTATGGGCCTTCGCCCCGTGGTCCTACGGACCGGTGCCCGAGGCTGCGACAGCGTAGCAGCGCCGGAGTCCGCGAAGCAACAGCCAGGACCACGACCTCCCGGGACGGACGGTCCCCCGGCGGGTCACCCGCGGATACGGCCACCGATGGCGACGAGCGCTGAAGTCACCGCAGACATGGCCGACTCGATCTCATCCTCGGCCAGCGTCCGGTCGTCCAATCCGAAGGTGAGCCGGTAGGCCAGGCTGCGCTCGTCATCCGCAAGGGGCGCTCCCCGGTAAACGTCAAACAACGTGACATCCCGAAGGAGTGGCCCCCCACTGGCGCGAACCGTCGCTTCCAGCGTGGCTGCCGCCTGGCCCGCGTGAGTGACCACGGCGACGTCGCGCTCCACCACGGGATGGCGGCCGGGAGTGACGCCGCGTGGCACCACGGGCGCCCCGCCGGACAATCCGCGGATCGAAAGCTCGGCCACGATCGACCCGACGGTCCGGTCATCCCATGCGCTGGCCGTAGCCGGGTGGATCTCACCGAGGACGCCGGCAACGACAGGAGTCCCGTCCGGCGCAAGAGCCTCGACCGTGGCGGCACGGCCGGGGTGCAGGTTTGGCTCTGTCGTCAACGGCGCGTACCGGGGCGCGCCGAACCCGAGGTCATCACACAAGGCGGCAATCAGGCCCTTGATGTCGTCGATGTCGGCCTCGCGGCGCGGCCGATTCCAGGCCGGCACGTCGAACGCCCCGGCCAGGGCGATGCCCAGCCGCCACCATTCACGTGCGGAATCGCCAACGCGCCCGTAGCCCTTCCCGACTTCGAACAGGGCGAGATCGACGCGGCCACGCCGGCGATTGAGGGCAATCGTCTCGAGCAGGCCACCGACGAGACCCTGGCGCAGGATGGCGTGGTCTGCCGAGAGCGGGTTCGTCACCGTGATCTGGCTTCCCTCCGCGAAGCCTTCGCCGGCGGCCGCCGGGATCGGAGCGGCCCACGTCCAGGTGGTGGCGTGGCGCTCCGAAACAAGTGCGTGTGTCACGACCTCATGCAGTCCGTGCCCGGCAAGCGCCATTCTCGCGGCGTCGCGGAAGCGGAGTGGGGACTCTCGATACGCGGGCATCGTGGTCGACGGCAACGTCGTGGGGATGTGCTCGTAGCCGTTGACCCGGGCCAGCTCCTCGATGACGTCGGCTTCGATCGCAATGTCTCGTCGCCAGGACGGCACGATCGCGACGAGGGTGTCTTCGGCCGGGACCGTCAGATCGAGGGGTCGGGGCTCGCCCGACAACGGGACGGCCACGTCCGTCTGGCCGGCTGCCGGTGGTTCTACCGTGATACCGACTCGAGCCAGCAGGGCGACCTGCTCTTCAGGGCTGAGGGCAAGTCCGAGCAGTCGCGTGGTCCGCCTCGGTCGAAACGCGACCCGGTTCGGGACTGGTTCAGCGGGCGCGGTGTCCAGACGGCCCGGGGCCACGACTCCGCCGGCCCAGGCGGTGATCAGTTGGGCCGTTCGGTCCGCGCCGACCCGGGCCAGACGCCACTCCTGGCCCTTCTCGAACCGTAGGCTCGCCTCCGAGCGCAGGGCGTGTTGAAAGGCGGTCCGTCGAATGCTGATCGGATCGAAGATGGCCGACTCGATGATCACATCGGATGTTGTCTTGGAGACCTCGGATCCAGCCCCGCCCATGACCCCCGCGATCGCCAGCGGACCATCCGGATCCGCGATGAGCAGGGTCTCGTTGTCGAGAACGCGATCGATGTGGTCGAGCGTAACCAGGCGCTCACCCGGCCGGGCGACCCGGACCTCGATGCGGCCCTTCCGGACGGCCGCGGCATCGAACGTGTGGATCGGCTTGCCAAGTTCGAGCATCACGTAGTTGCTGGCGTCAACGACGTTGCTGATCGGACGAATGCCGGCGGCCAGCAGTCGCATCTGGATGCGGTCCGGGGAGGGCCCGACGCGGACGCCACTCACCCAGCGCGCGACGAACCGCGGGCACAGTCGCGTGTCCTCGACGCCGATCGACAAGCGCTCCCCGATTCCAGGCCCGCCTTCGATGACGTCGACCGCCGGCGGACGGACCGGCAGACCGGTGATCGCTGCAATCTCGCGGGCGAGTCCCAGGATCGACAGCGCGTCGCCGCGGTTCGGCTTCACGTCGATGTCAAACACGACGTCGCCGTAAAGCCCCTCCAGCGGGACCCCGAGCGGCGTCCCCGGATCGAGAATCAGGATTCCGTCGGCGTCACCGGTCAGCTTGAGCTCGTCACCGGAACAGAGCATCCCGTTGCTGACCACGCCCATCTTCTCGGTCCGCTCGATCTGTCGACCGCCCGGCAGGACCGCGCCTGGAAGCGCGACCGGGATTCGCTGGCCGACGGCGATGTTGGTGGCCCCGCACACGATCTGGAGCGGAGCCCCCGAGCCGACGCTGACCGTGGTCAGCGACAGCCGGTCGGCACGGGGATGCTTCTCGACGGACAGGAGCTCGCCAACCACGACGTGTTCCCAGTCGCTCCCGCGATGCTCGATTCCGCGAACCTCCATGCCCAGGAGCGTGAGATGCTCCGCGAGCGCCTCGGGTGCGAGGTCGATGTCCACGAATTCGGCGAGCCAGGACAGCGGTGCCTTCACTTGAACGGCTCCAGGAAACGGAGGTCGTTCTCCAGGAACAGGCGCAGATCCGTGATCCCGTGCTTGAGCATCGAGATCCGCTCTGGGCCCATCCCAAAGGCGAATCCCTGGTACCGCTCGGGATCCAGGCCGCCGTACTGGAGCACGACTGGATGGACCATCCCGGCGCCCAGGATCGTCATCCAGCCGGTCCGGCCACAGGCCGCACAGCCGGGACCGCCGCAGACCAGGCACTCGACATCAAACGCGACCGATGGCTCCGTGAACGGGTAGTAGCCCGGCCGGAATCGCGTCCGCTTGCCGGCGCCGAACATGGCTTGGGCGAACTGGTCGAGGAGGCCTTTCATGTCGGCGAGGGTTGTCCCCTCGTCGACCATCAGGCCCTCGACCTGGAAGAACTCAAAAGCGTGGGACGCGTCCACGGATTCGTAGCGGAAACAGCGCCCCGGCAGGAGCGCCCGGATCGGCGGCTTCATGGTCTGCATGACGCGGATCTGGCCGGGCGATGTGTGCGTGCGCAGCAGATGCCCTGGCAGGTCCACGTAGAGCGTGTCCCAGAGGTCACGGGCCGGATGATCCGGCGGGATGTTGAGCATCTGGAAGTTGGTCAGATCGTCCTCGATCTCCTGGCTCTCATGCACTACGAACCCGTACTGGCCGAAGATGTTCGCGATCTGGGACATCGCCTCGATACTCGGGTGCAGCGATCCGCGCCGGAGGGGGCGCCCGGGGGTGGTGACGTCGACCCGTTCACGTACCAGGCGCTCTGAAAGCTCAGAGGTCCCGAGGCTGGCGCGACGGGCCGCGAGGGCCCCCTCGATTGCGCCGCGGACGGCGTTTGCGACGGCTCCAACCCGGGCCCGATCGTCAACCGGCAGGGCCCCAATGCCTCGAAGGACACCCGTCAAGGCGCCCTTCTTGCCCAGCACGTCGATCTCGAGGGTCTCGAGCTCGAGCGTCGTCGTCGCGTCGGCAGTCGCGCCAACCGCGCGCTCGCGCAGGGCCTCGAGGTCGCGGCTGAGATCGGCGAATTCCACGGTAGGGCTCGGCTCCGGATACTTCGTCAGGTCGACTGATGGTAGTGCGTCAGCGGCCGGGAATCACGAGCCCTCGAGCGTCCCTGACGTCGAGGGCTGTGCAGGCGATGGCCGCATCCAGGGCTCAGGCGCCCTTGGCGACCTCGACGATCCGTCCGAACGTCGCTGCATCCCGCACGGCGAGGTCGGCCAGGATCTTACGATCCAGGTCCACGTTGGCTGCCTTCAGGCCGGCGATGAACCGGCCGTAGGCCATCCCGTTGAGCCGGACCGCCGCGTTGATCCGAATGATCCACAGCTCCCGGAAGTCGCGCTTCCGCTGCTTTCGATCACGCGTCGCGTAGGCAAGGGCGTGGAGGAGCGCTTCGCGCGCCGGCTTGATCAGGCGCGAGCGTGTTCCCTTTCGACCCTCGGCCGCATTGAGGAGGCGCTTGTGCCGCTTGTGGGCAGTGACGCCCCGCTTGACTCGAGCCATGAGGTGGTCGTGCTCCTAGAGGTACGGGAGCAGGCGCCTGACCTGCTTCGCATGGACGGCGGCCATCACGGACTTCCCGGCGTAGCGACGGGTCCGACGGGACGACTTGATTTCGAGGTGATGGCCGCGCCAGGCGTTGACCCGGATCACTTTGCCGCTGCCGGTCACGCCGATCCGCTTCTGGGCGGTCTTGTGGCTCTTCATCTTCGGCACGGTGCCGTCACTCTCCCGTCGTTGCCGGCTCAGGGGCCGGTATGGTCGGCGCTGGGGCCGCTGGTTCCGTTGGCCCGCTGGCCACTGTTGTCGGCTTTGCATCCGGAGCCGGTTTCCGCGCCGCGGGCGGGGCCGGTTTCGGCACTATCGGCGAGGCCGCGTTCGGCACCGCTGCGGTCGACGCCGCTTCCGGGGCCGCAGCCCCATCGTCGGTGGATCGGCCCGGCTTCGCCGGCGCGTCCATCCCCTTCGGCTTGTGGGTCGATGCCATCGTGATGAACATCGACTTGCCTTCCAGGACCGGCGTGCGTTCTGCGACCCCGTGATCCTTGACCAGGTCCGTGAACTTTATGAGCAGGTTTCGCCCGAGTTCTGGGTGCGTGAGCTCACGACCCCTGAACCTGACCGTCACCTTGATCCGATCGCCGTCCTCGAGAAACTCGGTCGCTCGGTGAACCTTTGTCTCGAAGTCGCCGATGCCGATCTTTGGAGAAAGGCGAACTTCCTTGAACGTCACCGACCGCTGTCGGCGTTTGGCTTCCTTTTCCTTCTTGGTCAGGTCGTACTTGTACTGACCGAAGTCCAGGAATTTGGTGACCGGTGGTGCCGCCATCGGTGCGACCTCGACGAGGTCCAGGCCGCGATCCTGCGCCATTTCGAGAGCTTTGGGGGTCGGCATGACGCCCAACTGATTACCCTCTTCGTCGATGACCCTGACCTGTGGGATTCGGATCATCTGGTTGATGCGCAGATCTCGGCTGATGGTGACTCCTCCGGAGTACGGCAGTTGTTACGACGGACACGGCAGCGCTGAGGCCTCCGGCCGCCGCGGGACTATACCATGAGGCTTTCGAGCCGGGCAACGAAGGGCGCGGACACAGGTTGGACTGAGAGTCCTGATTTGCGCCAGGGCACGCAGCGTCCCGGACTGCTGGTCCCGGTTTGATGCATCCAATCCCCGATTCCACGACCCGATCGTGCTCGAAACCGGACTGTCGGTCCCGAGTCAGCCTCACCGCGTTCGAATCACGGACTCTCAGTCCGGACTTGGTCCCCGCGCAGGCCCACATCGAAGGGGCCGTCAGTCGGGCCGCCTCGCCCCGGACTCCGCGGCGAGGCGCGACGCGAGATCCTCCCAGCGCGCGGGGGGAAGCTGCTCACCGGCCCGGGTGCGCGGCGACGCCGTTCGGTCGGCGATCTCGCGATCTCCGATGACCATCATGTATGGAACCTTCTGTTCCTGGGCAAGCCGGATCTTGTTCTGCATCCGGCCGTCCGACCCGTCCACCTCCACCCGCAGGCCGCGCCCGCGCATGACGGCGGCAAGCTCGCCGGCGGCTTCGAGATGACGATCGGCGATCGGCACGATCACCGCCTGCACCGGCGCCAGCCAGAGCGGGAACGCTCCAGCGAAGTGCTCAACCAGGATCCCGATGAATCGCTCGAGCGAGCCATAGATGGCGCGATGAATCGCGATCGGGCGCTGCGGGCTGCCCTCCTCGTCAATGTAGGTGAGGTCGAAGCGCTCAGGGAGCATCACCAGATCGACCTGAATGGTGGCCATCTGCCACTCGCGTCCGAGCGCGTCGTCGATGTAGATGTCGATCTTTGGAGCGTAGAACGTGCCGTCTTTCGGTTTGACCACGTAGTTCGCCCCGGCGCCGTCGAGTGCCTCCTGGATGAGGGCCTCGGCACGGTCCCAGAGTGCCGGATCGCCGAGGGCCTTGTCCGGCTTGGTGGCGAACGCGAAGCGGGGCTCGAGGCCGAACCACGAGTAGGCCTCGCGGACCTCTCCGAGCAGTGCCTCGATCTCGCCGGCGAGCTGGTCCGGGCGCACGAAGATGTGGGCGTCGTCCTGAATGAACTGGCGAACGCGGGTCAGGCCCGACAGCGTCCCGGAGCGCTCGTTCCGATGCAGCCGGCCGTACTCGTTGTAGCGCAACGGCAAGTCGCGATATGAGCGCAGCCTGGAGCGATAGATGATCGTGCTCTCCGGGCAGTTCATGGGTTTGAGGCTGTACTCCTGCCCCTCGGTCTCAAGCCGGAACATGTTGGCGTCGTACAGATCCCAATGCCCGGACTGCTGCCACAGCTTCTTGTGGACCAGGATTGGGGTCGAGATCTCCTGGTACCCGCGCCGATCCTGGAGTTCGCGCATGGCGGCCTCGAGGGTCCGCCAGACGCGCTGGCCCTTGGGATGCCAGAACGCGGATCCGGGGCTGACGTCGTGGAAGCTGAACAGGTCGAGCTGCACGCCCAACCGCCGATGGTCGCGCTTCTTCGCCTCGGCGCGCCGCCAGAGGTATTGGTCGAGCTCCTCCTGGGTTCCCCACACGGTGCCGTATACCCGCTGGAGCATTGGCCGCTTCTCGTCACCTCGCCAGTACGCGCCGGCAACCGAAAGGAGCTTGAGCGGGCCGATCCGGCCGGTGCGCTCGACATGCGGTCCCTTGCACAGGTCGCTGAACTGGCCATGTTCGTAGAACGAGGTGATTGGCGAAGGCTCGCCGGCTGCGGCCGCGCGAGCGGCCAGGTCGGCCAGGATCTCGACCTTGTACGTCTGGCCCTGCCCGTGCGCCGCCGCCTGCGCATCTTCCAGGGCGACCTCCTTGCGAACGAAGGGGTGGTCGGCCGCGATGCTCTCGCGCATGCGCAACTCGATCGCCTCGAGATCGTCGGGGGTCAGTGGGCGAGGAAGGTCGAAGTCGTAGTAGAAGCCGTCGGCGATCGCCGGCCCGATCCCGAGTTTCGTCCCGGGGAAGAGCGCCATGACTGCTTCCGCCAGGACGTGGGCAGACGAGTGGCGCATGGCGTCGATCTCGGCGTGCCCGCCCGCATCGAGCAGTTCGTCTGTCGAGCCTCGGGCAGGGGCGTCGAGAGCCTCCTCGTCGTCGTGATTGGTCGCTTCGGCCATGTCGAGCTGCCTCCTGGAAACGCAGAACCTCCCGTCCGACAGGACGAGAGGTTCATTCCTCCCGCGGTTCCACCCGCCTTTGCGAGCCATTCGCGCCGCTGCGCTCCGGTTCGCACGCTCGTACCGCGCTAACGGGCGGACCCGGACCGGTTCCCCGGTCGCTCACGGGTGGTGCACTCGTTCGAACGATCGCCGGGCTTCCAGCCGTGACCCGGTTCTCTGGAGATCGATGCGAACGACGCGTGTCCCGATCATCGCTTCTTGTGGCCGCCCTCCGCGACGGTCCGTGGTGGGCGGTACTGGACTCGAACCAGTGGCCTCATGCATGTCAAGCATGTGCTCTAACCAACTGAGCTAACCGCCCGCGGCACGGAAGGTTAGCACAGCAGCGCGGCCCATCCCGGAGCCGAGACGCGGCTCGAACGCCGGAATTTGCTCCTCGTTGTGCGCCCAGATTATGGTGCGTGGCGGTGCGCAGGACGGACCCGCAGCGGCAGGCGATGATGCGCGGGATGGGAACGGCCGACCAGTACACATTGCGTGACCCCGGCATGGGCCGACGCCTCGAGGCGTTCGGACCGCTTGTGGTGGACCGGCCGGCACCGAGCGCCAACATGCCTCGGTTGAGCCCAACGCGTTGGGCCGGGGCCGTCTCGTTCCGGGCGGGCCGTGGCTGGGCCGACGCGGAAGGGAATCGACCGGCTGTGGACACCGCAGTCGTGTCGCTCGGCGGAGTTCGGCTGACGGCGCAGCTCGGGCCCGGCGGACAAGTCGGCATCTTTCCGGAGCACGCCGCGAACGCGGCCTGGTTGCGCCAGGCAATCGTGAGCCGGTTCGACGGCGAAGGGGGGCAGGCGCCCGAGGTCTTGAATCTGTTCGCCCATACGGGCCTGCTGTCGCTCGTGGCGGCCGATGCCGGCGCCCGAGTCGTCCACGTCGATGGCTCGCGGCCGGCTGTCCAGTGGGCCCGCCGGAATGCCGAGTTGTCCGGCCTTGCGTCACGGCCCGTCCGCTGGCTCATCGATGACGCCTTCGGGCTCGTCCAGCGAGAAGCCCGCCGGGGTCGAACGTATGCGGGGATCTTGCTCGACCCGCCGTCCTACGGGCACGGCGGAGGACGCGGCGCGGGCTGGCAGTTCGAAACAGGAATCGATGCCCTGCTCGAAGCGTGCGTCGCGATCGCTGAGCCGGATGCGTTCTGGATCCTCACTTCACACACGCTGGGCTGGGACTCGACCCGGCTCGCTTCCACCCTCGGGAGGGCGCTCGGTCGGGAAGGTGGTCCGATTGACGGGCGGCTATTGGAGCTCGTTGCGGAATCCGGGTCCAGACTCAGCCTGGGCGCAACAGCGCGCGCAGATCCGCTTCGCCTGAACCCGCGATGATGGTGCCGTGGATCTGATCGAGAGCCCCCAGAACCCGAGGATTCGGGCGGCCCTGGCGCTCCGCGACCGGGCCGAGCGACTCCGCACCGGCATGACCCTGGTCGACGGTGCGCGCGAATGCCGGCGCGCGGTTGATTCCGGCGTCGTCATCGAGACCGCGTTCGTGTGCCCGATGCTGGCCGCTGGACCGGATATCGAGGCCGTCCTCGGTGGGCTCAAGGCCACGGGCGTTCCGACCGCCGAAGTCAGTGAGCGCGCGCACGATCGACTGGCCTTCGGAAACCGGCGCGACGGGATCATCCTGGTGGTCAAGATGCCCTCGATAGCCATCGCGGGGCTCAGTCCGGGACCCGACCCCCTGGTCCTGATCACCGAGGACGTCGAGAAGCCCGGTAATCTCGGCGCGATCCTGCGGACGGCCGACGCGTGTGGCGTCGACGCCGTCATCGCCGTGGGCGGCGTTGACCTGTTCAACCCGAACGTCGTCCGCGCCAGCGTCGGGACGGTCTTCACGGTGCCACTCGCCGCCGGTTCGGCAGCCGACGCGCGGGCATGGTTGGCCGGACACGGCATCAGAGCGGTCGCCGCCCGTGTCGACGCACCGACCGAGTACACCCAATCCGATCTCACGGGCCCGCTCGCGATCATCCTCGGGAGTGAATCCGACGGCCTCTCGGAGCACTGGCAAGGATCCGAGATCGGGGCAGTTCGGCTGTCAATGCACGGCAGCGCCGACAGCCTGAACGTCTCGGTCGCCGCGGCCGTGCTTGCGTTCGAGGCTCGTCGGCAGCGTGATCTTCTCGTCGTCAGTCGGACCGAGCAGCGCAATGGGTGATCAAGTCGTGGACTTCGCGATCATCGGTGCCGGCCCGGCCGGCGAGGCGGCTGCCTTCGCCGGCCTCGCTCGAGGCGCATCTGTGGCCATCGTCGACCGGCGCTGGTTCGGCGGGAGCTGCCCGCACATTGGCTGCGTACCCTCGAAGGCCCTGCTGCACGGCGCGGCCCAGCACGCCGCCAATCCCGCCACGTACGACTGGGCGAGGGCATCGGGCCGGCGCGACTTCATGGTCAACCGGCCCGCCGACAGCGCGGAGCCGGACGACGCCTCACATGTGCGGGCCCTGCGCGAGGCTGGTGCCCAGATCTGGCGCGGCACAGGTCGGATCTCGGGGCGCGGCATCGTGGAAGTCGTCCATGACGACCAGGTCCACACCATATCCACCAAGAACGTGGTGATCGCGACCGGTTCCGTCTCCCGACACCCGAAGATCCCCGGCCTCGAGACCGTTCCGGTATGGACCAACGAGCAGGCCACCCTGGCGCGGGAGCTGCCGCGCTCACTGCTCGTCCTCGGCGGGGGGCCAACCGGCTGTGAGCTTGCCCAGGTCTATGTCCGCTTTGGCGTCCCGGTCACGATCATCCAGTCTGGCCCGCGTCTGGCGCCGACCGATCATCCGCGCAACTCCGAGGCCATCCTGGCGGCGCTCCAGCGGGACGGCGTAGAAGTGCGCCTCAACGTCCGTGCCATGGCGGCACACGCTGGCGCCGGCGCGGGCGGCGCGCATCGGGTCGATCTGTCGGACGGCACGAGCGCCGACGGGCATGCCGTCCTGCTGGCCGTCGGTCGCGATGTGGCCCTGGACGACCTCGGCCTGGAGGCCTATGGGGTCGATGTCAGCGGACGCACGCCCCTTCCTCGGGACGGCCGGCTGCGCATGGCCGACGGGCTCGGGGTCATCGGGGACCCGGCCGGACCCGAACTACATACCCGTCAAGCCCACTACCAGGGCGAGATGGCCGTTCGGATGGCCCTCGGCGACGATGCGCGGCCGGACTATCGGGCGCTGCCGCGCGCCACCTACATGGACCCGGAAGCGGCGTCCGTGGGCCTGACCCTGGAGCAGGCACGCGAGGCCGGGATCGACGCGGCCGAGTTCGTCGCCGATTTCGCCCGCACGGCCAAGGGGTTCTCCGTCGAGGCAGAGTTTGGCCACGTGACGATCATCGTCGATCGCGTGAGCCGGACGCTGGTCGGCGCGGCGATGGCCTGCCCGGACGCGTCTGCGGCGATCCACGAATGTGTGCTGGCGATCCGCGCCCGGATCGATCTCGATGTTTTGGCCGACACCATTCACGCGTTCCCATCCACGTCGCGGATCCTCAATGGCTTGTTCAACGAGGCGGCGCTGGCGGTGCCGGCGAAGGGCTAGAGCTCGACGACAGGCTCGCCGTCGAGCAGGACGAGCCGCGGGCGCACGGCGGCGAAGGCCGCCGACTGCGCATCCGGCTCTCGCGGGACCGCCGGGAGCACGATGAGATCGGCCCGCGATCCCGGCACGAGGCGACCACGATCCGGCTCCCGCGCAACGAGTGCCGGACCGAGCGCCGCTGCCCGGAGTGCAGTCTGGAGATCGAGTGCCTCGTGGGGACCAAACGCCCCCGCGTCGGGGCCCCAGGACGGGTCGCGGCGGAGCACGGCGAGCGCGATTCCCGGCCACGGGTCGATCGGTTCGATCGGCGCGTCCGTGCCGAAGGCGATGACGGCGCCGTGCTCCACCAGCGTGTTCCAGGTGTAGCCCCACGCTTCCGCACGGTCACCCCAGTCCCGTCGCGCCGTGGCCGCGTCTTCCCGCAGGTGCACGGGCTGGATGGAGGCCGCGATGCCGGCGTCGGCGAACCGTGAGCGATCATCCGGATGGACCAGCTGGAGATGCTCAGCACGGGGCATCAACGGCACCCGGCCGGCGCTTGGTGTCAGGGCGTCCAGGGCCGCCCGCACCGCCGCATCGCCGATCGCGTGGATCTGGCTGGCAATACCGGCGTCGGCGGCGCGGGCCACCAGGTCAGCGAGCTCGGATGGGTCCTGGCGGAAGAGGCCAAGGTCGGTCGTGCCCTCGCGAGGCGACTGGAGCGCGGCGGTCTGGGAGCCGAGCGTCCCGTCCGCAAAGAGCTTGAGCCATCCAATCCTGGCGCGTCCGTCCGGATCCTGGCCTAGCCGTCCCCCACTCCGCATCCCGCGGGCGATCGCCCGCCCCAGGGTCTCCGCCCGCACGCTGACGTGCACACGGACTGGCAGTTCACCGGAGTCGGACAGGTCACCGTACGCATCGAACGCCTGCAGCTCGATGTCGGGCGATACGTTGCCCGGGTCGTGGACCGCGACGACTCCGTACGACAGCAACTGGCGGCCGAGATCTCGGAGCGTCCGTCGGACCGTTGTATCGTCGGGCTGCGGGACGCTTTCGATGACCAGCGGACAGGCGTTTTCGAGCAGGACGCCTTCGGGCGTGCCGTCCGGCATGCGACGGATGATTCCACCGGCCGGCTCCGGGCTTCGGCTATCCAGCCCCGCGATCGCCAGCGCCGACGGGCTTGCCCAGACAGCGTGATGGTCAAAGGACCAGAGAGCGACCGGACGTCCCGGAACGGCGGCCTCGAGGTCCGCCGCCGTCGGCCATCGCCCCCAGCGGCGCTGATCCCAGCCACCACCCTGTAGCCAGGCACCTGGCGGGAGATCGCGGTCGAAGGCCACGATCTGGTCCAGTCCGGCCTGGAGGTGAGGCGCGCCGTTGAGGTCGACATGCTCCATCGCGAGGGCGGCGTCGAAATAGTGGAGATGGGCATCCGTCAGGCCGGGGATGGCGATCTCGCCGGGTTCAAGCTCGTGCCGAATGGTGTGCGGGTCTGCTCTCGTCTCGAGATCGACCGCCGTGCCAGCGAACGCGACTCGGCCGTGGCGGATCCCGATCGCCTCGACCCAACCGAAACCGTCCGCTCCGCCGAACGTGGCAATGCGACCCGTGACCAGCGCGTCGAGCGGCATCAGACGGACCTGGGCCGACCTGCCATCAGGTCCGCCAGCGCGTCTCGCTCCAGGCCGGCACCAAGCGCGAGAGCCAGCGCGATCCGCGCCTTCGGGCCAGACAGCGTGCCGGCCAGCATGGCCCCGGCTCGCACCCACGTCGCGCCGCCGCCCGGAAAGGCGTACCCGACGCCCGCCGCTCCGGCCGCCGTTCGGGTCGTCAGGACAACCGGAACCCCCTGGTCCATCAGGCGACGGGCCGCATCGAGCAGCAGGGCGGACGTGTTGCCGGCCCCGGTCGCTTCGACCACGAGGCCCTGCACCCCGATGGCGGCGAGACCCTCCACCATGGAGCCATCCATAGCGACGTGCGCGGTAATCAGACGCACCTGATCAGCCGCCGCGGAAGTGATGACATGCCGTCGGAACCCTCGCTTCCGGTGGACGACGATGCCATCGGGCGTCAGTCCGGCCAGCGGACCGTCGTTGAGGCTCTGGAACGTGTCCAGGGCGGAAGCATGGGTCTTGGTCACGTCGTCGGCGGCATGGACCGTGGCGCCAAGGCAAACGACGACGCCTTCGCCCACCAGGTCCGACGCCGCGGCGACCCTGATGGCGTTGCGCAGGTTCTCGGGGCCTTCGTAGCCGCGATCCGATGCCGAGCGCATCGCCCCGGTCACGACCACGGGCTTTGGGTCATCCAGCAGCAGGTCCCAGAAGAATGCCGTCTCGTCGAGGACGTCGGTGCCCTGTACCACCACGACGCCGTCGATCGAGTCAGCCGCCTGGGCCCGCCGAATCGCCGCACCAATCTCAAACAGCTGGGCGAACTGAAAGTGGCTGGCTGGTGTTCGGCCGAGCTCGATCGCTGTCACCTCCGCGATCGCGTCGAGCCCGCCGGTCTGGGCGAGGATCGCGGCGCCGTCCAGCGACGGAACGTTGCCGCCCAGTACCGGATCCACCCGCATGCTGATCGTGCCACCGGTGAAGATCGCCGCGACCCGGCTCATCGCTCGGCCCGATGGATCCCGCGCCCGGCATGCGTGGACTTGTCAAACCGGACTCGGCCGCGCCGGGTTCCGAGGCGCCACAGGGCGGCCGGTACCGCGATCAGCCAGATCAGGCTGAACAGGGCGACCCGAACCGAGCGGACGATCCGATCCGACGCGCTGAGCGGAGTGCCCGCCGGTGTCGATTCCCAGCGGAGGGCATCGAAGCCGAGGATGCCGCCCGCCGCCAGATACATCCCGATCAGTGCCGCGGCGAGCCCGGCAAGTCCCGTCGCTACCGCGCCGACGAGTGCCCCGAGGATGAGCGGCGGTGCCATGAGTTGAAGGCCGTAGGCGGCAAAGTCCCAGCGCGCCCGCACCGGCAGAAGCGGGCTCCCCACCACCGAGGGGCCTTGCTCGATGAGCCGCGTGATCGCACCCTCGCTCCAGCGCAGGCGCTGGGGCCACAGGGCTCGCCAGGTGTGCACGGGCTCCTCCCAGACCTCGAGATCCAAGGCCAAGGCGACCGTCAGACCCTGTCGTGCGGCGAGACGGCTGGAAAGATCGAGGTCTTCCGTCAGCGGCGCTGCATCCCACCCGCCCACGGCCGCCAGCAGATCACGTCGGATCGCGAGACCATTCCCTCGAAATTCCGAACACCCGCCCGACGCCCAGCGTCCCCGCTGGAGCGCTCCGTCCTGCGTCTGCTCATCGGCCTGCAGCGCCGTCAAGGCGGACACATGGGCGTCGTGGATCCTGCGTCGCGAAGTCAGGGCCGGCACGCCACAGGCCACATAGGTCGCCACTCGTCGCAGGTAATCCGAGCCGATCCGGGCGTCGGCGTCCAGGACGACGATCACGTCACCGGTACACGTCTCGGGTTGGGCCGCCGTCAACGCCGCGCCCTTGCCGTCGGACAGGTGCTCGCCCTCGCGGCGCACCACCCGTACGATCTTGCCGATCCCGGCCGCGTCCGCTGCCGCCAGGACGACCCCTGCCGTCCCGTCGCTGGAACGGTCGTCGATGACGATCACCTCGAAGCGGGGAGCACCAAGCTCGTCGCGGTGGTCCTGGGCTCCAAGGTCCGCCATCAGATGCGGCAGCACGGTCGCCTCGTCGCGCCCGGCCACCAGAACGCTGATGGTCGGCAGGGCCCCCCGCGACGCGGGGGCAACCGGGTTGATGCCGACCGGCGGATGGCGGCTCGCTCGAAGAATCGGCACCAGGCCGCCGATGAGCACCACGAGTGATCCCGCCAGCAGCCACTGCCCGCCGCCGCTCCCGGCGGCAACCACCCCAAGCCCGATGCCACCAAACAGGGCGCTGAGGGCCAGCGCACGCCGGGCCAACGACGTGCCCCTGGTCATCAGGTCTGGCCGAAGGACGGCCCCAGATTCGATCGACAGAGAGGACAGCGTCCGCGACGGCACACCGTCAGTCGGGTCCACCGAGAACCTCAGGCTCCTTGGGACCGGCGACTTCCTCGAGTGGACCCGGCTCGCGGCGGTCGGCGCGTCGTGCCACCCCGATCGGGTCGGCGGCGGTCGTATGGGTCATCGTGCCGGCCGTCGCGAGTTCCTCGGCAGGCAGCAGCGGCCCGCGCCGAACGATCGATCCGATGCCCGACAGGAGGATCGCCACGGCGACAACCAGGAGGACCCGCGTCGTGCCGACGAGGTCCGAAATCGGACCCACGAGGATGATCGGCAGAAAGCTCCCAACCGAGACCAGCATATTAAGCACGCCGAAGACCCTGCCCCGGACCTCCTCGGGCAGATCCTCCTGGAGCTGGGTCTGACTCGAGATCGCCACAACTCCGTAGGCGATACCGGCCAGGAACGCAAGCGCAATCACCACCGCGATCAGGGATGTGACGGCTCCGATATCGGCGATGGGCGATTCAAAGCGGGTCAGGGCGCGGCTCACGGGCCCGGCGACCGTCAGGGCTGCAAGCAGCAGGCCCAGCACAATCAGACCGCCTTCGATGGCCCTCCGCCGTGGGACGTACCGCCCGTAGGAGTTGAGCAGGAGGACGCCCATCACGATCCCGGCGCCGAGGGGCAGGACCACCAGGATCAGGTCCTGGGTTCCCAATCCAAGGGTTTGCTGGGCGAACTTCGGACCCAGCACCCCGATGACCCCGACGAGGGAGGCCGCGATTCCGAGGTAGATCAGGGACCAGCTGATGGCGTGATTGGAGCGAATGTACGCCGCCCCCTCGGACAGTTGCGAGAACGTTCCCTGAACGGCCTCGCCGGCTTCGTGCACGGCATCCGACGTATTTGTCACCCGGACGGCCGGTCCATTGGCGGGCAGCGTTGCGCACAGGACGGCCGAGACCGCGTACAGGACCGCGACGATCAAGAGCACCGGCTCAGGCCCGCCCGCGACCTTGACGATGAGCGGGCCCAGGAGCGCGTAGCCAAGCGCAAAGGCGCCGTTCAGCGTCAGCGTGAACAGGCCGTTTGCACTGACCAGCTGATGGCGGGGTACCAGGTACGGGATCATCGCTGCCTCCGCGGGCGCGAAGAACACGGTCAGCGACGAGATCAGCACGTTGAGAATCAGGATCAAGGCAAGGTCCCCGCCCACGGCCCAGATCGCGACCATGACCACGGCCCGAAGAACGTTGGTCGCGATCAGGACCATCCGGCGGTCGAGCCGATCCACGTAGACGCCCGCGACGGCCGAGAACAGGACGGCCGGGACCAGGAAGGTCAGGAAGAGCAGCGAGACCGCGGAAGACAGGTTCGTCGCATCGAGGACGACGACGGTGAGTCCGTAGAGGACCATGTTGGACCCGACCTGGGTCGCCAGCTGCGAAAGCCAGAGCAGGAGGAACGGACGATTCCGAAGGACTGCCCCGGTGTCGGTTCCGCTGGTCACCGCCGGCGGCGGGGAGGTCACGCGGGCTTGCCCGGCCCAGGATGGGCGGCGGCCGTCAGCGCGGCATCTCCGCGGGCGACGAACCCGTGAACCCGGGCTTCCAGAACCCTGCGCTCGAGCAGCACGTGCCGTCCACAGGATTGACAGCGGATCCCGATATCGGCGCCGAGCCGGTCGACCAGCCAGTCCGCACCACCACACGGATGCGGACGTCGCAGCCGCACGATGTCGCCCAGCAGGAGGTCGAGGATCGGGCGGTCAGGCATCGCCGGAGCGTATCAGAGGCTCGGCGTGCCGTGGATCGGCACGAGATTGCGCTCGGTCGCCGGGATCGAAACGAGCTCGAGCGGAGTGACCGACACGGTCGCATCCGGGAACGACACGCTGAGCTGGGCGATGATCCCACCGGCCCTGGTCAGCGAGCCCGTCAGGATCTGGGGGCTGCCGATGGCGCGAATTTCGAAGCTCGTTCCAAGGAGCGTGTTTTCGACCGAAAGGTTCCCGGATGAACCGGCCACCACCGAACCCGGCACCAGCCGTACGCCCTCGATCGCAATCGCCTCCGCACCGGCGTTGCGCAGTTCGTTGAGCAGGTCCTCGATCGCTGCGCCGTCCGTCGCGCCGGTCACCCGCACGGAAACTCCGGGGCCCTCGACCGCGCGCAGCCCTGCCCAGGCCTCGATCCGGTCGAGGTCCGCGCGGAGCTGCCCGGCCGCGCTCTGCCCACGAGATCTGGCGTCGGACAGAGTGACCAGCTGTCGCTCCACGCCGGCAAGCTCGCTCCGTAGTGCCTCGTTCTGCGTATTGAGATTCGCGACGAGGAGCGTGAGGTCCTGCGCCGACTGTTCGGCGAGGCCGGTATTGATCCCCTGGCTCCGAAGCTGGGCCACCACGAGGACGCCCAGGATCAGGGCGACGATCGTGATCGGCCAGCGATTGCGTCCCTTGTGCACGGCTCAGCCACCCGCCGGTGAAGAGGTCGGCCGCATGTACCGCCCCGTGACGGTCCCGGCAAAGGCGGGAACTGTCACCGAATCGAGCTCGGCGAATGACAGGCGCAGGCCGGACGGACCCACCCGTCGCTGGACGAAATCGACGAACGACGCGCCGCTGGTAACGCGCCCATACAGGTCTGGCGATCCGATCGCCCGGATCTCGTAGGCGGGCGCCAGGTAGGCGCTGTTGGCAAGGATGGAGTTGCCGATGTCCAGAATGGCCGTCGTGGTAGTGATCCGCTCGCCGTTGACAGACACGGCCTCGGCCCCAGCCAGCCACAGCTCCTGGACGATGATCCGCACGTCCCGGGCTGTGACGAGTCCGTCCGCCCCGCCGCTGCCGCTTCCGGACTCGGCGTCCTCCAGTCGAAACACGAGACCCGCCCCGGCGAGCTGCACGAGACCACTCGAGATGCGCGCCTGCTCGAGGGCGGCGTTGAGCACCTTCTCCTGGGCCGCGGAGGCCGGCAGTTGCGCTTCGGCCGCGGCCAGCTGGGCGCGGACGTCCAGGATCTGGGCCTTCAAGGCGTCCTGTTCGGTCTGCTGACCCAGGACGGTCTCGATCAACGGCGCCCGCTCCTGGCTGGTGTAGCGGATCCGTGGCCCCTCCGCGCTGAGCTGCGCGGCAATGAGGAACCCGAGCACGAGCAGCGCAGCCGTGAGCGTCACCTGCCAGCTCTGGATCAGGCGCAACCGGTTGACGAGGCCGGTCATGCCGGTGCCTCGTGGTCCGGCGGGACGATCGCCTCGGGCGGTTGGCCCTGCTCGTCCGGGACGATTGCGTCCGGTGGGCGTGGCGACCCCCCGCCAGCGACCACGGATGCGCGTCGGGTCTGCCGATAGATCGCGAACGCCGCCACTATCACGACCACGCTGACGATGAGCGCACCGGTGGCTTCAAATCCGGCCGAATCATCCCCGGTGGGTATCGGCTGGGGTGACCCGAGCCCCGAATCGCCCGGGACCTGGGACCGCTCGGCCGTGCCCGGCGTCTGTGCCGGTCCGCCCCAGTCGGCCGGGACGGGGCCTGCCGGCGCGGGTTGGGGACCGATCGCAGTTGGCACTCGAGCACCGATCGATTCGAGCCAGGCGGCCTCGAAGCCGGCGACATCGGTGCCCAACGCAGCCTCGAATGCCTCGTCGTCCGAGACGCCATCCGCATAGCTCCTGACGAGGGCGACCATGGCGTCCCGGCCATAGCGATCAACGAGGAAGGACACCGCCGAGACGCTTTCCGAGTACGCCAGACGGAACCGCTCCTCCGTCGTCGGGAGCTGCGCGACGAGGGCGTGCAACGGCATGATCGAACCGGCTCGAGCGGCGTCCCGTACGGCCAAACGATCCTCACTGCTCAATCCCTCGGACAGGTAGACCGCGACGCCCTCGTTCAGCCAGCGGGGCGGATAGTGATATGGGTTCGTGACGGCCGAGTCGAATACCAGATGGGTCAGCTCGTGGGGGATCACGATCCCGACCCACGGGTCGTCCACGGCATCGGCGCCGATGTTCGCGAAGAGCGTCCGAAGGCCCGGGGGTGCCAAGCCCCCGAGATTCTCACGGGAACCGGGCCCGATCACGTCGTAGAAGGCCTCACGATCCCCGTAGACGTAGAAGTCGATCGGCTCCCGCTCGGTGACCCCAAGCAGGTCGCTGACCTCGCGAACCGCCTCGTCGCCGATCCGCAATGCGCGTCGCCCGAATGCCTGCCCGCCATCAACCCAGTGGACCGTCATGAACTCGCCGGTCAGGGTCTGCCATCGAAAACGGTCGTCCTGGTAGCGGACGGTCGTGGCGGGGCCGCTGACCGACGATCCATCGCGAAGGGTCATCCGGAAATACGCCGACACGTCCGTGTTCGGCAGGATCGAACCGCCCGGCGTTTCGAGAATGTAGGAGAGCGTCGTGCTGCCCGAGATGGCCGTCGTCGGGACGTCGGCGACGATCGAGCGGGTGGATCCTTCAAGGTCGACCACGATCTCGACGCGAAGCACGTCGCTCGTCATGATGGCCCCGCTGCGGAAGATAATCGAATCCAGGAACCTTACGGTCGCGCTCGGGGCCGCTGCCGATGGCGAAGCAGCCATCACCACGGATGCCCCCGGAGCCATCGACGCGAGGACCAGCATCGCGGCCGGGAGGATTCGGCAGGCGGCGCGGCGACCCCTGCTCATTCCCACGCCAGGCCCGCCAGGCGGAGGATGCCGAGGCCGTTCTGGTCCGCACCCAGCAGCCCGTCCGAGGAGAGCGCCCAGCCGTCCCCATACGCCAGGGGCACCACGGGCGCATCATCCCTGACGATGGCCAGCCCTCGCTCAAAGGCGGCCAGCGCCGTTGCCGGATCGCGCGTCGCCAGCGCATCGTCGACCGCGACATCGAACGCTGCGGAGGACCAGCGTCCGTAGTTGTTGGTGCTGCCCGTGCCGAGGAGCACGCCCAGAAAGTCGTTCGCGCCCGGGTAGTCGGCCACCCAACCCAGGGCCCACATCGTCGGCGGATCCGTGTGCAGACGACCGAAGTGGTCGCTCAGCTCCTCCAGCCGGACCGTGACGCCAAGCTCGCGGCGGAGGTCTTCGACGATTCCCTCCGCGGCGGGGACCCCAGCGGCCGCAAAGGTCACGATCGGGAAGCCGACGCCACCCGGAAACCCGGCCTGGGCGAGGAGCTGCCGGGCCCTCGCGGGATCGTGAGCCGGCAGCCAGTTCTTCTCTCCCCTACCCGGGACGCCTGGCGGGACCATGCTGTTGGCCGGGATATCGCCGCCGATCGAAGCGAGTTCGGTGACTCGCGTCCAGTTGACGGCCGCCGCAAAGGCGCGACGAATGAGGACGTCGTCGAACGGCGGCCGGTCTGCCGTGAAACCGACAAACGAGAGGGATAGCGACGGGACCAGGCGCAGCTGCGGCCCGAGCATCTCGTCGTACTGGATCCAGGCGGCGTCCAGCGAGCTGATCGCCGTGTAGTCGACGTCGCCGGCCTCAAACGCACTGACGGGGCTCCGTCCCCCGATATCAGTCAGCAGATGGACCGTCGTGATCGCCGGTGGCCCTGCCCAGTAGCGCTCATTCGCACCAAGGGTGAACTCGGTATCGGTGATCGCCGAGACGACGTAGGCGCCGCTGCCTGGCAGGTCCGCGCTGTCGACGCTGGACCCGTCACGCCAGACCTGCGGCGGGACCACCCCAAACGTCGGACTGGACACGATGGCCGGGAAGTCCGCCCCCGGTCGAACGAGATCGACGATGACGTCGAGCCCATCTGCCAGGAGTCCCACATCAGCAGGATCCGTGGTCCTTCCGGCCAGGTAGTCCGCGGCCCCTCGCACGTCGAGGAGCAATGAGGCGAGCTCCGACGGTGAGGCCGGATCGATGATCCTGAGCCAGCTCTGGACCACGTCATCGGCGGAAATCGGAGTGCCGTCGGAAAACCTGAGGTTCGGGCGCAGATGAAACACGATCCGACGTCCGTCATCCGATACGTCCCACGAGCGCGCCAGGGCGGGACGGAGGGTGAGCGTCAGATCAAAGGCGGTCAGGGACTCGAAGAGCTGTGCCGAGAACGACGCCGAGCCGATGTCGCCCTGGCGCGCCGGGTCGAGCGTCGTCGGCACGCCGAACGGGATCGTGATGTCAGCGCGACCGGCGGCCGCGGCCGGTTGACTGAGCGGCCCCATCGTCGAGGCAACGACGATGATCCCAACCAGCGTCGTGGCTGCCACCGCGCGTGCCAGGGCGCCTGGGGCGGCGAAGGAGCTCAGGCGCGCCACCAGGCCGGCCCGCGCATCGTCCCATTCGGCTCCCGCAGGCGGACGGGCTGGACCATCGGGGCTGGCTCCCGGGAGCGCACGGTCCAGACGTAGTGGTCGCCCGAAAACCCGTACAGGAGAGCGGCCAGCCAGACGATCCGACGCATCGTTGGAGTATAGGTGGCGGTCAGCAACCACCACGGGCCGGACGAATCAATGAGAGACCTCGCGCCACACCGCCGGGGGAACGGTGCCGTCGACGAGAGGCCTCTTGCGCTGGAGAACGAGCCAACGCCGAACTCGTTAGGGGTTGCCGTCCCGCCGATTGCAACAGCACTGCGGTCGTGACACTCGCCGGGCTCGGGACCTCAAGGACCGGCGACTGCGAGATCGGTTCGGCCGCGAAACCGGTCCTGCAGGCGATAGAGATTCCGCCGTTCCGAAGGCCCTTCGCGCCCATTCGCAGAAGGAAGCGACGCCGGCTCTTGCGGGTCGATGGGGAGCGTCGCTGTCACGAGCGCACGGCGTATCGGATCCTCCGGAACCCCATCCCGGAGAACCAGGCTCCACCACGCATCCAGGTGTGCGGGCTCCCGGAACCGCTCGTCCACCGGACCGAGCTTTTCAGCATCGGTGCGCCGGAAGCCCAGCACCCGACCATCAATGGCGGTGGCGGTTCCGGATTGGACCGGCCGGTATCGATGCAAGTCTTCGCTGGCCAGACCGAGCGGACCTGCTACCGCCACCTCGGCGTGCGCGAGGGCGGCAACGATCGGGGTCACGAAGTCCCCTGCCGGCTCGACGGAGGGGTCGCAGATCACGACGATCCGCCCGATCGCGCGTCGAATCCCAACGTTCCAGGCCGCGCCCGTGCCGAGGCGCACTGCGGTTCGTACGACCTCGACACGCCCCGGCAAGCTGTGCAGGCGATCATCGAGGACCTGCGGCAGGCCGTCGGCCACGACCACGATCTGCGTCTCGGCAGGCAGGTGTTCCATCAGGCGAGCGATCGCCAGCTCCGGCTGGTCCATGTCCTCGGTCGCGACGATGACAACGGTTGCCTCGACCGTGGCGGCCTCCCCCAGGCGGCTCGGGACGGCTGCCGATCGTCCATACCGGACGATCCCATCCGCCTCGATGTCCGCAATATGCGCAGGCTCAAGTCGAAAGTTGGTTCCGGCATCGACTACGCGCCAGCCCGCAGCCTCGATCACGGCGCGCAATCGGTCGGCCTCGTCAAAGTCTCCGCGGGCCCGCGCCGCGACCCGCGCGTGGGCCGCGTCGAGGAGTACCTGCGGGACATACGGTCGACTCACCGGGACGGCGTCGGCCGGTAGGGCGCCTCGTCGTCGATGTCCCCGACGAATTCCGGGCGATCCGGATGATCGAGGAGCTGGCGGATCGCGACGATCTCGCCCGTGTGGAACCAGTAGTGATAGGTGACCCGGAGGAGCGCGTTGCCCATGGTTCGCGGTGGCGTGCCGGGCAGGTCCAGGTGCATGGCCGCCTCGTCCAGGACCGACAGGCGGACGTCGGCGGCAACCGTGACGGACTCCCAAGCGCGGGTCATGGCCTCCAGTGACGGTGTGGTCGCGGGCCCGCCGTTGGCCGCGATGTCATTCAGGTCCGGCTCCGGCGTCTGACCCGACAATCTCGTCAGCCAGTAGCGCTGCTCATGCCAGGCCATGTGGGCCACGATCCAGCCGATCGAGTTCATCGGCTCGAATCGGCGGAGCCCATCGGCTTCCGGGACGCCGCGCAGACCGCGACGCCATTCGGATCGCGCAAAGTGCAGCTGCTCGACCAGCGGATGGACCATCGTCACTCCTCACCCCGGCCGGCTGCGCCCGGCGCAACGGCGCATCGCTCCCGACCTGCGGTGTCAGGCAGGAGTATCCCCCGTGTGGCGCAATTCCGCGTCTGCGATCCAGGGGCCTCGGCAGCCGCCCAATACTGAGTCGGCCTATCAGGGCTTCGTGACGACGATGCTGGTACTGACGTTCTTCGAAGCCACGTATGTCCAGCCGAACCTCGACAGCCCGGTCACGATGTACGTAACCGATGGCACCGACTTCTTGCTGAGCGTCGAGCTTTTCACACTGCACTTGCCGGTCGCGTCGGTCGTGCAGGTCGTCGCGCCGGATCCGGCCGACCATGTACCCGTAACGGTGACTCCGGCAACCGCTCCCGCCGCCGGGGCAACCTGGATCGTGACGGTCGCGGTCCAGCCGCTCCGTCCGGCAGGCGCCGTTGTGGCAGAGAGGCTGCCGACCCACATCTGCTGGGTCGTCGGCGGTGAGTTGACCGTTACCGATGACGTGGTCGACGCCGTCGCGCCGGCGTTGTCCGTAACGGTGAGCGTCACAGTGTAGATGCCGGCATTTGCGTACGCATGCGACGGATTCGGGTCGGTCGACGTCCCACCGTCCCCGAAGGTCCAGGCTCGAGCGGCGATCGTGCCATCGGAATCGG
>CAZOJS010000031.1:0-15107 GCA_964580175.1 uncultured Anaerolinea sp. | reverse complement strand
TGGTCGGGGGCGAGTCGATGGCTAGCAGGCGCTCCACGTAGACCAGGGCGGCGCCCAGGAGGAGGACGGCATGGAGTCCGGCAGACAGCAGCCACCAGGGGGCGTTGTTGAGGAATTTCATGTGCAGCTCCTTATCGGTTGGCGGGACTGACTTTGTACTGCAGGGGCTCGGCGAACTCGATCTGGGAGAGCTTCTCGTGCTTGCAGAGGTCGACGACGTGGACGACCTCCTGCCAGGGGACGTCCGGTGTGGCGTCGATGATGACCGGCACCTCGCTCTTGCCCGCTCTGGCATAGTCGCCTTTCCTGGCGTTGATCGCGGCGATGAGCTCCTCGTCGGTCGTGACCGCGGTGCTGCCGGGCCCGACGGTCCCGGCCCCGGAATCGCCTGCCGACGGACTTGTCGCTCCGTCGCTGGACGCTCCATCGACCGATGCGGCGCCACCGGTAAAGGCGGCGGCCTTTGTCTCGCGCACGTCGCGGGCCTGGTTGTCCAGGTTCTCGACCGAGATCCGGGACAGCGAACCGACCTCAAGTCCGTAGCCGATCACGAGATCGGGGTGCTCGTTGTGGACGTGCACCTTGACCGCCCTGGGATCCCCGGCGACGAGCACCGATTCCCCGATCGACTGCAGGTGATCGCGGACGGCATCAACGTCAAGGCGCTCCCCCGGGCGTGCCTGGAGGAGGTACATGGTCTCGTACCCGAATCCTTCATCGGCGTGCGCCACCAGGACGGAGGGCTTCATCGGGCCAGCGCCGGGCGTCGCGCCGGCCGCGGGAGCCTGGCCGATCAGGAACAGCAGGGCTCCCTGGATCAGGCGATACAGGCCCTGCCCGCCTGAGTCGACGACGCCGGCCTCACGAAGGATCGGCAGCAGGGACGGGGTGCGGGCGACCGACTTCTCGGCCGCATCCAGGGTCACGGTCAGCACGGTTTCGATGTCGTTGGCACTCTCGGCAGCCGTCACCGCCGCGGCCGCCGCCTCGCGGATGACGGTCAGGATCGTGCCCTCGACGGGCTTTGCCACGGCGCTGTAGGCCGCTTTCGCGCCGGAGTCGAGCGCGTTGGCCAGGTCCAGGCCATTGAACCGGCTCTTCCCGGCGAGTCCCTCGGACATGCCTCGCAGGATCTGGCTGGTGATCACGCCGGAATTCCCTCGCGCCCCCATCAGCGCCCCGAACGAGGCGGTGGCGGCAATCCGTTCCGCAGGCGACTTGGGCCCGGCACCCTCGGCCTCGAGCAGGGCCGCCTTGACAGTGGCCAGCATGTTGCTGCCTGTGTCGCCGTCCGGGACCGGGAAGACGTTGAGGCTGTTGATCTCCTCGACGTACGTCTCGAGGTTCGCCACCGCCGCCCGGAAGGCGCCCAGCAGACCCGCCCCATTGCACGCCCGCCGCGCCATCAGGCGACGTCCGTGCCGCTGTCGGCCAGGTCGGAGCTGCCCACGGCCGGACTGCGCGGTGGCTGTGGCGGCTGGGTCCCCGGAGAAGCTTCCAGGCCCCCGATCCGGATCCTGAGTTCATCGACCTCGCGGGCGAGGGCCCGCCGGATTCCGTAACGGACGGCCGAGTCGACTTGCCTCGCAACCTCCGCAACCGGGAGCCCCGCGATGACTCGCACGCGCAGGCCGATCTCCAGGCGATCCCCGGCAAAGGCGATCCGGATGCCCGGCGTGCGCCCGACGAGCGCGGCTTGGAACCGCTCCAGGATGCCCGCCTCGAACCCGGCCACGCCGTACGATCCGACCACGGCGGCGCGGGTGATGTCGGCGGCGGCTCTGCGGGTCGCCAGGGCTCGACCGGGGATCTCGTCGGTGGGCAACGGGCGAAGTCCTCGACAGCCCGGGCGAGCCGACCGTCGGGGCCGCCCTGGGTGCGTGCTATCATACCGCCCCGCCTGGGCATAACCGGCTCGGCGCACCCACGAATCCAACTCCGAGGACATCATGGCCCGCTCCTGCGCAATCTGCGGCAAGACATCGATGGGCGGATTCAATCCCCAGTCATCGGGGATGAACCGGGTCCGCGCCCATCGTCGCTACCAGCCGAACCTGCAGCCGCTCGTCATCGACCAGGGCGGGACCCCCACCAAGACGCTCGCCTGCACCCGCTGCCGACGAACGCTCACCAAGCAGGCCCGCTAGGGCCCACCGTCCCGGCGCGCGGCGCCGCGCCAGCACCTTGACCGGCCCGCATGTTGGCCGGTCGTTCTGTATCCAGCGCCGTTCCGCCCAGTCAGGTCGCTGGGCGCGCCGCCGTGTCCAGCCACAGGGTGAATGGTCCGTCATTGACCAGCTCCACGGCCATCTCCGCCCCGAAGGTGCCGGTCCCGACCGAGGCCACGCCGGCCGCGCGCAGCCGAGCCGCGACGCGTTCGTAGAGCCGGGCAGCCACCTCCGGCGCGGCCGCGTCGAGGAATCCGGGGCGGCGTCCGCGGGACGTGTCCGCGTACAGCGTGAACTGACTCACCACAATCGCTTCGCCACCCACCTCCAGGATCGATCGATTGGTTCGGCCAGCGTCGTCCCGAAAGATCCGCAGCTCGACGATTCGCTGCGCAAGCGCGTCGGCCGTCGCCTCATCGTCATCACGACCGACGCCCAGGAGCACCAGCAGACCGGGGCCGATCTCGGCGACCGTGTCCGTCTCGACCCGGACGGAGGCGCGTGAGACGCGCTGGAGGAGGGCCCGCATCAGCGCGAGATGGTACCGAGGGCCGCCCGCCACAGGCCGCCGATGATCACTCCCCACGGAATCAGGAGGAAGGGCGAGTCTGCGCCCCCCAGCCAGCCGCCCTTGACAACCGCGACAACCCCGAGCGCACCGAACGCCGCGACGATCAGTCCCTGCCGGACGATCCTCCAGCGCACCCGGCCGGCGGCCCGACCGAAGGCGCCCTGGTCCCCGGCCTCCCCACGCTCGACGGCGGCCTCGACGGCCGGGTTGGCGGCCTGGTCCACGCCCCGACGGAACCAGCCGGGGGCATGGACGACCGCGAAATAGGCCGCCAGCGCATAGGCGATGCCGCCGAACAGATCCACCACGTAGTGGTCCGCGAGGTACACGATCGAGAACCAGACGCAGGCGGCATAGCCGAGCAACAGCCAGCCTGGCCGCCCGAAAGCCCGCCTGGCGAAGAGGAAGGCCAGGAAGGGGTACCCCGCATGCAGCGACGGGAACGCGGCGACCTGGTTCGGATTGACCTCGTAGACCGTGTAGCTGTACAGGTAGCGGCCCTCGAACCCGAACAGTCGTGCCAGGTCGTCGAAGCCCTGGGCCTTGAGATAGGTGATCGCCGGGAGGCCGTCCGGACCCGGGATGAGTCCGCGATCAGCCGCCCACCAGGGCGGGGCCACCGGCAGGATGAGGTAGGTCGCAAACGCGGCCATGGACAGCAGGATGAGCGCTGCGATGTAGTCGTAGTAGGCCCTCCGACGACGGACCCAGAGCAGGAAGGCGACGGCGATCGGCAATGGAAAGTGGAGGAAGTAGAAGATCGTGCCGGCGATGGCCCATGGGTCCATGCCGTTCAGCGGGTGGAGCGCCTCCTGCAGCACCTGGGTTGGCAGGAAGCCGCCGAACACGACGCGCTCCAGGGCGAGGATATCGGCCGCGTGGACGACCCGGTTCAGGTCATCCGCGTACCCGCGCATGAGCTCGTAGGCAAGGAAGAGGCCGATGAACGGCACCCAGTCGCGGATGAACAGCCGGCCTCGTCCCAGCAGGACGGCCGCCAGGCCCAGGGCGATGAGCATGACATCCGGGGTGATCGATACGCCGCTCACGATCATCAGCCCCGACAGGAACGCGACGTAGCCGACGATCGTGATCAGCAGGAGCCGATCGTTGCGCCGGTGCAGATCCGCGTTCTCCGCGGCAGCCGACATCAGGGGCATCGGCGCGGCCGGCAGCACTTCGCCGATCGGCGCCACGTCTTCGGTCACGGCAGGTCCTTCGGGTGCGGCGGCCTCGGTGCCGGTACGTACGGGGGCTCGGGCATTCCCGCTGCGCGCCAGGCCGCGGCCTCGTTGGCGAGGAAACGGAGGCGGGCGCCGAACCGGTCCGCAGCCGCAGCCTCGGACGATGCCGGCAGGAGGACTTCCCAATCGCGCTGTTCATCGGGAACTTCGAGATCGATCGGTCCGGCCCGAAAGATGAAGACGGGAATGCCGGCGCGCTCGATCTCGCCTTGAATCGTCCGGGCGAGATGGCGCGGCAGGGTGCTGATCGTGACCATTCGGTCCCGTGGGATCGGCGGAACGCCGGCGTTGAGCGTGTACTGGTAGCCCTCGTCGGCCAGTGCTCGCACCAGCCGAATCTCGCGGCCCATGTCGCGGCCCTTGATCCACAGCGCCGAGCCGACGACCAGGACGTCGGCTCCGAGTCCGCCCACCAGCTCAGCCGTGTCGCGACTCACGCCCCCGTCGACGTGGACCTCGGCGCCGTGCAGCTTGTGGGACAGGTAGTCGCGCGCGGCCAGGATCTTCGCCCGCGCGACGTCGGCCATGAACGCCTGGCCACCGAACCCGGGCTCTACGGTCATGACCATGACGATGTCGAGCAGTCCGCGGTACGGCTCGAGATCCGTGAGCGGGGTCCCGGGTCGGAGGGCCAGGCCGGCGGCCCGACCGGCTGACCGGATCTCGCGCAGGATTGGCGCGATCGGCTCCTCGACCTCGACATGGACGGTCACCGAATCACTGCCGGCATCAAGGTACTGATCGACATAGCGCCCCGGCTCCGAGATCATCAGGTGGGCGTCGATCGGCAGGCGGGTCCGTCGGCGGAGCGCCTTTACTGTGCGCGGCCCAAAGGTCAGGTTCGGCACGAAATGGCCGTCCATCACGTCGAGATGGATCCGGTCTGCGCCCTCCTTCTCGGCCCGCCGTACGGCATACGCCAGATTTCCGAGGTCGGCATCGAGCATGCTGGCCGCAACCCGGGCGCGCCCGAGCGTGACGGCAGGCTGGGCAGATGCCCGTGAACGACGGGCCATCAGTCGTCGAACTCGATCTGGAGCGCCTCAGCGCTGCGCTCGCCGCGGAACGCGGCCGCCGATGCCTCGACCAGGCGTGCGCGGCGGCGAGCAACAGCGGCGGCCGGCGGTGCGCCCGCCCGGTCCGCGGCCAACTGCCCGCAGGCTGCCCCGATCTCCTGGCCGCGATTGCGCCGGATCGTGACCGCCAGACCGGCCGCCATCAGTCGATCGGCGAATCGCTCGATGACCGCCATCGGACTGGCGGTCCAGGGGGTATGGGCGACCGGATTCATCGGGATCAGATTGACATGTGCCAGCGTCCCGCGGAGGACGCCGGCCATCGCGTCGGCATCCAGATCGGTGTCGTTCACGCCGTCGATCATCGTCACCTCGTAGCTGATTCGGCGTTTCGTGGCGGCCGCGTGTGCCACCGCGGCCGCGACCACCTCGGCGACCGGCCAGCGCCGGTTCAGCGGTACCAGGACGTCGCGCAGCGGGTCGCGCGCTGCGTGAAGACTGATCGCGAGGGTGAACTGCGGGCCGAGCGCCGTCAGGCGGCGAATGCCCGGCACGACCCCCGAGGTCGAGACCGTGATGTGGCGTGCCCCGAGGCCGAGCCGGGCTGGATCGTTGAGCGCTTCGACCGCCTCGAGCACCCGGTCGAGGTTCAGGAGCGGCTCGCCCATGCCCATGAACACGATGTTGGTCAGGCGTCGACCCCGTCCGGCCAACCGGCGGGCAGCCCCACGCACCTGATCCAGGATCTCGGCCGTCTCGAGGTCCCGCCCGAACCCGAGCTCTCCGGTCGCGCAGAACGGGCAGCCGACCGCGCAGCCGGCCTGACTGGAGATGCACAGCGTGTTCCGCTCGCGCCGGTCCGAGGCCGCCGGGTAGTGCATCAGGACGCTCTCGATCGCCACGTCATCCGCGAGCCGATGGAGCGCCTTCTCGGTGCGCCCTCCGTCGGTTACGGTCAGCTCCGTATCGAGGAGGGTGTCCCAGCGGAACGCGGCCGCCAGGTCTGCCCGGGTCGGTGCCGGCAACGTCGAAATGGCGCCCGGATCGGCGATGTCCGTCCGCCAGACCGCATCGAGGACCTGCTTCGAGCGGAAGGTCGGCTCGCCGCGCTCGCGGAACCAGGCTTCCAGCGTCGCCGGGGTCAGGCCGGCGATCCCGGGACGCTCGATGGTGACCGCGGACGCCGTGGGTGCGAGGACGGGGAGCGTCTGGTTGGGCATTCGCGGCGCATTGTCGCACGAGGCCCGGACCGCGCCGGACACTCCGGCATCGTGGTCCGGTCAGTCGGTCATCAGCGACCTGCGTTGCCGGATCGCGAGCCAGACTCTCGGCGCGGTCATCGGAAGTTCTGTTGGACGCGTGCCGGTGGCCGCCGCGACCGCGTTCGCGATTGCCGCCGCGCCGCCCACGACCGCGGCCTCGCCGATGCCCTTTGCCCCGAACGGGCCGTCCGGCGCGGGTACCTCGACCACGGCCGGCGTCATCCACGGGATGTCCCCGGCGCGCGGGAGGGCGTAGTCGAGGAACGTGGCGGAGATGAGCTGTCCGGTCTCGTCGTGGACCATGGCTTCGAGCAGCGCCCAGCCGACGGCCTGTGCCGCGCCGCCATGCTGCTGTCCGGTCACGAGGGCCGGGTTGAGTGTGCGCCCCACGTCCTGGGCCATGTCGAACGCGAGGAGCTTCACGACGCCCGTCTCGGAATCCACACGCACGTGTGCCAGGAACGCTGCCACGGACGGAGCGAGGCTGGTGTGCGCCGAAGTCGCGTGACCCTCGATCGGCGCGCGAGCGGCACGATCGTTCGCGCGAACCAGCTTCGCCACGGCCAGTCCCCTTCCGGGTGTTCCTCGAGGCCGGACGATGCCCTCCACGATCTCGAGATCCGCCTCGGCGATCTCGAGCTCCAGGGACGCCGCGTGGAGCAACTGGCGCCTCGCGTCCTCGGCTGCCAGACGAACGGCACGACCAGCCGAATAGGTGACCGTGCTGCCGCCGCTGCCCGGCGACGGCGGAGCGCTGCCCGTGTCGGCCGTGACGATCTGGACATCGTCGGGTGAGATCCCGAGCACTTCAGCTGCGATGGCCTGGAACCCACCGTTCGAGCCGGACATGTCCACCACGCCGGTGACGATCTGGACCGTCCCGTCCGGCGACACCCGACAGAGAGCCGCGGCTGCGTCCTTGCTGCCCGGCCAATAGCCAATCGACAGACCGATCCCCTCGCCGGCCGGCAGATCAGCTCGGGCCGCCCAGGCCGGCCGGGTGGCGATCACATCGAGCACCTCGGACACGGCCACGCGGGCCCAGCGCTCCTGATCGACCATTGGGTCACCTTCGATGGCCCCGTTGCGACGACGCAACTCGATCGGATCCTGGCCCAACAGGCTGGCCATCTCGTCGACGACCGACTCGAGGGCAAACGCGGTCGGCGGCCCGCTCGGACCACGGTAGGCGCCGACACCGACCCGATTGGTGAGGACGCCGTAGCCACTGATATCGACCGCCGGCCAGCGGTATGGACCGGCGATCAGAACCGCCGCCAGGGCGTCCGTGCTGAAGTCGTCATACGCGCCGGCGTCGGCCACGATGCGCGCCCGGATAGCACTGAACCGGCCGTCCGCGGAAGCGCCGATCTCCACGTCCATGTCGAAGGCCTGTGACGGATTGGTGGCCAGGAAGTCTTCCCGGCGCTCGAGGACCAGACGGACGGGCCGGCGCAACCGGAGCGCGGCGGCGGCGGCGATCGGCTCGAGGATGCCCCACTTGCCGCCAAACGCGCCCCCGAGTGGAGCCGGCACGACGCGGATGCGATGGGTGGGAATCCCGAGGACCCGTCCCAGGTCCTTGCGCAGCCCGAAGATCCCCTGCGTGCTCGCCTCGACGACCACGGTCTCGTCGTCGTCAAGCCAGGCCACGCAGGCCTGCGGTTCGAGATAGCCCTGATGCACCCACGACGTCCTGAAGCGACGACGGACGCGCACTGCCGCTGCCGCGAACGCGGCCTCGACGTCTCCCGAGCGATAGCGAGTCCGGCCGCTGACATTGGCGGACCACGGTTCGGCATCGATGGAATCGTCGCCGGCTCCCCCGACGGCGGCGTGGGTCTGGGCGTCCATCGCCGGCGCACCGGCGGCAGCGCCCCCGTCGTCGGCTCGCGCCGACGGTGCTCCCTGGACCATCGCTGCAAGCGGATCGACCACCGGTGGCCGCGGCTCCAGATTGACCAGAACGAGATCCAGCGCGTCGGCGGCTGCGGCCTCCGTCTCGGCAAGGATCACCGCAACCGGTTGTCCGGCAAAGAGCACCTCATCGACCGCCAACGCGTGGGCGAGCCGGTCCCGGCCGGAACGAAGCGCCAGGTCGGCGGCGGTCAGGACGGCCACCACCCCGGGGACCGTGAGCGCGTCGGCAATCTCGATCGATCGGATCCGGGCATGGGCACGGGTCGCGAGCACAAGGCGGGCGTGGAGTACGCCCGGGTGCGAACGGTCGGCCACGTAGCGGAGCGCGCCGGTCACCTTGACCCTGGAATCGGAGCGTGGGCGGCTGATGCCGACCCCGTGGGCGTGGGTCACGATCAGGCGCCGGGCTTGAGGGCTGGTGCGGCGGCGTCGGAAGCGAGGCCCGCGTGAGTCGGACCGGACGCGGAAACCACGGCGCCGACCAGATCGGGGCGACCACGCAGAAACTCCCCGATCGTCATTGGACGGCCGCCGGCCGGTTGCACCCGCACCAGTCGCAGTCGATCCTGGGTAGTGACCACGGCCAGCCCATGCCCATCTCGAACCAGCGTGCCCACGGAGTCGTCCGGATCCGCTGGACCGATCTCGGCCTCCAACACCACGATTCGGTCCGGCCCGACCTCCAGAAAGCTGCCCGGCCACGGACGATGAGCGCGCACCTGGCGCTCGAGGGCCAAGGCGGTGTTGCGGGGATCGAGCCTGCCGTCGACGCGCCGGAAGGGCCGCGTCAGCGTGGCCGCACGGTCGTCCTGGGCAATGGCTGTAGCACGCCCTGCCAGCACTGCCGGGAGGACCTCGGCCAGAAGTCCGGCCCCTGCTATGGCCGCTTGCGCCGCGAGGGTGGGGGCGTCTTCGGTTCCAGCGAGGGGCCATGAGCGACGGGCAATCACCGGTCCGGTGTCCAGGCCCGTGTCCATCTGCATGATCGCGACGCCGCCCGCCTCGTCTCCCGCCAGGATCGTCGCCGCGATCGGCGACGCCCCCCGGTGGCGCGGGAGGAGCGACGGATGAACATTGAGGATCCCGAGCCGCGGCAGATCAAGGAGCGCCGGAGGGACGATCTGCCCGAAGTCGGCCAGCACACCGAGGTCCGGCGCGAGGCCACGAATCGACGTGAGGGCATCGTCCGAACGGATCCGCCCAACCTGCAGGAGCGTCAGGCCCAACCGGCGAGCGACGACGGCAACTGGTACGGGTGTGGGCTCGCCGTGACGCCCGGCAGGCCGATCCGGGGGTGTCACCACGCCGACGACGGCGATGTCCACCCGCCCAGCGAGCATGTCAAGGATCGGAACCGCGAACGCGCCGGAGCCGAAGAACACGGTCCGGACGGCCGGCGCTCCATTCGCCTCGGAGTCCGGCTTCAAGGGACGACGCACGTCCTTCACGCGAGAACGGGCGTCCGGACCTCGTCGGACGTGGCGGCGCCGTCGGCGTCGTCGTCCTCATCGCTTGGCCCAACGGCGATCAACTCGTCCATCGAGGCGAGATAGTCGATGTACAGCTTTCCGTCCAGGTGATCCAGCTCGTGCTGCAGCGCGCGACCAAGCAGGCCGGACCCTGCCACCTTGATCTTGCGGCCGGCGCGGTTCTGGGCAACGACCCAGACACGCTCCCGTCGCGTCACGTACGCGGCATAGCCGGGGATGGACAGGCAGCCCTCAAGATCGCGATCGTCCCCGGTTGCCTTGACCAACCTGGGATTCACCAGCTCGTGCAGCGTCCCCTCGACTTCGATGACACAGGCATCGACGGCCTCGCCGAGCTGCGGGGCCGCGAGCCCGACGCCCGGAGCGGCCCGCATCGTGTGGGCGAGGTCATCGAGCAACTGATGCAGGTACTTGCCGAAGCTGTCGACCGGTTGACCCTTCAGCCGTAGTCGGGGGTCGCCGAGGAGCAGGATGGGACGGACGCTCATCGGCGCAGTATAGGTGAGCCGAACAGCGGCCCCTGATCAAGGCACGGCCCTGGCCGCGCCCTTCAGCCCGAGTTCAGGCCGCTATGCGTCCTTGCCCGCTCCTTCGTTGTCCGCGTTCGCGCCGGCCTCTGCCTCGGCCGCGCGGCTGGCCTGATCGCGGCGCAACTCGATTGCGAGGTCTCGCGAGCGCGCGGCGATACGCGTGCCGGCCTCGGCCGTGAGCTCGGCGGCTCGGGCTGCCATGGGACCTGCCTTCTCGCCGGCGACGACCGCGAGCTCGGCGGCTTTCGCGCTGACCTGGCGAAGCACGGGACCCGCCTGCTCGGTGATGTTTTCGATCATCGACTGGAGCTGGGACAGCCACTCGCGAGCCCCAGAATCGGTTCCCTCATCGGCCTTCCCCTCGCCGGCGGTCTCGTCGGTCCAGGCAAAGGACTCGTCAGCCTCTGGTGCCGACTGCTCGTTGTCCGTGCGGTCCTGCGTCTCGATGTTCATGGTTGCACTCCTCCTCGTTCGCGGCTTCGCGAACCGTCTGTTGTGGATCCCATTGTCGCCGGTTCAGCGTTCTTTGCACGTCGACGGCCCTTGCATGCGCTCCCACGTCCGGGTCAGAGCAGTGATTCGGGATCCACGTCAACGGACCATGGCGGCCCCGGCGGGTCGCCCAGCACGGCGATGGGATCGTCCCCGCGCAGGACGAGGTTGAAGCGCCAGCGATCGGCGCGCCGGGCAATGTAGGCGGGTGCCGGACCGATCACCTCGACCGCGGCCCGGAGCGCAACGGCGCGGGCGCGGAGCTGTTCCGCGTAGGCATCCGCCACCGTTTCGGCGGCGGTGCGATCGGCCAGCGCCACGGTCAGCTTGACCAGCCTGCCGAAGGGCGGTGAACGGAAACGCCGGCGCAGGACCAGCTCCGCGTCATAGAACGAGGCTGGGTCTCCAAGCGCAACGGCCCGGATCGCGGGGTGATCGGGTTGATAGGTCTGGAGCACCGCGTGCCCCGGGCGATCACCTCGACCGGCGCGGCCTACAGCCTGCACGAGGAGTTGGTACGTCCGCTCGGCAGCCCGCTCGTCGGGCAGATTCAAGGCCACATCTGCCGAGACGATCCCGACCAGGGTGATCCCGGGCACATCGAGCCCCTTCGTGATCAGGCTGGTGCCGACCAGGATGTCGATCCGGCCATCCGCGAGGTCATCCAGGATCCGCGTCGCTGCGCCTCGACGTTCGACCACGTCCCGATCGAGCCTCGCGACGCGGTGTCCGGGAAAGGCTTCACGCACCTCTCGCTCGAGTCGCTCGGTGCCGCCGCCGAGGTAGCGGATCCGGGCGGACTGGCAACTCGGGCAGCGCGTGGCGAGCGGGGTGGCCCGGCCGCAGTGGTGGCAGCGGAGGGTGATCCCGGCCTGGTGGTAGACGAGCGGCCGGGTGCACTCCGGACAGGCCTGCACGGTCCCGCAATCACGGCACAGGACCACCGAGGCCGATCCCCGCCGATTGATGACCAGGATGGCCTGCTCGCCGGCCGCGCGATCAACTCCCCCGATGGCGGTCACGAGCGCCCGGGACAGCATCCCGCGCTGACCGGCGGCCAATTCCTGGCGGAGATCCACGACTTCGATCGTCGGCGGCCGCCCCGATAGCCGGTCCGTCAGCCTGAACCGCCGATAGGTTCCGTCGCGCGCACGACCCTCAGTCTCGACCGCCGGCGTGGCGGAGCCCAGAACCACCGCGGCGCCGGTCTGGGCAGCCAACCGGACCGCCGTGTCGCGGGCCTGGAAGCGAGGCGTGCGATCGCTCTTGTAGGCCGGATCGTGTTCCTCGTCGACAATGATCAGGCCCAGATCCTCGACCGGGGCCAGCATCGCCAGGCGGGTGCCGACGACCACGTCGACGGTACCGGCCCGGATACGTCGCCACTCATCGGATCGTTCGCCGTCGGACAGGCCCGAGTGCACCAGCCCGATGTCAATCCCGAGGTCCGCCCGGAGTCGATCAACCAGGGGCAGCGCAAGGGCGATCTCCGGCACCAGAACGAGCGTGCGGCGGCCGGTCGCGAGGCAGGCCTCGATCGCCGCGGCGTAGATCGCGGTCTTGCCGCCACCGGTCACGCCATCGAGAAGGAGCGGGATGGAGGCGCTCGACGCCAGGGCCCGGTGAATTGCCCCGACGGCGGCCGCCTGTTCCTCGCTCAGCGGGGCCGTCGCTGGCCGCGCGCCGCGCCGCCCCGGGAGGCGGGCTCCGAGCGGGCGGCGCGGCGCCTCCAGGGCGACAACGCGCACCAGTCCGCGAGCAGCGAGGCTGCCGACCACCGAGCCGCCATAGCGCGTGGCGAGGTCCGCAGCCGCCATGCCGGCAACACCCGCCCGGTCGAGTTCCTCGAGGGCGGCCTTCTGCCGTGGGCCGAGCGGCCGCGCCCGGCCCCGACTGTCCGCCGACGAGCTCACCTCCTCAGCCGCGCTGTCGAGCAGCGTGCGCTGGACGAGGCGGACATAGCGCGGCCCGGTTGCGGCGTCGATCAGGGTCCAATCGAGCTCGATCCGCCCGGCCGCCCGGAGCGCCCGCAACCGGCGCAGCAGGCCAGCGCGTCCTTCCGCGGTATGCAGTCGTCGCACCGGACGAGGACCATCGCCAAGCTGCGCGAGGATCGCCTCGTCGGCCCGCTCGATCGATCCCTCGATCGATCGCTCGGCGCCCGGCGCCGCGGGGTCCGAGCCCGTCGAGTCCGGACGTCGCTCGGCGACGAGTTCGAGGCGTTCCAGCAGTCCCGGCGGCAGCATGGCCCGGAGCACCAGCGCCGGCGGTGCCAGGTAGCTCCGAATTATCTCCCTGGCCAGGAACATCGACGAGGCCGGCAGGAGCGGGCCATCGGCACGAACCCGGTCCAGGATCGGCTTCGCCACGATGCCCTCGGCGATCGACGTGGTCTCGAGGACGATGCCGAGCGCCTGCCGCCGCCCGAATTCGACCAGCACGGCCTCACCGTTGGCCAGCGGTTCGAGGCGCCCGGGAACCCGGTAGGTGAACGCTCGGTCGCCGCCTGCACCGGCCGCGTCGATCGCGACGGCGACGAAACGGTTCCCCTCCGGTCCCGTCGCGTCGTCAAGGTCCTGCCCGGCCCCGGAGAGCCCGAGCGTCGCCTGGTCCGGCCCAGTCGCCATCAGCCGAGCGGTCGCTAGATCCGTGTCCGGCGATGCGGGTTGGCAGCCTTCTCGCTGAGGATGATCTCGTGGATCCTCGTCGCGGTGCGCCCGATCTGGCCCGTCTCATTGACCACGACGTGGTCGTAGTCCTCCTGGCGCGCAAGCTCAAGGGCGGCATTCCGCTGGCGGACGTCCAATTCGTCGGCTGATTCCGTGGCCCGGGAGCGGAGGCGCTGGAAGAGGTCCTCGAGCGAAGGCGGCACGAGAAAGATGAGGAGTGCGTCGGCGACCCGCTGCTTGACCACCGCCGCCCCCTGCACGTCGATCTTCAGGATCACGTCGTGACCGGCCCGCAACGCCGCCCGGACCTCGGCCCGGGGCGTGCCGTACCAGTTTCCATGGACCTCGTTCGCTTCGAGCAACTCTCCGGCATCTCGCAGGTCCACAAACGCCCGCTCGGTGAGGAACCGGTAGTGGACGCCTTCGACCTCGTACGAGCGCCTCGGGCGCGTGGTACAGGTGACGGCGTAGTGGTAGTCGGGCACACGCGGTTCGGCGCGGAGCGCCTCGATCACGCTGTCCTTTCCGACGCCAGACGGCCCCGACAGGATCACCAGGACGGCGCCCGGGGCACCGAGCCGCGGATCGTCAGGTCCGGGCTCGGCTGCGTGGCTCACGTCGGAGTCGCTCATCCCGGGCCGCCCCGGAGGCGAGCCAGGACCTCCTCGAGGGGACCGGGCAGCGGGGCAGTCGCCCGAATCAGCTCGCCGGTCGACGGGGACGTGAGTTCGAGCCGCCAGGCATGCAGGAACAGGCGCTCGAGGCCCTCCGGGCCGCGTGCGGATGTGCCGGTCCCGTAGACCCGATCCCCGGCCACCGGGTGCCCGATGGCGTCGAGGTGGACACGAATCTGGTGGGTTCGTCCGGTCACGAGATCCAGCTCGAGGAGCGTCCAGTCCGGAAATCGCTCGGTGACCCGATAGCCGGTCGTGGCCGGCCGACCGTCCGGGACGACCGCCATCCGTGTTCGGTGCTTGGGGTCGCGTCCGATCGGCGCCTCGATCCGCCCGACGGCCGCCGCGACCGAGCCTTGAACGAGCGCGAGGTAGGTCTTCTTGATCCGGCGCGCCTTGAGCTGGGCCATCAGACTGCCCTGGGCGAGATCCGTGCGGGCGACCATCAACAGTCCGCTCGTGTCTCGGTCGAGCCGGTGGACGATACCGGGTCGCCGGACCCCGGCGATTCCCCCAAATCCGTGCGGCCCGGCCCGGCCCAGCAGCGCGTTGACCAGCGTCCCGTCGGCGTGGCCCGGCGCCGGGTGAACGACCAGCCCGGATGGCTTGTTGACGATGAGCAGGTCATCATCCTCGTAGACGACCGCGACGTCGATTTCCGGTTGCGCCAGCGGCGTCGCAACTGCCGGTTCGGGGATCTCGAGACGGAGCTCGCTGCCGGGTTCCACCATCGTATTCGAACGAAGAGTCCGCTCCGCGAGGGTCAGCCGGCCCTCCGTGATCAACTTCTGGACATGGCTCCTGGACAACCCGGTCCGGTCGGTCACGTAGCGGTCCACCCGTATCGGAACGGCGTCGAGCGGAATGGACAGGACGTGAATACCCGGCGAGCCCGTTCGGAGCTCAGTCATTCGTCGCCACCGGGCCCGTCGGCGGACCGGTCGGCGGGCCGGCGGCGCCACCAGCCATTGCCTCCGCGGTCGCCGCAGTCGCGGCGCCCGATCGAGCGTTGCCTGCCAGCGACGGCCAGATCGCCATGGCAAGGAGCAGGACGATGGCGGTACTGATGCA
>CAZOJS010000030.1:0-10820 GCA_964580175.1 uncultured Anaerolinea sp. | reverse complement strand
GCCCGAGGCAGCGCCAGAGCCCGAGGCAGCGCCAGAGCCCGAGGCAGCGCCAGAGCCCGAGGCCGAGCCAGAGCCGGTCGTCAAGGCGTCGGCCAAGAAAGCCTGATCGCGACTAGCGCTCGAACGCCCACGACCCGTCGGACCCCGGCGGGGCCGTTTTACTTTTCGGTCGCCCGATCCAAAATGCCGCCCGGAAAATTGCGGCCGCGTCTCCGTCTCCGCCCTGGAGCCCGATCAGGCGTCCCGAGGTCACCGGCAGCATGAACCGGCGGGTTGCCAAAGTGCTGCGTGCTAGGATGGCGGCGCGCCAAGGTGCGTAGAAGGGGAACGGGCGTTCGAGACCGATGGAGCGATTCGACAAGTTCACGGATCGCGCGCGCAAGGTCCTGACGCTCGCGCAGGACGAGGCGCAGCGGTTCAACCACAACTACATCGGGACCGAGCATCTCCTTCTGGGACTGGTGCGCGAGGGCGAGGGCGTGGCCGCCCGCGTGCTGGAGAACATGAATGTCGAACTCGCCAAGGTCCGGACGGCCGTCGAGTTCATCATCGGTCGGGGTGACCGCCCCGTCGTCGGTGAGGTCGGGCTGACGCCGCGGGCGAAGCGGGTCATCGAGCTGGCGATCGACGAAGCCCGCCGCCTGGGTCACAACTACATCGGCACGGAACATCTGCTCCTCGGCCTTGTCCGGGAAGGCGAGGGCATCGCGGCAGGCGTGCTCGAGTCACTCGGGGTGAACCTGGACAAGGTTCGTCACGAGGTGATCCGCGTCCTCTCGCAGTCGTCATCCGTGGGGCCCGCCCAGGAGACCAAGCGCACGTCCAAGACGCCGACCGTCGACGCCCTCGGGATCAACCTGACCGACGCGGCCCGCGCGGGCAAGCTCGATCCGGTCATCGGCCGGGAAAAGGAGATCGAGCGGGTCATCCAGATCCTCGGCCGAAAGACCAAGAACAATCCGGCCCTGATCGGAGAGCCCGGCGTCGGCAAGACGGCGATCGCCGAGGGTCTTGCCCATCGGATCGTCGCCGGGGACGTCCCGGACATCCTCCTGAACAAGCGTGTGCTGACTCTCGACATCGGCTCGCTCGTAGCGGGGACCAAGTACCGCGGAGAGTTCGAGGAGCGCCTGAAGAAGATCATCGAGGAGCTTCGGAACACCAACGACGCGGTGCTCTTCATCGACGAGCTGCACACGCTCGTCGGCGCAGGGGCCGCCGAGGGTGCGATCGACGCGGCCAACATCCTCAAGCCGCCGCTCGCTCGCGGTGAGCTGCAATGCATCGGCGCCACCACCCTGGACGACTATCGCAAGTACATCGAGCGTGATGCGTCGCTCGAGCGGCGCTTCCAGCCGGTGATGGTCGAGGAGCCGACGATCGAGCAGACGATCGAGATCCTGCTCGGGATCCGGGAGCGCTACGAGCAACATCACAAGGTCACCATCACCGATGCGGCCATCAAGGCTGCCGCCGACCTGTCGATCCGCTACATCACCGATCGACATCTGCCGGACAAGGCAATCGACCTCATCGACGAGGCCGCCAGCCGCGTTCGTCTCCGCCATGCCTCCGCCCCGCCGGCCCTCCGGGCAGCGCAGCGGGAACTCGATGGCGTGACCAAAGAGAAGGACGCCGCGATCAATGCCCAGGAGTACGAGGCTGCCGCAAAACTCCGCGAAGCCGAGGCCGAGGTCCGCGAGCGTGCCGACGCGTTGCGCGAGGCGTGGCAGGCCACGATCGCCGGGGACGCCCCGACCGTCGACGAAGAAGAGATCGCCGAGGTCCTGGCGATGTGGACGGGGATCCCGGTCACTCGTATCGCCCAGGAAGAATCGGAGCGCCTCCTGAACATGGAGGATGCGCTGCACAACCGGGTCATCGGACAGCAGGAGGCGATCGAGATCGTCTCCAAGGCCGTCCGGCGCGCCCGAGCCGGCCTCAAGGATCCCAAGCGACCGATCGGCTCGTTCATCTTCCTCGGTCCGACCGGCGTCGGGAAGACCGAGCTGGCAAAGGCGCTCGCCGAATTCATGTTCGGGAGCGAGGACGCGCTGATCAAGATCGACATGAGCGAGTTCATGGAGCGCCACAACGTGAGCCGCCTGGTCGGCGCACCACCCGGCTACGTGGGATTCGATGAGGGCGGCCAGCTTACCGAAGCCGTCCGCCGCAAGAATTACGCGGTCGTCCTGCTGGACGAGGTCGAGAAGGCCCACCCGGAGGTCTTCAACATCCTCCTGCAGATTCTGGAGGATGGCCAGCTGACGGATGCCAAGGGCCGCCGCGTGGACTTCAGGAACTGCATCATCGTGATGACCTCGAACCTGGGTGCCCGCCAACTGCAGAGCGGCGCTTCCCTCGGGTTCCGCGCGGTCGCCGACTCAGACGATGCCCGCGAGCAGAATTCGTACGAGATCATGCGCGAAAAGGTCCAGGCCGAGCTGAAGAACAACTTCCGCCCGGAGTTCCTCAACCGCATCGATGCGACGGTCGTGTTCCGATCGTTGACGGTGGAGGAGATCCGGCAGATCGTCGACCTCATGTTGATCAGGGTCCAGGATCGCCTGCGCGCGCAGCAGATGCACCTCGAGGTCAGCCAGGCGGCCAAGGACCACCTGATCAAGCTCGGCTGGGATCCCGCTTTTGGCGCCCGGCCGATGCGCCGCGTGATCCAGAACCTCGTTGAGGACGTTCTCGCCGAACACCTGCTGCTCGGCCGCTACGAGCCCGGCACGACCATCGTCGTGGACCACAACGAGGTGTCCGGCCTGGAGATCCACGCCGCCGAGCCGAAGACGGCCGTCGAAGTCTCCTAGAGGCACAGATGGCTCGGGCTGGCAGCCGCTATGTCTGCCAGACCTGCGGTGAGGCATTTCTCCGCTGGGAAGGCCAGTGTCGCAACTGCAGTGCCTGGAATTCCCTGGTCGAGACGGTTGTTCGGCTGCCGAGCAAGGCCGACCGCGCCGTCGCCTCGAGGCAGGCTGGCTCCGGCTCAGCGGCCGTGTTGCTCTCCGACGTCGGCTCGCCGGCGGCGCCGCGCATGGCCGTCGGCATTGGCGAGCTGGACCGGGTCCTGGGCGGCGGCCTCGTCCTTGGCTCGCTCGTGCTCCTCGGCGGTGAACCCGGTGTCGGCAAGTCCACCCTTCTCCTCCAAGCGGCAGCCGGGATCGCTCGGAGCGCCGAGCCCACCCGCCAGGTTCTGTACGTCACGGGCGAGGAGAGCGCCGCCCAGGTCAAGCTTCGGGCGGCTCGCCTCGGCCTCACGGATGGGGCGACCGGCAGCGCGATCGCGATCCTGGCCGAGGCTGCGGTCGGCCGAATCGCGGAGGTGGCCCGGGCGACCCGCCCGGCACTGCTGATTGTCGACTCGATCCAGACCGCCACGGTCGAGGAACTGGACGGACCCGCCGGGAGTGTCGGTCAGGTGCGTGAATCGGCACTCCGGCTCATGGAGCTCGCGAAGGGCGAGGGGATCGCCGTCATCCTCGTCGGCCACGTCACCAAGGATGGATCGATCGCGGGCCCGAAGACGCTCGAGCACCTCGTCGATGCGGTCCTCGAACTCGGCGGGGATCGCTCGGGGGTGCTCCGCCTGCTGCGGGCGGCCAAGAACCGCTTCGGGTCGACGGAGGAGATCGGCGTCTTCGAGCTCGGCGAGAAGGGACTCGAAGAGGTCCTCGACCCGGCCCGCGCATTCCTGGTCGAGCACGCCGGCCCCGCACCCGGAAGCGTCGTCGCGGCCACGATGGAAGGAACCCGACCGCTCCTCGTGGAAGTCCAGGCCCTCGTGGCGCCGGCCGGCTACGGGACCGCTGCCAGGCGCGTCTCTGGGATCGATCCGAACCGTCTCGCCCTGATCCTCGCCGTCCTCGGACGCAAGGCTGGCGTCGCGCTGGGGACGCATGACGTCTACGCCAACCTCGCCGGGGGCATCGAGGTTGCCGAGCCGGGACTCGACCTTCCGCTCGCCCTCGCCCTGGCCAGTTCGTTGCGGGAGCAGCCGGTCCTTGCCGGCCTCGTCGCCGTTGGTGAGATCGGTCTGCTCGGTGAGCTGCGCGCGGTGGCCGGGGTGGAGCGCCGGTTGCGGGAGGCGGCTCGGCTCGGCTTCAACCACGCCATCATTCCAGCCAGTCGTCGCGCCGCCGCCCCCGACATTCCAGGACTGACTGTCCACGCCGTGGACACGATCCGCGACGCGATCGTCGTCGCGCTTGGGATCGGCGACGCAGGTCGCCGTGGGTCCGGTGGTCCGGTCGAGGCAGGTCGCCGTGGGTCCGGCGGTCCGGTCGAGGCAACACGCCCACCGACCGGGGTGCCGCGAGCCATTGATCCAGTGCTAGGCTGACGGACCGTGAATCGCTCTATCCGTATTCTCGGCGCTGCCCTCGGCGGCCTGATCGGTATCGTCGTCGTGGCGACCAATCCGGTGCCGTTTCGCGATGTCCCCGGCGCCGGCGTCATCATCGTGCCCTGGCTGATCGCCTGGACCGTGCTCGGGTTCTCGGTGCTGCCGTACCTGACGGTGGTTCCCGCGGGACGGCTGGTGCGCGGCGTCCAGGACATGTCCACCGCGGAGTTCGTGACCGCCGTACTGGGCCTCCTGATCGGCTTGTTGATGGGGCTGCTCCTGGGATCGCCCCTGTCGGCCTTCGACCCCCCGTTCGGACTTTGGCTCCCGGTCGGGGTTTCGATCTTCCTCGGACTCGGCATGGTCGGCCTGACGGTGGCGAAGCGTCAGGATCTGCTCATCGCCGCCGAGGCCTTTGGTCTGATCCGTCGGTCCGACCCAGCGGCGGTGTCCACGGCCGGCGGTCCCCACATCCTGGTCGACAGCAGCGCGATCATCGACGGTCGGATCGCCGAGATCGTGGAGTCCGGGTTCCTGTATGGAACGCTCGTGGTCCCGCGGTTCGTGCTCGATGAGGTGCAGAAGATCGCCGACAGCCCGGACGCCCTTCGGCGCAATCGCGGCAGGCGCGGCCTGGAGATCCTCATGCGGATGCAGAAGGATTCGCCGACCCCGGTCAAGATCGTCGACGATGATGCTCCGGAGTTCGCCGAAGTCGACGCAAAGCTGGTGGCCCTGGCCAAGCGCTTCAGCCGCGCGGTCCTGACCAATGACTTCAATCTCAACCGCGTCGCCGAACTCCAGGGCGTCCGGGTTCTGAACATCAATTCGCTCGCCAACGCGGTCAAACCCGCGCTGCTGCCCGGCGAGGAGCTCCGGATCCGGATCATTCAGCCGGGCAAGGAATCGGGCCAGGGCGTCGGGTTCCTGGACGACGGAACCATGATCGTGGTCGAAGCCGGCGCCCGGTTCATGGACGCTGATGTGGATGTGGCCGTCACCCGTGTCCTGCAGACCGTCGCCGGGCGGATGGTGTTCGCCCAGATTCGTCAGGACTGACCTGCCGATGGCTCGGAAGCCGGGCGTGGCCTCCCGGATCGTCAGCCTCGCGGACGCCATCGTCGTGGCCGCCGGATCGTCGACCCGGATGGGTGGGGTCGACAAGCGCCTGGCCCCGCTCGCCGGACGACCGCTGCTGCTACGAACGATTGAAGCCGTGGCCGCGTCCCCGGCCGTTGGCCGAATCGTCCTCGTGATGGGGCCGGGTCCGGCCCTGGATGCGCTGCGCCCGCTGCTGCCCAGCGCCGTTGTGGCGACCGTTCCCGGCGGCGACCATCGGGGGGCCTCGGTCGCGGCCGGCCTCGCCGCTCTCGGGAGGCTCGACGATGGGTCACCAGACCCGGCCAGGATCGTGATCGTGCACGACGGTGCGCGCCCCCTCGTACCAACGGACCTCGTCACCGAGATCGTCCAGGCGGCCGGCCAGCACGGGGCGGCGATCCCGATCCTGCCCGTCACGGACACCATTCGCCGCGTTGCCAATGGATCGCTCGGCGAATCGGTCGATCGGACCGACCTCGTCATCGCCCAAACCCCGCAGGGTGCTCGCCGCCACTTCCTCGACGACGCGTTCCGCAGATATCCGCCCTCCGGACCCGTCCGGTTCACCGACGAAGCCGCCCTCCTGATGGCCTGTACAATCCGCGTCCACCACATCCCCGGAGATCCATTGAATCTCAAGGTCACCTTGCCCGCCGACCTGGCAAGGGCGGAAGCGCTGCTCGTCGGGCGCCTCGATCGGCGGGTGGGTCAGGGCGTCGATTCGCATCCGTTCGGACCCGGGGAGCCGTTGATTCTCGGCGGCGTCGAGATCCCCGGCGCGCCGCGCCTGCATGGACACTCGGACGGAGACGCGGCTCTTCACGCGATTGCGGACGGGATCCTGGGTGCGTCCGCGCTGGGCGATCTCGGCCGTCTCTTTCCGGCGGACACCAGCACCCCGCAAGGGATCAGCAGCGCAGAGCTGCTGACCGATGTCGTGCGTCTCGTCGAGCGGGCGGGCTGGGCGGCCGAATCGGTGGACCTGACGATCACTGGCGCGCGACCCCGGCTGGCGGCGCATCTTGAGGCGATGCGCACCAGGATCGCCGCGATCCTGCGGGTGTCGATGACAGCGGTCGGGGTCAAGGCGTCGACGGGCAATCTCGAAGGGGCCACCGGCGCTGGCAGAGCGATCGAGGCGCGCGCAACCGTGACGCTGGTCGCGCGCCTGCCCGGCATCTCCCTCGTCGGCGGGACGGGGAAGGCTGGAACACCATGACCATCCGATTCCACGACACGTTGACCGGCGAGACCCGTCCGTTCAGTCCAATCGAACCCGGCCACGCCCGTATCTACAGTTGCGGCCCGACCGTCTACGGCCCTGCCCACGTGGGGAACTTCCGATCCTTCCTGTTCGCCGATCTCCTGGTCCGCTATCTCCGCCACCGGGACATTCGCGTGACCTGGGTGATGAACTTGACCGACATCGATGACCGGATCATTGAGCGCGCCACTGCGGCCGGGGAGTCCATCGAGGACTTGACCGAGCGCTGGATCGCCCAGTTCCTGGCCGATGCGGCCGCCCTGCGAATGACCCCGCCCGACGTCCTTCCCCGGGCGACGCGTCACATCGACGAGATGGCCTCGCTCATCGGGACGTTGATGGCGGGTGGGCACGCGTACCGCACGGACGATGGCTCGATCTTCTTCCGGATTTCCTCGTGGCCCGCGTACGGCCGTCTGGCCCGACTCGATCCAACCCAGCTCAGGGTGGGGGAGCGGGTCATGGCCGACGACTACGGCAAGGACGACGTCCGCGACTTCGCCCTCTGGAAGGGCCCCAAGCCAGGCGAACCGTCCTGGGAGACGGGGATTGGCGCCGGGCGCCCGGGCTGGCATATCGAGTGCTCCGCCATGAGCATGCGTCACCTCGGCGAGAGCTTCGACATCCATACGGGCGGCGTCGACCTGATCTTCCCGCACCACGAGGACGAGATCGCCCAGAGCGAGGCGGCCACCGGCAAGACCTTCGTCGGGACGTGGCTCCACTGCGCCCATCTGCGCCTCGGCGGCGAGAAGATGGCGCGGCGAACGGGCAACTTCGCCCGCGTGGCAGACCTGCTCGCGACCGCCCTGTCGCCTCGAGCGCTGCGCTACGCGCTGCTGTCCGTGCACTACCGACAGTCGCTCGAATACAGCGACGCCTCGCTGGCGGCCGCCGGAGCCGCGGTGGAGCGGCTGGACAGCCTGGTCGCGGCGCTCGAGGCCTATCGTCAGGATGGGCCGCTCGACTCGGACCTGCCTGGAGTGCTCGCCGAGGCGCGAACGTCGTTCGAAGCGGCCCTGGACGACGACCTCAACATTTCGGCGGCGCTGGCCGCGCTCTTCGACCTCGTCCGTGACCTGAATCGACGGATCGATGCCCGGACCCTCTCCTCTGCCGACGCGGCCACGGCCCTCGCGTCGCTCCGGGACCTTGACGCCGTGCTGGGCCTGCTGCCCGATGAAGCCGCCCAACTGGACGCCGAGTCCGCTGCGCTGCTGGCGGCCCGAAAGGCCGCCCGGGAGGCGCGCGACTGGGCAGGTTCGGATGCCCTCCGCGACCAGCTCCTGGCCCGCGGGATCGCGGTAGAGGACACCAGGGACGGGCAGCGCTGGCGACGTAACGAGGGATCGGCATGAGCCCGCGGCCGCGTCCAGATCGGCCGCGTCCAGATCGGCCGGGCCGCCGCGATGACGGCCATCGGCGGCCCGCCTCGGGACCCGGACCCGAACGCCCGCGACCGGCCTCGCCCGGCGGGTTCAGGACCGATCGCAGCCGTCCGAATCCCGGGCCCGGCTCCGAGCGATCGGGCGCAGCGGCGCGACCCGACGACGGACACCGGAGTGGCCCCCGGCTGGGTGGTCCGGGCCAGGGCCGTGTTGGCCCGGGCGGCCCGCGACCGGGCGGTTTCGGCCCCGGCGGCCCGCGACCGGGCGGTTTCGGCCCCGGCAGCCCGCGACCGGGCGGATTCGGCCCCGGCAGCCCGCGACCGGGACCAGACAGGCGTCCCGGCCCAGCCCATGGGGGCCCGCCGTCCGGCTCTGGGCGAGAGCCGTCTGAGCGCCCGTGGGGGCCCGATCGCCAGGCGTTCGATCGACGGCCGGGCCCGCCACCTCGACTCGGCGGCCCGCCCGGCTACCGGCACGAACAAGGGCGTTCGGGCCAGTGGTCGGCCCGTCGGCCGTTTCCGGCGGCTGCAGTCTCCATTGCCGACCAGCTCGGCCCGGACGAGGAGCTGGTAGCAGGCCGCCGCCCCGTCGAGGAGGCCTTCGCCGCTCGACGACCCGCTGTGCGACTGCTGGTCACGCCGCAGCGTCGCCTGGCGCTTGAGCGGATCGTCCTTCACGCGACGACCCTGCGCATCCCGATCGTCGAGGTGGAGGGCGGCACGCTGACCTCGATCGCCGGCTTCGACGGCCACCAGGGCGTCGCCCTCGTCGTGGCGATGCGGGTGTTCGCGGCGCCCGAGGACATCCTGGCCCGGGCGATCGAGCGCGGTGAAGCGCCGTTCGTGCTGGTCCTCGATTCGCTCGAGGATCCCCAGAACCTTGGGACGCTCCTTCGCAGTGCGGAGGCCGCGGGCGTTCATGGTGTGCTGTTCCCCACCGTGCGGCAGGCCCCGCTGAGCCCCGCCGCCATCAAGGCCTCGGCGGGCGCGACTGAGCACCTGCTGCTCTGTCCGGTGGCCGACCTTGCCGCGGCCATGACGGACCTTCACGTTCGCGGATTGCAGATTGTCGGGACCGAGGCGGAGGCCCCGCTCAGCGCGCGCCAGGCCGACCTGCGCGGCCCGATCGCGATCGTGATCGGAAGCGAGGGTCACGGACTCACGCCTGCCGTGCGTCGACGGTGCGACCTGATGGTCCGGATTCCGATGCGTGGCGCCATCGGATCCCTCAACGCGGCCGTTGCCGGCTCGGTGCTGCTGTTCGAGGCCCTCGGCCAGCGCGAGCCCGGCGCCCGGCCCACCGGCGCCACTTCCGTCGTCGCGGTCACGCCGGTCGGTGACGACGACGCGGTTGACCAGGTGGCCGAGACGGACGGTTCCGTCGAGACGGTGGCCCCGGGCGCGGTGCCCGATCCGGGCGACGAAGACCTGCTCCGAGGGGCGCCGTTCGACTCGGCTTGACCGTCGCGGTGGCTCGGCCCTATCATTCGCGGGCGCTCGGACCACCCTTAGGTGCCCATGCGCCGCGCCGACGTAGCTCAATTGGTAGAGCAGCGGTTTTGTAAACCGCAGGTTCCGGGTTCGAGTCCCGTCGTCGGCTCCATCCGTGAAGCCTCCGGGCCCACATAGCTCAGCTGGCAGAGCACTTCCTTGGTAAGGAAGAGGTCATCGGTTCAAGTCCGATTGTGGGCTCCACCCATTGACCTCCATCGGGCCCGGAAGGGACGGACACAGGCGAAGCCGCGCCTCGCGCGGAAGAGTGCCGCAAGTACTGGAGAGACAGGTCACCGTGGCCAAGAAGAAGTTCGAGCGCAACAAGCCGCACGTCAACGTCGGCACGATCGGCCATATCGACCATGGCAAGACGTCGCTGACCGCGGCGATCACGAAGTACCTGGCGCTCAAGGGAGCGTCCGAGTACCGCGCCTTCGACACGATCGACAACGCCCCCGAGGAGCGTGAGCGCGGGATCACCATCGCGATCGCCCACGTCGAGTACGAGACCGAAGCCCGTCACTACGCCCACGTGGACTGCCCCGGTCACGCCGACTACATCAAGAACATGATCACCGGCGCCGCCCAGATGGACGGGGCCATCCTCGTCGTCGCCGCGACCGACGGCCCGATGCCCCAGACCCGCGAGCACATCCTGCTGGCCCGCCAGGTCGAGGTCCCCTACGTCGTGGTCTTCCTCAACAAGGTCGACGCGGTCGACGATCCCGAGCTCCTCGACCTCGTCGAGCTCGAGGTCCGCGAGCTGCTCACCAAGTACAACTTCCCGGGTGACGACATCCCGGTCGTGCGCGGCTCCGCGTTGAAGGCCCTCGAGGCCGGGGACGATCCCAGCCATCCCGCCTACGCGCCGATCCAGGAGCTCATGGATGCGGTCGATGCCTACATCCCCAACCCCGTCCGCGAGATCGACAAGCCCTTCCTCATGCCGGTCGAGGATGTCTTCGGGATCAAGGGCCGGGGCACCGTCGCCACCGGCCGGATCGAGCGGGGCATCGTCCGGGTCGGCGACGAGGTCGAGCTGGTCGGGGTCAAGCCGACCCGCAAGATCGTGATCACCGGCGTCGAGATGTTCAAGAAGCTCCTCGACGAGGGCCGCGCCGGGGACAACGTCGGCTGCCTGATCCGGGGGATCGAGCGCGAGGAGATCGAGCGCGGCCAGGTCCTGGCCAAGCCGGGCTCGGTCAAGCCCCACACGAAGTTCA
>CAZOJS010000029.1:0-15134 GCA_964580175.1 uncultured Anaerolinea sp. | reverse complement strand
GGATCGCTCCACCTTGCCGACACGCTCGCCGCCTGCGGGGACCTCCTGATCCGCCACGGGGGGCATGCCGGCGCGGCCGGGTTCGAGATCGCCAGCTCCGGATGGGAGGCGTTTCGCGAGCGGTTCCTCGCCCTCGCTCGGGAGGCCACGCCCCGGGACCCTGAGCCGGTCCTTCGGATCGACCTGGCCCTGCCGGCCCTCGACGTGGACTACGCACTGCATGCCGGCCTCGCGCGGCTCGGGCCATGGGGGACCGGCAACCCTGAACCCCTCGTCGCGGTCTTCGGACTGACCGTCACGCGGGCTCGCGAGGCCGGGGGTGGGCACACCCAGCTCGTGCTCAAGCGCAGGCTCGATGTACTCGACGGCATCGCCTTCGGCTGGCCGGAGCTGGCCACGCAGGTCACGGCCGGGGATCGGGTGGACGTCGTCGCCCGCCTGGTCAGCCGGCGCTTCGGCGGCGTGGAATCGCTGCAGCTCGACATCCGCGACGTCGCGCCGAGTGGGCTGCATCCGGACGCGCTCGAACCGAACCGGATCCGGCGGGTCGCCGTCGGTCCTGGCCCTGCTGTTGACGCGGACGCAGCATCGTCGCCGGCCGCCGTCGGAGCGGGACCCGACGCGTGAACCAGCGCCGACGACCCTCCTCCGCCGCGGGGTCTCTCGGATTCCTGGAGGGAGTGCCGCGGGCCGACGTCGCCGCCGGGTTCGGGCTGGTCATCGTGGCGGCCCTCAGTCTCGCCATCCTGAGCGGCAACATTCCCTTCCTGTCCGGTCGGACGGGTGGCAACGGCGGCCCCGACGCCGGACCGCTGCGGACCGCGACGCCGTCCAACGTCGTGATCGTCGACCCTCGTTCCGACGTCCTCGGCACGATTCTGTACGTGAAGGCCGGGAACATCTGGCTCCAGCACGGTGCCAGCGCGACCGCGCTGACGTCAGGGGGACGGGACGCGATGCCTTCCTTCTCGCCCGACGGAGCTTGGATCTACTTCATCCGGACGCTCGACGAACCTGGTCGTTGGAGGGTGAACGGCCTTTCCCGTCGGTATCTGCTGGACACGCCGACCCTCATGCGGGTCCGGACCGACGCGACCGCTGAACCGGAAGCGGTTCTCGACGGCAAGATCACATCTGGAACGACCTACACCTGGTCGTTCTTCCTGCGGCAACCGGTGGTCTCGTCCGACGGCAGGATCGTCGTCGTGACCGACGGTCCGGATCCGGCCAAGAGCGACGTGGTGCTCAAGGAGCTCGATCCGGCGACGGGCAAGCTCACGTCGCTGGACGCGCCGCAGGTCTCGCCGCTCGGGCACCAGGATCCCGCGTGGTCGCCGGACGGCCGCTATCTCCTGTTCGTGAAGAATGGGCGGGACGGCTTCAATGGAGCGCCCGCCGTCATGCGCTACGACACTACGACCGGCAAGTCCGCCGCCATCACCGGCCCCGGCTACACGTCGCCCGCCTGGTCGCCCGACGGCCGGTTCATCGCCGCCACGCGGACGACCTCGTTCGGCACGGACATCGTGATCCTGGACGCGAGACGGGGAACGGAGCTCCTCCGGGTGACCGCCGACGAGCGTAGCTTCCGTCCGATCTGGTCGCCGGCGGGCGATGCCATTGCCTACCTGTCGATCGACGGCGGCGTCACCGACCTCTGGTCCGTCGGGCTTGCCCTGGATTCCGGCGCCCCGGCCCTCAAGGGCGAGCCGCTGCAGCTGACGGTCGCGGCCGGGCTGGACGCGGCGTCGCGGCCCGGTTGGTGGATCCCGGCCGAGCTCCTGCCGACCGCACCACCCCCACCGCCACCCACCCCGACGCCGTCCAGCGCGCCGTCCCCGCCCGGGTCCGCAGCCCCGTGACGATCGGGTCCGGGTACCTCGATCGTCTGGCGGCGCGGAGTGCCGCGACCGGGACCGTGCTCTGCCTGGGGATCGACCCCGATCTTGACAGCCTGCCCCCGGGGTTCTCCCGCGATCTTGCCGGCCTCGAACGGTTCGCCCGGCTGCTCGTTGAGGTGGCCGGCCCGCACGCGGCCGCGGTCAAGCCGAACCTCGCGTTCTTTGAGGCCCACGGAAGCTCCGGGATCGCGGCTCTGGAGCGGATCCGCGCCGCCGTGCCGGCCGGCCTGCCCGTGATCGCCGACGGCAAACGTGGCGACATCGGATCGACCGCCGCCCGCCAGGCGGTCGCGCTCTTCGACTCGCTCGGTGCGGACGCGGTGACCGTCAACCCGTACCTCGGGTCGGCGGCCGTGGGTCCGCTCCTGGATCGGCTGGATCGGTTCGCCTATCTCCTCTGTCGAACCTCCAACCCCGGTGCAGGCGAGCTCCAGAACCTCCTGGTCGCAGCGGACGGCGACGCACCGGCCGAACCGCTGTTTGCGCGGCTGGCCCGCCTGGCGATCGGCTGGGGGCCCGGCGGAACGGTCGGGCTCGTGGTGGGTGCGACCGCGCCCGACGAGCTGGCCCAGATCCGCTCCGTGGCCCCCGGACTCGCGTTTCTCGTGCCTGGCGTCGGGGCCCAGGGAGGCGCCGTCCAGCCGGTCCTGGAGCACGGTCCCGCCACGACGGATCCGGCCGGGACACGGCCCGGCCGAGGGCTGCTGGTCAACGTCTCCCGGGGGATCGCAGGCGCCGCATCCGCGCCCGACGGGAGCCCGCGGGAGGACCCGGCCGAACGCCTCGAACGTGCCGCATCCGACTGGGCACGCCAACTCCCTGTGCTACTCTGACTGCCGTTCCGGGGCGTTGCGCCGCGGCCCACCAAGAGTTGCCAAGACCATGCCGTTCATCGGGAACATCGGCGCTCCAGAACTGATCATCGTCCTGGTGATTGCGCTGCTGGTGCTCGGTCCGGGCAAGCTGCCCGAAGTCGGCAATGCGCTCGGCAAGGGCCTCCGGGAATTCCGGAAAGCGGCCACCGACGTGAAGGACGCCGCGAGCATCGATCCGGTCGTGAAGGACGCGCCGAAGCCCAACGTGCTGGCTGGTGCCGCCCCCGCCAATGCGCCAGTGGAACCTCCGGCCTCGACCCCAGAGGTCCCCGCGGCCGGCGACTCCGCATCCGACGCGCGGCCCGAGGCGCCGGCGTCCTGATCGGGCGACGGCCCGACCGACCTGCACATGGATGACGATCAGGCCGTGCCATCGCCGGCGCCGCCCGACGAGGCGGCCCCCGACGAGGCGGCCCCCGACGAGGCGACGGATACGCCTGAAACGGTGACCCTCCCTGACGACAGCTCCCCGTCCTCGGTGGAGATTGCTCCCGCAGGTCGTGGTCAGGAAGAGCCGGCCGCTTCGATGTCGCTGGTGGATCACCTGTCGGAACTGCGCAACCGGATTGCTTGGTCGCTGCTCGGGATCGGACTGGGTGGCCTTGTCGGCTTCCTGGTCGGCGAGCAGATCATTGCCTTCCTGCGCGCGCCGCTGCCGATCGAGCAGCCGTTGGTCTATACCGGGATCGGCGATCCATTCGCGATCCGGATCCGGATCGCGGTCGTCACCGGCGTGATCCTGGCCATGCCGGTCATCCTGTGGAATCTCTGGCGCTTCGTCGCGCCGGGCCTCACGGCATCCGAGCGTCGCACCGTCCTTCCGTGGATTCCGGCGGCGCTCGTGTTCTTCGCGCTCGGGGTGACCATCGCGTACCTGATCCTGCCGTTCGCGGCCGGGTTCCTCCTGTCCTTCCAGACGCCTGACCTCCAGCCGTTGCTGACGGCGCGCGAGTACTTCGACTTCGTCAGCACGATGTTCCTGGCCTTCGGACTCCTGATGGAATTCCCGATCCTCCTGGTGGGCCTGTCCCGCGTCGGCATCGTCACGTCGGAGCGGCTGCGTCGGTCGCGCCGCCTGATCATCCTGGGGATCTCGGTGTTCTCGGCCATCGCCACGCCGGGAGGCGATCTGGTCAGCCCGATCGTGCTCGGGTTCACGCTCTACCTGCTGTTCGAGGGAACGATCATCGTGATCCGGCGGAGCGGACGCTGAAGGGCTCGTGGCCGAGGGTAGACTGACCGGCATGACAAGCCCGGAGTTCCCTGCGGATGACGCTGACGGCGGAAGCCAGCCGATGCCCGAGGCCGACCATACCAATGTGGTGATCCTGAGCGGCCTGTCCGGTGGCGGAAAGACCGCTGCAGCCAAGCTGTTCGAGGATCTCAACTACGTCGTGGTGGACAACCTGCCCGGCGAACTGCTGCCGGATCTCGCCGAGCTCGTCTCCACGGACCGGAAGCGGTACGCCCGGGTTGCCATCGTGCTCGACGTTCGGGCGGGCGATGCGGAAGCGGCCTACAGGGCCATGCGCGGCGCCCTCGAGGGCCGCGGGATCAGACCACAGGTCTTCTTCCTGGAGGCTCGTGACGATGTCCTGATCCGGCGGTTCTCGGAGACCCGGCACCGCCATCCGCTGGGCGAAGGACGCGGCGTCGCGGCGGCGATCACGGATGAGCGCCAGCAGCTGGATGCCGTCCGCGCCGAGGCCGACGTCGTGGTGGACACGTCCGATCTCTCGCTCCGCGAGCTCCGTGAGCGCCTGTTCGCCCGACTTGGCGATCTCGAACCGGATCGGATGACGATCCAGCTGCTGAGCTTCGGGTTCAAGTTCGGCATTCCGCTCGAGGCGGATCTGGTGTTCGACGCACGCTTCCTGCAGAACCCCTACTACGTGCCGGAGCTGCGAGAGCGGTCCGGGCTGACTGAACCGGTCAAGGAATTCGTGCTCGGCCAGCCGGCCACCGGCCAGTTCCTGGATCTGCTCAAGCCGCTGCTGGCCTTCACCATCCCGGCGTTCGAGGAAGAGGGCAAGAGTCGCCTCACGATCGCGGTCGGATGCACCGGGGGGCAGCATCGCTCGATCGTCCTGGTCGAAGTGCTCGCGGCCTGGCTCCGCGCCCAGGGCCACGGGCCGGTGGGCGTCTTCCACCGCGAGCTCGAGCGCCCATGAACCTGCGCCGCTGGCTGTTGCCGGGGATCGGCATCAAGCGCTGGCTGGGCGTCGTCTTCGGCGGACTTTTCCTGCTCGCGCTCGCCGTGGCGCACGTCGTTCGCCAGGCCACGGTCGGCGTCAACCCCGAGGGTCTTGCCGCGAGCCTCATCGACGGGATCACCCTGCAGTTCCTGCCCTATCCACTGCGAGGCCTGATCGTCGGATCGGTCGGCTTTGCGCTTGTCGTGATCGGCGGGGTGCGCGTGCTGCGGGCCGTGACCGAACCCCTGCGGTCCGCGGACGAGGAGCAGCCGCTGGTGGAAGTCCTGTATCAGAAGCGTCTGCTCGCCCGCGGCCCGAGGATCGTCGCCATCGGCGGCGGCACCGGCCTCTCGGCGCTGCTGCGCGGCCTGAAGGAGCACACCAGCAACATCACGGCGATCGTGACCGTGGCCGACGACGGGGGGTCGTCCGGGGTCTTGCGGGACGAACTCGGGATCCCGGCGGTCGGGGACATCCGGAACTGCATCGCCGCCCTGGCCGACGCGGAGCCACTCATGCGCGAGTTCCTCGGCTACCGGTTCCCCGGCGGCCGAAAGGAGGACGGCCTGCCGGTCGAGACGACTCCGGGGGCGCTGGGAGGCCACGCGATTGGCAACCTCCTGATCGCGGCGCTGACGGCCGTCGAGGGTGGGGACTTCGAGGAAGGCGTGCGACGCATGAATCGGGTCCTGGCCGTGCGCGGCCAGGTCCTGCCGGCGTCACCGACGCCGATCACCCTGCACGCCCGCACGAGAAACGGCGTGATCGTCTCGGGGCAATCGCACGTGATGCGCACGCCGGGGATCGAGCGGGTGTGGATTACCCCGGCCGACGTCGCCGCGGCGTCTGATGCGGTAGCGGCCGTGACCCAGGCAGACATCATCGTGCTCGGTCCGGGCAGCCTGTTCACGAGCCTGTTGCCGGTCCTGCTCGTTCCGCAGATCCGCGACGCACTGACCAGGACGACGGCCCTGCGCATCTATGTCTGTAACGTCGCGACGCAGGCCGGTGAAACCGCCGGGTACGACCTGGCGGACCATCTCGAAGCGCTCATTGCGCACACAAGCCCGGGCCTGGTCGACCTCGTCCTGGCCAACGACCGGTTCGACGCCCGGGTCCCGCGCGACTGGCTGGCCGAATCCGTCCGACTTCGGTGGCCTCCCGCGATCGACCCCGTGCCCACGCTCGTGACCGAGGACGTCGTCGATTCGGTGAACGCCCACCACCACGATCCGGCGCGCCTCGCGGAGGCCGTGCTCCGCATCGCCGACCGCGAGCTGGCGGCTCGCCGCCGATCCGGCGTGGCCCGCTCGGCCTGAGCCGGAGCACCGCCCCCGTGCGTACCAGCCCGTGAGCGAGGCCGATCGCGACCTGGTCGCTGCCCTGCGGGCGGAGCTTGCGGCGATCGATCCGCCCCGGGCCTGTGATCTTGCCGCCGAGTTGGCCGGTCTGTCCCACCGCCCCCGGCGCCCGACGGTCCCGCATCGAGATCCGGTCCTGGCGCGCCTCGCCCTCCGTCTGCAACGACGCCGGGCACCGGTGACGGCGATTGGTTTCGATTGGTCGTCTTCCGCCGAACACTGTCGAATGGCCTACCTTCGCGGCCTGTTCCTGGCGCGTGGGTCGCTCAGCGTCGCCGGCGCGCGATCGCATCTCGAGTTCGTCGTTGAGCCGGAGGATGCGCCCCAGCTCGCCGCGTGGCTGCTCGAGGCCGGCCTCCCGGCGTCGTCGCGGATCCGGCGGCGTCGCGGCGTGGTGACCTGGAAGAGCGGCGAGGTCATCGGCCTGTTCCTTCGCCGAATCGGTGCTGGAGGGGCGCTCCTCGAGCTCGAGGCCCGTCAGGTGTCGCGGACGCTCCGTGGCGAGCTCAACCGTATTCTCAATGCGGAATCGTCCAACCTCCAGCGCTCCGTCGCGGCCGCCGGCCGGCAGCTGGCCGCGATCGATGAGCTCGAAGCCGACGGTCGCCTCGCGGAGCAGCCCTACGACGTCCGCGTCGTTGCCGACGCCCGCCGGGAAACGCCGGAGGCGAGCCTGTCCGAGCTGGCGGATCGGCTCGGGCTCCATCGGTCTGGCGTCCAGCGCGCCCTCGAGCGAATCGAGCGCGTCGCGCTCCACGGCGAGCCCAGGGCCAGGCGTCTGGCATGATTCAGTGATGCGCACCGTGATCGTGGCCGGAAACTGGAAGATGCAGACCACCCCGGGGGACGCAGGCGAGCTTGCCCGCGCCATCGCTGCCCGGACGCGCGTCAGCGGGGTGGTCCGGGTGCTCTGCCCGCCGTTCGTGTGCCTCCAGGCCGTTCGTGCGGCCGTTGCCGGTCCGACGTTCGCCGCGCCGGATGGCAAACCGGTCTGGACCGGAGCGCAGAACCTCTCGCATGAGCAGCCGGGAGCGCACACGGGTGAGGTTGCCGCCCCGATGCTCGCCGGCCTTGCCGACTGGGTCATCATCGGACACTCGGAGCGGCGGCGCGACGCCGGCGAAACGGACGCCCAGATCGGGGCCAAGCTCCGCCACGCCTGGCAGGCGGGGCTGCGTCCGATCCTGTGCGTCGGCGAGGTGCTGGCGGATCGCGATGCCGGTCGAGCCGAGGCGGTCGTCGAGGCGCAGGTCCGCGGGGCGCTGACCGGCGCCGCCGTGCCGTCGACCGAGAGGTCACCGACCGACGCCGATCTGCCGTGGCTGACCATCGCCTACGAGCCGGTCTGGGCCATCGGAACGGGGAGGAACGCGCGCGGCGCGGACGCGGCGGCCATGGCGGCGGCGATTCGTCGGACCCTCGACGCGCTGGGGATCTCCGGCGACGACGTCCCCATCCTGTACGGTGGGTCGGTGACCTCGGCCAACATCGACGAGTTCATGACCGAGCCGTCGCTGGACGGCGCTCTCGTCGGCGGGGCCTCGCTCAAGGTCGACGAGATGGCCGGCATCGTTGCCCGAGCTGGGCTCACGGCCGCGGCCCGCGCCGGCAGGTGAGTCAGACCCGCGTCCGCCCTCGACCGCTCGTCCTGGTCATCCTCGACGGCTTTGGCCTTGGCCGAGACGTCCACGCGGATGCCATTCGGGCCGCCCGAATGCCGGCCTGGCGCGCCCTCCTCGAGCGCTGGCCGCACAGCGTGCTCCAGGCGTCCGAGGGCGCCGTTGGGCTCCCACCGGGCCAGATGGGGAACTCCGAAGTCGGGCACCTCAACCTCGGCGCCGGCCGGCCCGTGCTCCAGGACCTGCCCCGGATCGACGCCGCCATCGTTGACGGCTCGTTCTTCGAGCGCCCGGCGCTTCTGGCCGCGTGCGAGCGTGCCCGCCAGTCGGGTGGACGCCTCTCCGTCGTCGGGCTCATCGGGCCCGGCGGTGTCCACGCCAATGATCGCCACTTCGTCGCCCTCGCCACCCTGGCCGCGCGCGAGGGAGTTCCCGCCGTTCGGGTGCACGCACTGCTCGACGGACGCGACACCGCGCCGCGTTCGGCGCTCGCGTTCATGGCCGATCTCGAGGCTCGCCTGCGTACGGCGCATCCGGATGCCAGGATCGCCTCGGTCGGCGGCCGATACTTCGCCATGGATCGCGATCAGCGCTGGGATCGGATCGAGATCGGTTACGACGCCATCGTCCACGCGGCGGGGGATCGGGCGGAGAGCGCAACGGCGGCAATCGAGATGGCCTATGAGCGTGGTGAGTCGGATGAGTTCGTCCGACCTGCCGTGATCGCGGCCGCGTTCGGCGGGCTCCATGACCGCGAGCCGATCGTCCATCTGAACTTCCGGGCCGACCGGGCTCGCCAGCTGACGCACGCGCTCTGCGATGCCGAGTTCCGGGGATTCGATCGGGCCGGACCCGATGGGTCGCCGCCACCGCGCGACCTGCTGGTCACGACGATGACCGAATACGAACGGGGCCTGCTGGTGGCCGTGACGTTTCCAGCGGCCGAAGCGCGGGCGCTGGCAGACGCCTGGTCGGACGCCGGATGGCGGCAGCTCCACGTTGCGGAGACGGAAAAGTACGCGCACGTCACGTACTTCTTCAATGGCGGGCGCGAGGCCGCCCATCCCGGGGAGGATCGCGTGCTCGTGCCGAGTGCGCGGGTGGCGACCTACGACCTCCAGCCGGAGATGAGCGCCCACGGGATCACGGACGAGCTCGTGGTCGCCATCGAGCGGGGGACCTATGACGTGATCGTGGCGAACTATGCGAATCCCGACATGGTCGGCCACACCGGCAACTGGCCCGCCACCGTCGCCGCACTCGAGGTGATCGACGAATGCATCGACAGGGTTGCGCAGGCCGTCGCCCGGATCGATGCGGACGATCCCGCGGGCCCGGGCGCCCTGCTGGCGATCACGGCCGACCACGGCAACGCCGATGAGCTCCGTGACGCGGAGGGATATCCAATCACCGCGCACTCGTTGAACCCGGTCCCGCTGCTCCTGGCCGGTCGGGCCGTGGAGGGACGGCGGCTCGCGGACGGAGTTCTGGCAGACGTCGCCCCAACCCTGCTCGAACTCAGCGGACTTCGACCATGGCCCGAGATCACCGGCCGCTCGTTGCTGCGGCCCTGACCGCAGCGTCCACCGGGCCAACCGGCCCGAGCAGTGCGAGCTGCGAGGGGGTCGAGCGGCTACCCTGTGCTACGATCCGACGCCGTCACCCTGGAGGTCCAGCCCCGTGAATCCCGTCCTGGCCGCGGGCCAGCTCATCGTCTCGGTCGCCCTCATTCTGTCGGTCATCCTGCAGGCCAGAGGAGCCGGCCTGTCCGGAGCATTCGGGGGCGATTCGGCTGTCTATCGAAGCCGCCGCGGGGTCGAGCGGCGACTGTGGCAGTTCACGATCGTGCTGCTGGTGCTGTTCGTGCTGTTCTCCATGACGTCCTACCTGCTCGACAAGTCCGGGGCGTAGCCGGCCGCCCCTGCGGCGGTCCGCACGATTCGCCGCGATGCACCTTCGTGACCGGGCGGTCATCGGCATCCTCTCCCTGGTCCTCGTCGGCCTGACGGCTGCTGTCGTGGCCCCCAGCCTGGCGCCAAACGGGCCCGGCGCGACCCCGAACGCCAGCGCGTCGACGCTCCGCCCGTATGTCGAGGGCATGGTCGGCAGTGCCTCGACGGTCAGCCCGTTCGGCGCCCAGTCCGTCGCCGAGCGGGAGATCTCCGCGCTCCTCTTCCGGGGCCTCGTGCGGCTCGGCCCGGACGATCTCCTGCTCGGTGACCTGGCCGACCGCTGGACCGTGGACGCCTCCGGCGCCGTGTGGACGTTCCATCTCAAGCAAGGCCTGGTCTGGCAGGACGGTGAGCCGCTCACCTCGAGTGACGTCCTGTTCACGGTTCGCGCCCTGAGTGATCCCTCCTACGCGGGACCCGGCGCCGCGTCCTGGCGAGAGGTGGCCGCGGCCGCGCCGGATCCGCTGACGGTCACCTTGACGCTGGCCACACCGCTCGGCGGGTTCCTCCAGGCGGCGACCCAGGCCATTGCGCCGGAGCACATCCTCGGTACTGTGGCACCCGCCGATCTGCCGGCTGATTCGTTTGGGCAGCGGCCCATTGGATCCGGGGCATTCCGCCTGGTGACGATGGACGAAACGCATGCCCTGCTCGTCCCGTCGATCGCCGATGACACCTATGCGGCGTCGGTCGGCCCGACTGATGCAGCGCCGCCACCGACCGACTCGCTGGCCACGCCGACGCCGAGTCCGCCGGGAGGTGCCCCGCTTCCATATCTGGACGGCATCGAGTTTCGATTCTTCCCCGACCTTGATGCGCTGCAGGCGGCCTGGGGTCGCGGGCAGCTCGATGGGGTCGCCGGGGTACCAGCCGACGTCGCCACCAGCCTGGCGGCCGACGGCAGTGCCCGGATCCTTCGCTACCCATCGACGACCCTGTTCGCGGTGATCCTCAACCTCCGCCCGACGCACCCCGAATTCCGGGATGCCAACGTCCGGAGGGCGCTCCTCCAGGCGATCGATCGGGCAGACATCGTCCTGACGCTGCTGGGCGGCCTCGCGACGCCCGCAGACGGTCTCATCCCGAGCTCGAGCTGGGCATTCGATGCTGCCGCGACGCCCGCTGTCGAGCACGACCCGAGGGCGGCGGAAGCGGCCCTCGTGACGGCCGGCTGGAAGCGGGCCGAGGCCGGCGGCTGGGTTCCGAAGGGCGCGACCGAGCCCATCACGATCGAGATCATCAGCCCGCTGGCGGAGGCGAACCCGACGGCGTTCGCCGTCGCCGACGCCGTAGCCGCGGACTGGCAGGCAATCGGTCTGTCGGTCGAACGCACGGGCCTGCCCGGTGCCGATTTCGTCGGCGGGCGGCTGCAGGTCGGGGAGTTCGAAGCCGCCGTCACGGGTACCACGATCGGTCTCGATCCGGACCTCTATCCGCTGCTTGCATCGACCCAGGCGACCTTGAGCGGCTCGAACGTCAGCGGGCTCCAGGACCGGGCCCTCGACGCGCTTCTTGTCAAGGCTCGGGCACCCGGTACGGACGACGCCCGCAAGGCCGCCTACGCGGCCCTGCAATCGAAGCTCGCGGCCGGAACCTACGTGCTGCCCGTGGCCTTTGCCGACCTCGTCGCAGTGGTCCGAAATACCCTCACCGGACCGTCTCCGCGATCGGTCGGAGGCCCCGGGGACCGATTCTGGGATGTGCTAACATGGCGCCTCGCCGAGGGCCCGTGAGCACGCCAAACTGGCCCGAAGGATCGACGCCGAGGTGGCGAAATTGGCAGACGCGCTAGCTTCAGGAGCTAGTGCCCGCAAGGGCATATGGGTTCAAGTCCCTTCCTCGGTACCACCTCCGCAGACCCCCTCGCAGATCCTCGAAACCCGGCGCAACACCTGAGCCCAGGTGGCGGAATTGGTATACGCGTACGTTTGAGGGGCGTATGAGGCAACTCATCCGGGTTCAAGTCCCGGCCTGGGCACCACTCCCCGCCGGTGATCCGTCGCCTTCGCGGCGTTGTCGCCCGCGCTCCTTGCTCACGGACATCTGAGTCCGCTCGCTGCGGTGCTCGGCTCCGCCTTGCGCTGACGCCGGCTGACCGGCGGGGGCCCTCCGGCCCGAATCCGCGCGGTCCTCTCTCGGCGGGCGGTTAGCTCAGTTGGTCAGAGCGCCTCGTTTACACCGAGGAAGTCACTGGTTCGAGTCCAGTACCGCCCACCACCCTCGGGGATGATTGCTGTCAGACGGCGTCGACCTGAAGGGACCTCGGTGGGAGCCCTGCTAAACTGACCACAGGACGGGGTTGGCCGAGCGTTCCGCCCGGGCCCCCCCGACGAATGGAGTGTTTGATGGAACTGTTGATCGTCCTCGTGATCCTCGTCGTGATCGCGCTCTTCGTGATCGGGATCTACAACGGGCTCGTGGGGCGACGCAACCGCGTCGATGAGGCGCTCGCCCAGATCGAAGTCCAGCTGAAGCGCCGGCACGACCTCATCCCGAACCTGGTCAACGCCGTGAAGGGCTACATGGGGTTCGAGCAGAGCGTCCTGACCAAGGTCACGGAAGCGCGCGCGAACGCCGTTGCCGCCGGGGCACAGGGCGTCGCTGCGCAGGCCCAGGCCGAGAACATGCTGACCTCGACGCTGCGCTCGCTGTTCTCGGTCGTCGAGAACTACCCTGACCTGAAGGCCAATCAGAATGTCCTCGAGCTGCAGGAGCAGCTGACGACCACCGAGAACCAGATCTCGTTCAGTCGCCAGCACTACAACGCCAGCGTGCTCGACTACAACACCTCGATCCAGACCTTCCCGGCGCTGGTCTTTGCCGGCATGTTTGGTTTCGGCAAGCGGGACTTCTTCGACGCCGAGCCCGAGGCCGCCAACGTCCCGACCGTGGATCTGAGCCTCAGCTGAACAAGGCTTCGGACCGCGTGCCCGAAGCCGCGGAGACCACATGCCCGCGATGACCTTTCACGCTCAGCAGTCGGCGAACCGACGGAACTCGCTCCTGCTCGCCGTCTTCGTGACGCTCCTCCTGGCCGCGCTCGGATATGCCATCGGGTACGCCGTCTCGGCAAGTCCAGCGGGCGGCATCGGGGCGACCGGCATTGCCTTCGGTGCCGGAACGCTCATGTCGCTCGGCAGCTACTTCGCCGGCGACAAGCTCGTTCTGGCGGCGTCCGGAGCCAAGCGCATCGACGAGGGCAAGACGCCCCAGCTCATGAACGTGGTTCGTGAGTTGGCCATCGCGGCCAACATCCCGATGCCGGCGGTCTACCTCATTGACGACAGCGCCCCGAACGCGTTTGCCACGGGACGGGATCCAAAACACGCCTCGATCGCGATCACGACCGGACTCCTTCAGAAACTCGACCGCGAGGAACTGCAGGGTGTGATCGGCCACGAGCTGTCGCACGTGCGCAACCTGGACATCCGGTTCTCCCTGCTCGTCGGCGTTCTCGTCGGGTCGGTCGCCCTGCTCTCGCACTTCTTCCTGCGTTTCACCTGGTTCGGGGGCGGCCGTCGTTCCGGGAGCAATGAGCGAGGGAGCGGGGGACTGCAGGCGATCATGTTCGTCATCGCCATCATCCTCGCGATCGTAGCCCCGATCGCGGCACGCCTGGTCCAGCTGGCGGTCAGCCGGCAGCGCGAGTACCTGGCCGATGCATCGTCGGTCGAGATGACCCGAAACCCGGCCGGTCTGGAGCGTGCCCTGGCCAAGATCGCAACCGACAAGGAGGTCCTCGAAGTCGCCAATCCGGCGACCCAGCATCTCTATTTCACCAACCCGATCAAGAAGTTCGAGGAACGCTCGAATTCGATGTTCTCGACCCATCCGGCGATCGTCGATCGGATCAACCGGCTCCGCGAATTGAATGGCGAATCGCAGCTCCGGCCGGCGGATCTGGCCGGCCTCGCGGGTCTGACCTGAGCGGCGTGCCGATGGACGTCGGACCGGGACCAGATGGACGCTGTTGGTTTGCCGCTCCCGAAAGGCCCGTGCTATCCTCCGGCACGCCGTCGGGCCGATGGGTCCAGAAGGCCCACCGGGCCGAGATAGCTCAGTTGGTAGAGCACGCGACTGAAAATCGCGGTGTCGCCAGTTCGATTCTGGCTCTCGGCACCATCGCCGGTGCGCGCAGCATCCCCGAGCGGAAGTGGCTCAGTTGGTAGAGCATCACCTTGCCAAGGTGAGGGTCGCGGGTTCGAATCCCGTCTTCCGCTCCATTTCTTTGCCCGCGGGCGCGCGATGACTCGCCTGGACCGTCCGACCGGATGCCCCTTCGTCTAGTGGTAGGACAGCGGACTTTGAATCCGTTAGGCGAGGTTCGAATCCTCGAGGGGCAGCCACTTCAGCACCGGGGCCGCGCCGTCTCCACGTAGCCCTTCCCTGACCTGGCCCCGCCCTACAGCGGTCCCTATGGCACAATCCGCGGGCTGCAACCCGAGGCGACGTGGTGAAGTGGCTTAACACGGAGGTCTGCAAAACCTCTACTCACCGGTTCGAATCCGGTCGTCGCCTCCACACTCTGAACGTGAAGCGGCCCGCGCGGGCGGGCCGTTCTGATTCCGCGGTAGCCACGCCGGTTAGCAACAGCGTAGATCCCAAGCAACTGGCCGGGGGTGCGGCGGGCGACCGGGGCGGAGTCGCGTTGCCTGCGCGCACCGGAATCTGTGGAGAAGTGCGTAGAACTGACGCCGTCGCGGGTGCATGATGCCTACAACGGAGAGGTGGCGGGAGTTTGCGGGGGCTCCGCGGTACGGCGTTCCTTCGAATCGGTCGCCCGACTCGTACCGCATGCCAATGGCGAGACCGAACTCGGCCGAAGGAGGATTTGCTCATGGTGCGCCGTCTCATGAAGAGATTCGGGGTCGCGGTCTCAGTGGCCGCTGTGGTCTTGAGCCTCAGTGCGAGTGCCGTTGTGGCTGGTGAAGTCACCGGGAACGGCAAGCCGCTCTGGACGAATGGCACAGACTGGAGCGAGCACCACACACTGCACGGCAAGTCGTGGTGCGCCTTCTCAGGACAGGAAGACGACCAATTCCTGGCGAGCCCCCATTACAGTGCCGATGCGGGTCATGCACAGTCCTGGGGGCAGATCCCCAAGGCCGACAGGGATTTCCTGACCTCAGAGCTCCATCTCAATCCTGGCATCGCCTGTAACCCGACCAAGAGTGGCGGCGGCGAGTAGATAAGGTCGTCCGGCAGGCTTCGTCCTCGTTGTCGGAGCCAAC
>CAZOJS010000028.1:0-20080 GCA_964580175.1 uncultured Anaerolinea sp. | reverse complement strand
TGTGACGCGCAGCACGGTTTCGCCGATCGCGATCCGCCGTCCGATCCAGTCGTCCTCTTCGTGCGGCGTCGTCCCATCGAGGTCCATCAACATCCGGAACCGGCGCCCGTCCACGCTGGCGACACCAGCATGCCGGGCGAGTTCGTCAAGGGAGCCCTGCGTCACGAGGGATGCGGCGTTACCTCGTCGCGTGCCGCCGATCCGGTCGGCCCGGACGAGCCGGACGGGTCGCTCCGCGAGGGGCGATAGCGCTTCGGCCCAGGGCCCGATCACTTCATGTCCGATCGCGACGCGCCCGTGGAGCGGGGTCTCCAACGGGTCGCCGAGGCGAACCGCATCCTCGAGCACCGCCCGATCTGGCAGCGTGATTCGAAGGGTCTCCGCGGCCGGATCGGTGTGGGCCGTCGCCTGCGCCAGCCGCCCGACGACGACTCGATCCACCAGGAACCCGCGCTCGTCAATGAGATAGAACCGACGATCCTCCGCCACCCCGGACTCGGTCAGCAGGATCTCCGCCGGGTGCTCCAGGGCGAGGCTCCGGACGGGTGCGATCGAGAACCGGACGACGATGCTCACGATTCCACGAGTCGCACGCCGGCGATCTCGCAGGCATGGCGCAGCCGCCGGTCGACGGTCGCGAGCTCGAGATCACGGACGTAGGCAAGGTCCAGATAGGTCGCGTCGTAGGCCGTCAGGTCATGTTTGCGCGCCGTTTCCAGTACGCCGATCGCGGTCGAAAGCTCCACCGGCACGATCTCGATCGGCAGCGCCGTCAGCATTGAGCGCAGGGCGGGCAGCTCGGCGGCCGTCAGCCGGCCACGACGCTCGGCCGTCCTTAGGGCGTTCGCGACCTCGAGCGGCCAGTGGGCCGGTGCTATCGCCGGTTCGCGTTCCAGTCGCTGGAGGACCCGCTCGGCATCGGGGCTCGCCTCGTCGTCGAAGACCCAGGCCAGAGCCACCGAGGCATCAAGGACGAAGGTCACCGGCGCCCCTCGTCAATCAGCTCCCGGATCGTCCCGCCGGCGAGATCGTGGGTTGCCCGGAACCTGCGAAGCGCACTGGATGCGTCCTGGACGGCGAGCGCCACCTCCGTCCTGGGCGACGTCAGGATGGCGATGGGCACGCCGTGCTTCGTGATCGTGATGGTCTCACCGGCCTCGACGGCCTTGAGCAGTCGAGGAAGGTGTGTCTTGGCCTCGTACGAGCCGACGCTGCGCACGGTTCTGTCTCCTTGGACTGGTCTATACGACCAGTCTATATTGCCCGGATCCGCAGGTCAATCGGGCGCGCTACTGTGCCCTGGTGGGGTGACCAACCCGCTGTGGGGAGTTTCAATGGCAATGACCGAATCCAGCCACACGTCTGGGACCGCCAGGCCGATGCCGGCGCTCTATCTTGGGCACGGCGCGCCGCCGCTGCTGGAAGACCCGGAGTGGCTGGGCCAGCTCAACGGCTGGGCGGCCGGACTGCCGAGGCCCAAGGCTATCCTCATCGTCAGCGCGCACTGGCAGACCGCGCCCATGGCGCTCAGCGCCACGCGCCCCGTGCCGCTCGTGTACGACTTTTACGGATTCCCGCGCCACTACTACGAGCTGACCTACGACGCACCTGGCGCGCCCGAGCTGGCGGCGCGGGTCAGGGGCCTCATGCCCCGACCGAACCGGTGCTGGATCGCGAGTCGCGCGGCCTCGACCATGGGGCATGGGTTCCACTGATGGCGATGTACCCGGATGCCGACATTCCGGTTCTCCAGATGTCGATGCCGGATCTGGAACCGAACCACCTGTTCGAGGTCGGCAGGCGCCTCGCGCCGCTTCGCGACGAGGGGGTCCTGATTATCGGCAGCGGTTTCCTGACCCACGGTCTGCCGTTCATACGGGAGTACTTCATGGGTAAGCCCGGCGCCCCGCAATGGTCGATCGACTTCGACGACTGGGCCCGCGAGGCCCTCGAGGCGGGCGACCTGGACACGCTCTTCGACTTCCGCGAGAAAGCCCCCGGGATGCCCTACGCGCACCCGACGGTCGAGCATTTCGCTCCCCTGTTCGTGACGCTCGGTGCCGTCGCGAGGCCGGAGGAGGCCCCATCGTTCCCGATCGAGGGCTTCGCCTACGGACTCTCGAAGCGCTCGTTCGAAACTCGCTGAAGTTCTGGAATCCCGCGCAACGGCGCCGAGGAGATCCGGACGCGGGGATAGAGAACCAGGCCAACAAGGCCGGCAGCGATGCAGACGCCACCCCCGAGGACGAACGCGCCCTGGACTCCGAGTCCCTCGGCAACCAGGCCGGCAGCTGCCATCGACACGACCGAGGTTGCGGACATCGACGCGTTCATGACCGACATCACGCGACCTCGAACGGCATCGCTGCTGTTGACCTGCAGGATGGTGATGATCGCGGCGTGAAGTGGCGTCATGAACCAGCCAATGGCGAAGAGGACAGCCATGACCTGCCAGACCTCGGTCACCTGCCCCAGGGTCGCGATCGCAAGGCCGGCCGCGAGCGCTCCAACGGTCACGATCCGGGTCGCCGCGAACCGCGCGGCCAGCGCAGCGACGATCGCCGTCGACAGCACCATTGACGCGGTTTGGGCCGCTTCAAGCGGACCAAACCAGGCTGCACTCGCCTGCAGAACATTGATGATCAGCGGCACGAACAGGACGTTGATCGCACCAAGACCGAGCATCGACATCGACAGCACGAGAATCGTGACCCACAGGACTCGCGATCCACCGACGACCCGAAGACCTTCGACCAACGCGGCTCGGACACCCACTAAGCCGGCCGTGTGCTCGCCGACCGGAACCGCGCCCAGAACGGCCGGAAGGCGGCTCACGAGAAAGAACGAGGCCAGAAACGAAAGGCCGTCCAGCACAAAGGCGGGCCAGTAGATGCCGAGGAATCCGATCATCCCACCGGCGATGGCCGTCCCCGCGACACCGCTGATGACCCGTGTCGCCTGCGACACCGAGTTTGCCGTCATCAGGCTCCCCGGCGGCACTAGGCGCGGCATCATCGCGCCCTTGGCCGGGGTGAAGAAGGTGCCAACACTCGACTGGAGGAACGCCAGCAGGTAGAGGAGCCACAGTCGGTCCACCGAATCAACGAGCACAAAGCCGACGACCAGCATGCCCCGCGTGAGATCGGACGCGAGCATGATCCGGCGACGATCCCAGCGATCCGCAAAGGTGCCGGCAATCAGGCCGATGGTGAGCGGCGGCACCGCCAGGGCGACGGCCATGGCCGCGAGCGCCGCAGTCGACCCGGTCAGGTGGTTCACGAGCAGCAGCAGCGCGGTCGCGGTCAGCCCGTCGCCGAGGTCGCTGACCAGCTGCGCAGACCACAGCAGGCGAAAGTCGCGGAGACGCAGCAGGCCCCGGGCGCCGAGCGCCGAGGGTTCGGCTGGGGACGCCTGTCCGTGCATGTCCTCAGCCCCGGACCTTCGCGGCTCGCCTCGGGGCACGCTCAACCATCGGATGCAGGCTGAGGAAGGCCCCCAGCGTGATATCGGCGGCGGCATCATCCGTGTCGTATTCGCCCACGAGCGCGACCATGCGCTCGCGCAATTCGATGGATCGGGCCCGTGTCGTCCGGATCAGCGTTCGCATGAGGAGGAACCCCATTGCCTCGCCCTCGAGATCGTCCGCAGAAACCAGGCCGCCCCGAATGGCGGCTTCGAGATCCTGACGCGCGAGATCGAACACGCTCAGCAGCGCCGCATGGGCGGTTGATCGAACCTCGTCGCTGGTGCTCGACAGGAAGGATCGATCCAGACGAAGCTCCAGCTGGGCGGTCCGATAGCTGGTCTCCACGATCCCACGGACAAGCTGCTGCCCCGACGGACGAATGAGTTCGCGCTCCTCGAGGATCCGGATGTGGTGGTAGAGCTTGGTCGTGCCGGTTCCGAGAGCGTTGGCAATCTGCTTGACGGTCCAATCCTGGCCTGGCCGACTGCACACCGCCTCCAGGATGCGGATCCGGATTGGATCCGCAAGCGCCTTCAGCGTTTCAATGTCGGCGATGGTGCGAGAAGGCAGCGGCTCACCGGGCGCCGCCGACGAGGGCTCCACGGGATCAGCGCCCAATTGGATGGAGGGCTGACCGGCGAAGGATCTGCGCGCCGTCTGTCCGCGATCGAATCGGCGCTGCCTGTACGGAATTCCGGGCCGAGCTAGCACCGCGCTCGGTCGCGGCGTCCCTACGCCTGTCGTGCAGGCGGCCCTGGATCATCATCAATCGAAGTTCGGACCAAGCGTCCATGTCTATTACTCCACGCAACCCAACTATTCATCAGTTGTTGAACGAAGAGTAGAACATGACCATTCGGCTGTCAAGAACTAACTATTGGAGCGTCGAATCAACAGCGTGCCGACGCCGTTCGCGCTCAGGAATCATGAAACCGCCGGCTGCCCGGCGGTTTCGAGGGTGGGCGAGGCTGAGACTTGATCAGTGGGCGCAGGACTTCGCCTGGCCGGAGTCGTCCGCGGTTCGGAAACTGTTGCCGCAGCCACAGCCCGTGGTGGCGTTCGGGTTGGTCACCGTGAAGCCGGCGCCCATCAGGGTGTCGACGTAGTCGATCGACGAGCCCTGGAGGAGCGAGATGCTCTGGGTATCCACGTAGACCTTGACGCCGTTTGCCTCGAGAACGTTGTCCTCGGCGGTGGGGGCGTCCTCGAGCATCATCCCGTACTTGTAGCCCGAACAACCACCCGAATAGACGTACACGCGCAGGCCGACATCGGGGTTGGTTTCTTCCTTGGTCAGCTCGCGCAGTCGCGTTGCCGCGGCATCGGTGAGCGAGACGACGGTCGGCTGCTGGTCGATCATCAGGTGTCCTCTCCAGAGGATTGAGGTGGCTGTTGGCTGATCGTTTGCCCGATCAAGGCCTACATCGTACGCAGATCAACCGATTTCGACAAGGTCCCCGCCGAAATCCGTCGTCCGGGCAGCGCTCGAGGTGCTCGCCGTGCTCGCCGTGCCTCGGCGCTGGCCCCGGTTGTCCCCCAGACATAGATTCCGACTCGACCTGTTCCGATTGTGTCCGGGAGGCAAGGATGTGCCCGAATTCGGCCCCCGACTGCCGCCACTATGTCGCTTCCGTGCCAAGCACGCGCAGACCGAACACTGGGTAGAGGAATTCTTGCCTGCCAGACATCGGACGCCGGGCGCACGGGCGCAGGGGCGCGTGGGCGCGTGAGCAGGCCGGAAGGCGCCGCGCTGCGAGCGGTTACCCCTCGATTCGCTCGACCACGGTCGCGATCCCCTGCCCCACCCCGATGCACATCGTTGCCAGCCCGTACCGGCCGCCGCGCGCCGCCAGTTCGTGGACGAGCATCGTGACGAGCCGACCGCCGCTCATCCCGAGCGGATGACCGAGGGCGATCGCCCCACCGTTCACGTTGACCCGATCCGGATCCAGGCCGAGCTCATCGATGCACACGATCGACTGGCTCGCGAAGGCCTCGTTGAGCTCGATCAGGTCGAGATCGGCGGCACTGATCCCGGCGCGCGCCAGAGCCTTGCGGACAGCGGGAATCGGGCCGGCGCCCATGATCGCCGGGTCGATGCCGGCGACCGCGGTCGAAACGATGCGCGCCAGCGGCCGCAACCCGAGCGCGCGCCCCCGATCCGCCTCCACGAGGAGCACGGCCGATGCCCCGTCGTTGATCCCGGAGCTGTTGCCGGCCGTCACGGACCCTCCCTCGCGGAACGCCGGCCGCAACTTCGCCAGCGCCTCCATCGAGGAGTCCGCACGCGGATGCTCGTCTCGCGTGATCAGAATCGGGTCACCCTTCTTCTGGGGGACCGGCACTGGCACGATCTGTCCGTCGAACGCACCCCGCTCGATCGCGGCGACGGCCTTCTGCTGGCTGGCCAGAGCAAACGCGTCCTGCCGCTCGCGGGTCACCTTCCATCGATCAACGACGTTCTCGGCTGTCTCGCCCATCGAATATGGGTAATGCTTCGCCGCGAGCTTCGGGTTGATGAACCGCCAGCCGAGGGTCGTGTCCTGCAGCTCGCGATTACCACGGTCATACGAGTTCTCGGCCTTGTCCATGACATAGGGCGCGCGGGTCATCGATTCCACGCCGCCGCCGATGAAGACGTCACCATCGTCGACCGCGATGGCGTGCGCTGCTGAATTGATCGCCTGGAGCCCGGAGCCGCACAGGCGGTTCACGGTCAGCCCACCGACTTCGACCGGGAGCCCGGCCAACAGGAGCGCCATACGGGCAACGTCGCGGTTGTCCTCGCCGGCCTGATTGGCGCAGCCGAGGATGACGTCTTCGATCAGGCTCGGGTCGATCCCGGAGCGGTCCACGACCGCGCGGATGACCAGGGCCGCGAGATCGTCCGGACGGACGCCGGCGAGCGCCCCGCCGTACCGCCCGATCGGAGTCCGGACGGCCTCGACGATCCACGCTTCGCGCAGCGGCCGGTGCATGTCTCGGGTCATGAGGCGATTGTAGGGTCGTGCCGCCGGGCCCACGCGAACGGTCCCTCGGGGTGCGCGGCGCCGAGCATCAGGGCGGTGTCGATGTCGGCCGCGGAGGCGACGCCGGCGTCGTGGGCGAGGAGCGCCTCTTGGGCGATCGCGGTGCGGATGCGTCGGGCGATCTGCGGGGGCACGAGCGAGTCCACGTCGCGGACCTGCGGCGTGAGATCGTGCGGAACCGGCTCGGGCGCTGGATCGTGGTCGATCGCGTGACGATAGAAGCCGACCCCGGACTTGCGTCCCAGCCGCCCGTGTTGGACGAGCCAGGCCTGGATCGGTGACGGGCGGAGGCGTTCCGGGCGGCCCAGGCCTTCCCAGACCCCGGTCGCCGCAGCGAGATTGACATCGAGACCGACCAGGTCCATCAATTCGAACGGCCCCATCGGGAAACCATCGGCCCGCACCGCCGCATCGATCTCACCGACGCCGGCCTCGCCTGCTTCCAGCATGCGCAGGGCTTCGATCGTGAACGGGCGGTTGACGCGATTGACGATGAACCCCGGGCTGTCGGCGGATCGGACGGGCGTGCGGCGCCAGGCCGTCACGATCTCGGTTGCCCGCACCAGGGCGGCCGACTCCGTCCGGGCGCCGGCCACGACCTCGACCAGCGGCAGCACCGGTGCCGGATTGAAGAAGTGGAGGCCCAGCACTCGCTCGGGGTGTGCCTCGGCGGCCTCCGCGATCGCGGTGACCGAAAGCGCGCTCGTGTTCGTGGCGAGGATGGTCTCGGGCGAGGCGGCGGCATCGAGGGCCGCGAACAGCGCCCGTTTCGGGGCCAGCTCCTCCACGATCGCCTCGATGATGAGATCGGCACCCGCGGCGACAGCACCCGGATCGAACGCAATCGTCAGGCGCGAGAGGTGTTCGTCGACCCACAAGGCGGCCTCGTCACCGGCGATCGAGAGTTTCGCGGCGCGCCGGCGCAACCCATCCGCGACGCGGTCCCGGCCGCGCTCGGCTGCCCCCGGCATCGCATCGAAGAGCCGCACGGCCCATCCCGCCTCGAGCGCAACCTGAGCGATCCCAGCGCCCATCGTCCCGGCACCAACGACGCCGACGATGCCCGGCGCCGCACTCACGCCGCTGATTCGTCGGCCGGCAGGATCCGGAACGGACGGCCTCCTGGTCCGAGCACTGGACGGAAGTGCCGCTCGTCCAGGGTCAGGACGTCGTGGATGCCGTGGCGGCGCGCCAGGACGATCACGGACGCGTCGGCGATCCCCAGGCGCACATCCTGATGCTGTTCAAGGATCCCCTGGGCCTCAAGGAGGTCATCGAAGGTAAACGGCTCGAGCCGGTACACACCGTCGGCGATGTCCTGGATCAGCGCCAGCTGCGCTCGCTGGCCGGCGCGCTCGCCAAGGAGATAGTCGAGCTCGGCGAGGACCATCGGTGAAAGAAACCGCGGACTTTGACGGCGCATGGCACTCAACGCGGCCCGGTGATGGCGCTCGCCGCCGTCGAGGGCCGCGAGGACGCCGCTGGTGTCGAGAACGATCACTGCTCGCCGAACCCCTCCATCAGCTCGTCGATTCGCGAGACGAAGTCCGGGTCCCCGCTGTCGAACAGGGGCGCGTTCGGTTCGCGGGCGGCGTGGCGGTCGGCAACAACGGCCACTCCCTCACGGATGAGGTCAGCCTCGCTCCTGCCCTCGAGCTGGGCAGCACGCTCGAGAGCGCGCTTCAGTTCGCTTGGCAGGTAGACCGTCGTCTTCTCCATGCCATACATCATCCCATACGTCCGTCGCCTGTCGACGGGGTGGGCCTCATGCTCGAGGCAATTCGTGGGTCCCTCTTGACAGGGCGTCCCGGTCGGGCGTATATACCGGTCATCGATATATCGACTGTCGTAAGAGTTGGAGTTCTCGATGAAGCCGAAGGTTCCTGAGTTCGGACGGTTCGCCGAGCCGTCACTGCTCATCCTGGTCAGCCTGAGCGACGGGCCGAAACACGGCTACGCGATCATGCAGGACGTCGAGAGCGGCACGGGTCGGCCGATGGGTGCCGGCACGCTGTATGCGGCCCTGGTTCGTCTCGAGGAACAGGGGCTCATCGAAGCCCTCGCGCCAGTTGAGCGGCGGCGACCGTATCGACTTACGGCGGTCGGGGCATCGAACCTGGCTGAGCAGCTCCGTGGCCTCTCGAAGTTCGCCCAGCAGGGCCTTCGCCAGCTCGGCGAGTCCCAGCCATGAGGGCGTTCCTGATCAGCCTCTATCCGGCCCGCTGGCGGGCACGTTACGCCGATGAGTTCGAGCTGATCCTCTCGGACCGGCCGCTTGGACCCTTCGACGTCGCCGACGTCGCGCTCGGTGCGCTCGATGCGCACCTCCACCTCCGCGGCCTCGGGGCCGCGTCCATCCACGGAAAGGGATTCGCCATGACACTTCGCATCGGGGGCTACGCCGCGATTCTCGGCGGCCTCCTCTGGTTCATCGCTCTCGCCGGTAACGCCATCAACGATGGCGCCGAGACTGGTGCAGGCTGGATCCTCATCGCCCTGCTGGCAGCGATCGTCGTGACCCTGGTCGCCCTGGTCGGCCTGAGCGCCTTCCAGGCTCGCCGCTACCCGGTCCTGGTCTGGTCCGCATTCGCCATCCCCGCCGTCAGCGGCGTCATCTCGCTGTTCGGAGCCGTGGCGATGGCCGCCTCCGGCGACAGCGATCGCGCGATCATCGGAGGACTCAGCGGGTGGGCCATTTCGACGCTGGGCGTGGCCGGCCTGGTCCTCGGCTCAGGCCTGTTCGCCCTCGCCACCCTGCGTGCGCACACTCTCTCTCGCGGAGCCGCGGCGCTTCTGGGCGTGGGCGCGATCCTGGTCCCTCTCGGCCTCGCGGGCGTCCTCGGCGGTCTCTTGCCCTCGGAGCTCCAAGGCGTCTTCGTCATCGCCATGGTCCTGATGTTCCCAGCCGGCTGGGTCGGCCTGGGCGTCAGCGCCCTGCGCACCGACAGTGCCGGCATCTCGCAGATCGAAGGGGCGATCCCTTGACCCGAAACGCGGATCTTCACTGACCGGTCAAATTCGAGTCGCGCCTGAAGGACGCCGACTCCTGAGGCCGCACACCAGCACAAGGGGCCACCCGGGCGGGGCTGACTATATCGCTTGACACTATATTAATTGTTGATAGAGTACGCACATGGACCTCGCCGAACAGCCCCGCTCCACCCCACCGCTCTCGCGGACTGCGATGCATGTCCTCCTGGCCATTGGGCCGGAGGAGCGGCATGGGTACGCGATCATGTCCGAGATCACCCGCATGACGGACGGCGCCGTCCAGCTCGGGCCGGGTGGCATCTACACCACGATCAAGCGGCTCCTGGACGATGGGCTCATCGAGGAGAGCGACGAGCGGCCCGACCCGGAGCTGGACGACGCGCGACGGCGCTATTACCGCCTCACTGCCCTTGGGATGGCCGTCGCGTCCTCCGAGGTCCGCCGTCTTGACACGCTCGTCAGATCCGCGCGGCCGTGGGCACTCGAGGCCACCTGATGTCCGGACGGGAATCGGTCGCGGAGCGGTCATACCGCGGGCTGCTGCGCCTGTATCCGGCCGCGTTCCGACTCCGATTCGCGGATGAGATGGTGCAGCTCTTTGCCGACGAGATGCGCGACGCACGGCGGCCGAGCGCCAGATCCGGCCCGGTCCGCACCTGGGTCCGCACGCTCGGCGACCTCGCCGTCACGGCCGTCTCGGAACACACGAGAAAGGACAGGACCGTGGGCCATTCCTTGACCGAACCGCCATCCTTGGCCAGCAAGCTCCTTGGCCTGGTTGGAGTTCTCGGCGGGTTGATCCTCATCGTCGCGTTCGTGCCGTCGATTCCCTGGAGCCCCGATTTCTTCAACCTCCGGCTCGTGCTGTTCAACGTCGGCGCGATCGCGATCGTGATCGGCGTGCATCGGCGGCAGGCCGATGCGGGCCGCCGACTCGCGCTCGCCGCCGCGATTCCTGCCGTCCTGGCCAATGCCTGGTACCTCGTCATGGTCGTCCGCGTGGTGGCCCTGCCGGGAGAGGCGGGCCGCGGCGACTACGGGCCGTGGTTCGATGTCGCGGCTACGGCGATGTGGCTGGCAGATGCGTGGTTCGGGATCGTCGTGCTGCGACTTGGCGTGGCCTCACGCGCGGCAGGGGCGGTCCTCGGGGTCGGCTCCGTCCTCGCCTTGGGCGGTTTGGATCGTCTTGGTCTCGTGTCGGGCCAGTTTGCGGCCATCGTCGAACCCCTCGCCCTCGCGGGCATCGCGCTCAACGGGATCGCCTGGATCGCCCTGGGCCTCGAGCTGGCGCTGCGACGCAGGCGCATCGCGGGCGTTATCGACACCGCCACCGGTCACGACCCGTCGATCGACTCGCCCGCCTGACCCGAACTCCGGTGCGCTGGCTGATTTGCGGACTCGGCGTCCTCGGGTTTCTCGTCGGCGTCCTCCAACTCGCGGCGCTCGCGGGCTGGCTGTGGCCGCCGCTCGGCTCCACTGTCGGGATCCTGCTGACCGCCGGTCCCATCGCGCTGATCGTAGGCATCCAGGCAAGGGCATGGTCGGGCGGCCATTCCTCACGTCGGGTCACCTTGCTGGCGATGGCGACCATCGCGGCCAACGCGTGGTGGCTTGTCATGGGCCTGCTCGCGCTCGGGCGCGTGCGAGCGACGGCCGGTGATTTCGGGCTGATCTGGTCATGGGCCATCACGGTTTCGTGGACGGTGGGCGCCGTCTACTTTCTCGCGGTCGCCCGGCGCCGGATGGCGCCCCGTTGGGCCGCCGTCGCACTCGCGATCGGGTACCTGATCGGGATCCTGGGCAATGACCGGCTGGGCCTGACGCATGGCCCGTTGGGCGATCTCGTCAGGCCGGCCGCCTTCACCGGTCTCATCCTTATCGGGCTCGCCTGGGTCGCCCTCGGGCTCGACCTCGTGGTCGAACGAAGATTGCCGGCCCCGGGTGCCCGCGCCCGTCGCTGGGTCAAGCGGGCTGCACGCGCCGGACTGATCGTCGCGGTTCTCGCGGGCGTGGCGTTCGGTGCGATGCGCCTCGCTACCCTGAACGGACCGAGCGCCGCCGCCCGGAACGAGCTCAAGGCGGCCATCGAGGACGTCGCCGGGGCGACGGGCCACCGCTATCGAGCGGCCGACGATCTGGGGCACGAGATGGGCGGGGCCAAGATCATGGTCTCGCCTGATCCGACCCTTTTCGTGGCGGTCTACGCGTCATTCCGGGAGTCGGATTTGACCTGGGTCACCTACCTCGCGACCTCACACGATCTGCTGACGTGGACCATGCGAGCAATACTCGGTGAGGGCGCGTCCCAGCCCACCGTCCGCGCGGCATCGGATAGCGGTTACGTTGTGGCCTGGGAGCAGGAGCCGCCCAACCATCTCAAATTCGCCTACTACCCCACATGGGATGACCTGCTGGCTGGCACCGCGTCGAAGACATTCGAGCCGCCGATGACCCTGTCAACGTGTGCCGAGGGCACGCCCAATCTGTACGCCGCGAGCAGCACCGCGCTCGACGTCGGCTTTCACTTCTACGACAGCTGCGAGGTCGATCGACAGGCCCGCGGCACGACCGATTGGACATCGTGGAATGCCTCTCCCCAGCCTGTCCTCGAGGCGATGGTCCGGGCGCACGACGTCCGCGGCGGGGTCGGCGACCGGGACGGGTTCGTGTTCGACGGACACCAGTTCACGATGCTCGAAGGCCAGGCGGTGCTCGGCGACTGGACGACGTTCCGCGTCTATCTCGCCGATATCGAGGCGGGATTCGCCGAGAAGCTCAACATGAAGACCGATGCTGGCAGCACGGCATTCACGAATCCGACGGTTTCGGAGATCGAGATTGGCGGACGCCGGCCATCGTCGTGAGCATGTTCGTGCCGATGGAAGGCGCCCGCGGCGACGAGGTCGGCGGGTTGATCTACTACCGGATGCTGGGGTCGACCGCGGGCGAGTGAGTGTAGGTAAGCGGGCTGGTTACATCACGGATGCCGATGTTGTATCATCAGGCCGATGGAACGGACCCAGATCTCACTGACCGAGGAGCAGGCCCAGCGATTGCGTGGACTGGCGCGGCGGCGACGCACGTCGATGGCGGCGCTCATCCGGGACGCGGTGGATGCAGCGTACCCCCTGGCCGGTGACGCGGATCGGCGGTGGGTTGCGGCCCTCGAGGCGGTCGGCGGGTTCCACTCCGGCACGACGTCCACCTCCGAGGACCACGACGATGCCGTTGCGGATGCATTCGGCGAGTGACGGCGTTCGTCGATACCTCGGCCCTGTACGCCCTCCTGGACGAGGATGACGCCAATCACGGGCGGGCAGAGGCGACCTTCCGGCAGCTCCACGGTCGCGAGCTCGTGACGCACTCGTACGTCGTGGTGGAGGCCGTCGCCCTCGTGTCCCGTCGGCTTGGTTGGGCTGCGGTCGAGCGCCTGATCGACGGCCTGCTGCCAGTGATCCGGGTCATCACGGTGGACGCGGCCACCCACGCTGTGGCACTGCGGGCCTTTCGGGCTGCGCGATCGGTCGGCGTCAGCCTCGTCGATCAGGCGAGCTTCGCGGTCATGCGGGCCGAGGGCATCGATCAGGCGTTTTCCTACGATCGAGACTTTTCCACCGAGGGTTTCGGCGATGCCTGACGCGGTCTCGGACTCGGGCCATCGTAGGAGTGTCAAGGCTGGACGAGCCTCGCCGTAGCGAGGAGACCCGCCTCGGCCTGCGAGGTCAGACGGGCTTGAACGCCTCGAAGGGCTGGCGGCAGTCGCGGCAGTAGAACAGCGAGCGGCACTGGGTGGGGCCGAAGGCGCTGTCCATCGCCACCCGCGCCGATGCGCAGTACGGACATCGAACATCCTCGGGCTCGGCGGGCGGGGCAAACCCGGAGGCGGCCAGGCGGGCACGACCGGAATCGCTGATCCGGTCCGATGTCCACGGGACGCGGAAGGTGAACTCGGCGGTCACCGGGAGGCCGAACGGCGCGAGCGCTTCGATGACAGCGTCGCGGATGATCCCCTGGGCGGGACAGCCAACGAATGTCGGCAGCAGTTCGACCTTGATGCGCCCGTCGCGCACCTCGATGCCTTCGACCATGCCGAGATCCACGATCGAGACGGTGGGGATCTCGGGGTCGTGGACCAGGCGGAGGGCATCGAGGACCGCGGTTGGGCCCGCCGGGGCGGTCGCGGCGATCACCAGGTTGCTCCCGGCTCGGAACGGCGGACGGACGTGAACTCGCCCCACAACCAGCGGAAGGCGTCCGAGTGGCCGGTCCGGGCTGCCGCGCCGTCCGTCACGGGCTCGAGGTGCAACTGGATCCCGAGCGGACCGAGGATCGCCGCGACCTCGCTGCGCCAGCGTTCAAAGGCGACCGACAGCGGGCGTGTGAGAATCCCGGCGTCCAGGAGCGCGGCTTCGCCCTCGGGCGCCGCCAGGACCGTCGGCGCGTCCGGCGCGAGTACGTCGAGCGCGGCCACGAATCTTGTGCGCGCCTCACCGCCGGCGCGGGCCAGCCGCTCCGCCCAAAGGGTCATGTGCATCACGTGATAGCGCTCTTCGCGGCGGATCTTGGCCACGAGCTCACTGAGCGGCCGCCAGCCCTCCCCGATCGAGGCGAGGCGAGCGCGGTCCGCGGTGTCATACAGGAACCGTCGTGCCATCGTCATGGCCCAGTCGCCTCGGCCGTGGTCGAGCAACCGCGCATGACGGTACGCCTCGGGCTCCCGGTCGTAGGCCAGCGCGTCCGCGTCCCGACCGTCGTCCAGAACGCCGGCCAGCAGTTCGTAGAGCGCCCGAGCGTGCCCGAGCTCATCCTGGGCGATCGAGCTCATGGCCACGTCCTCCTCGAGGATCGGGGCAATCCCGGTCCATTCGGAATCGGAGAAGCCGATGACGAACTCGTCGTCGGCCATCGACAGCAGGAAGTCAGCGAGCGCCGCGGCCACGCGTGGCCCGAGCCCGATCGCCGTTGCGTTCATCGCTCTCGCGCCTTCGGCTTGGCGGTCCCGGCCCGATCCCGGGCGGCCGCCAGCTTGTCCCGCATCGGATAGCCGCCGGGCTTCTTGAACGAGCGGTCAAGCGGCGGCTGGAGGAGATCGAGGTCGTCGAGGACCTGGATATCGGCCCGTCGAACCACCCACAGGCGGACGCTCTCTCCGCGGCGACTGAACATCTCGCGGGCGTAGTGGAGCGCGAGTTCGGCATCCGGGGCCAGGACGTTGCCGCCGTGGCGCATCGGGTCGCCGTCCTTCTCCTGGCGGAAGACCTCGTACGGTTCGAGGACGCCCGCCGGTTCGCCGGCCGGGGCCACCGGGCCGCCCTCATCGACCATGCGGTTGCCGTTGTCGCTCACGCGACTGCCCTCGGCGCGGCCAGGATCGTCTCCCGAACCCATGCCGTGGCCTCGCGGTTCACCCGCCGGAACTCCAGGCGCTCCTCCGACATCGGGCCGTGGTTGGTCACGACGGTTCGCAGTTCAGTCCAGTCGGGGTCCGTGTAGCGCCACTCGCCGGCCTCACCGGGGGTCTCGTCGAACGCCAGCTCCGCGTCCGGAATGACCAGCCCGAGCTCGAGGATCCGGGGCACGTAGATCGTGAGGAACTCCTGTCGCAGCTCCTCGGACGTCCTGGCCTTGATCCGCCAGTGGAGGTCGCGGTCCCTGGTCCGATCGCTACGCGGTCCGTGCATCTGCATGAGCGGACCCCACCACCGGTTCAGCGCCTCCTGGACCATCGCCCGCTGCGAGTCCGTGCCGGTCATGAGGGTCACCACAACGTCGCGCCCATGCATGATGTGGACCGATTCCTCCCAGCAGATCTTCTGCATCGTCCGGGCGTACGGGCCGTAGCTGGAGTCGCGGAGGGCCTGCTGGGCCACGATCGCGGCGGCATCCACGAGCCAGGCGATGATCCCGATGTCCGCCCAGCTCCGGGTCGGGTAGTGGAAGACGTTGTGGAACTTCGTCTTGCCGGCGAGGAGGTCGTCGAACATCGCCTCGCGCGGCTTGCCCAGGTCCTCGGCCACGCGGTAGAGGAGCTGCGCGTGTCCGACCTCGTCCTGAACCTTGGCCGTGAGCGCCAGCTTCCGTCGCAGCGTGGGCGCCCGCATGATCCACTCCCGCTCCGGGAGCACGCCCATCAGCTCCGAGTTGGCGTGCATCTCGACGAACCGGAGAACCGCTGTCCGGTACTCGTCCGGCATCCAGTCGTTCGGCTCGATCTTGCCGCCGCCGGTGACATGGGCCTCGAACAACGCGAAGCGCTCGTCGTGGGGCAGGTCGTCGTTCCAGGGACGGGAACTCTGCTCCAGCGGCAGGAGTACCGGATCGAGGGCGAGGGGATCGGTCATCGGTCTGCCCCCTGGAGGAGGCGGAGCGCGAAGTCCACGAAGTGATCGGCGACACGGTCCGGGCTCAGGCGCCCTGCGACGTTGTACCAGCCCGGGATGCCGTTGAGCATGGACAGGATCGCCATCGCTGCGAGTCCGGCGTCGGTCATGACGAACGAGCCTGTGGCCACACCATCCTCGATCACCGTCCGGAACCGGCGCTCGTAGGCATCGCGCCGTTCGAGGATGTCGACGCGACGTTCCTCGCTCAACGCGCGCCACTCATGGACGAAGACGCCGGCGGCCCCAACGTCCGCGGTCATGACCCGGACGTGGGCCCGGACGAGGGCAGCGAGGCGCGTCGGCGCGTCGGCGCCGTAATCCGCGCGACCTGCGGATCCGGCCGCCTCGTCCACCGCGGTCTCGAATCGCGTCGCGGCCCGATCCACGATCGCCCAGAGCACGTCCTCCTTGGACGTCACGTGGGCATACAGGCTCGGCCCCTGGATGTCGAGCGCACGGGCGATGTCGCGGACACTCGTCGCGGCATAGCCGCGCTCGCGGAACAGTTCGGAGGCCACGTCCTCGATGGCGCGGCGACGGGACACCTCGACCATGCTGCGGGACGCACTCCTCACGAACTAACGATCGTTAGGGTAACCGTAGACCGATCCTCGGACCCTGTCAATCCGTTCTCTTGCCGCTGCGCGACATCGTTACTCGCCGCTGAAGGTCGGCTTCCGCTTCTCCAGGAACGCGGCCAGGCCCTCCGCATGATCGCCATGGGCCCCGGCCGTTGCCTGTGCCTCCGCCTCCGCCTCCAGGGCTGCATCCAGATCGCGATCGAAGGCAGCGGCGAGGAGCTGCTTGGTCATTGCGGAGGCGCCCGGCGCGAGCGCGGCAATCCGGGCGCCCAGCGCGGCCGCCTCCGCGGCGAGGGCCGCGTCCGGCAGCACGCGTGAGACGAGGCCAATCCGGAGCGCCTCGTCGGCGCTGACGGTGTCGCCAAGCAGGACCATGTCCGCGGCGCGGGCGGCCCCCACGAGCCGCGGCAGCGTCCAGGTCGCCCCGCTATCGGGCACGAGGCCGATCCGTTCGAAGGCCAGCACGAATGATGCCGACGCGGCCGCGACGCGCAGGTCACAGGCAAAGGCCAGCGACGCCCCCGCGCCGGCGGCGACCCCGTTGACGGCGGCGATCACCGGCTGTGGCGCAGCGCGGATCGCGCGCACGATCGGGTTGTAGCGCAGGGTCAGTTCGTCGCCGAGAGAGGGCGCGTCCGGCTCCAGGCGTTCGCGGAGATCCTGCCCGGCGCAGAACGCCCGCCCGACGCCGGTCAGCACGATTGCTCGCACGGCCGGTTCCCCGGCCAGGCGCAGGAGCCAATCGAGGAGCTGCTCCTTCATCGCCCTGGTCAGGGCGTTGAGAGCCGCGGGTCGATTGAGTGAGATCGTCGCGACGCCCCCCTCGATCAGGGTCAGAACTTCGGCGCCAAGCGCGGCGGATCGGTCTTCTGTCGCGGTCACGGCGCGACGTTCATTCCTCGAACGGACGGAGCTCGCCGTCGATGAGCTCGTGGACGCGACGATCGAGTGGTTGATCGGCGTCATCTGCCTGTCCCCGCACGAATTCCGTGAACAGGGCGGCGAATTCCGGGTCCGACCGATGAAATGCCGCGGCAACCAGCAGATCGCGCTCCGGAAGGCCGACGAGGACGCGCGCATCGGAACCGAGCTCGGCCACCAGATGGTTTCGGACCGGGCGCAGCAGGATTCGCGCGGCATCGGTGCCGCCGCCGGACGCGGACGAGAGGATGCGACGCTGGCCCGAGACCTCATCGGTCCACGGCGCGGTCGCGGACCAATTGCTCAGGTTGGCCGTCGCCGCGGCGCGAACCACGGCGGGAGAGGCTCCCCAGGCCAGGAGATGGTCGGCATTGACGTGGACATCGAAGGACCCCGCTCGCAGGATGTACCCCACCTTGAGTCCGTCTGGACCGTCGTCGATGAGCGGCGTCGGATGGGTCTTGCGGCCCTCGTTCGAGAGCCGGTCAGGGTCCATCTGGTCGAGCCGCGCGCCAGACGTACCGACCGGGCGGAGCATCGGAAAGAGCAGTGGCTCGGCTGCGGCCCAGTCATGCTCGGGCGCGTCGGCCGGCGAGGCGGCCATCTTGGGAGGCCGGTGGCCGCTCACGGGAGCATCCGGATCGATGGGGGCGAACAGATCCGGCGGTGCCGCGCGCGTCGCGGGTGGCGGCTCGTTTCCGAGGTCCGAGTCCCAGGCCATGGCTACCTCCTCAGCGGCCCTTCCAGGTCGCAGCACGCTTCTCGATGAATGCTGCCATTCCCTCTTTCTGATCGTGGCTGGCGAACAATTCGTAGAACGAACTCCGCTCGAACTCGAGGCCCGCCTCCAGCGGCAGCTCCTCGGCTCGGTTCACGGCTTCCTTGGCCGCGATCACGGCGAGCGGCGGCATCGCCGCGATCTCGACCGCGACGGCGAGGGCCACCGCGACCGTGTCCGCAGGTGGGACGACGCGCGACACGAGGCCTGCGACCTCGGCCTCGCGAGCCGCCAGCGGACGGCCGGTCAGGACCATCTCCATCGCCTTGGCCTTGCCGATGGCCCGGGCCAGGCGTTGCGTGCCACCGGCGCCCGGGATCACGCCGAGCCGGATCTCCGGCTGCCCGAACTGGGCGTCCTCGGCGGCCACGATCATGTCGCAGGTCATGGCCAGCTCACACCCGCCCCCGAGCGCGTACCCGCGGACGGCCGCGATCAGCGGTTTCTTGATCCGCTTGATCCGCTCCCAGCGATGGAAATGGTTGTCGCTGAGCAATGAGGCGGGGGTCTGACCGACCAGTTCGCGGACGTCGGCGCCGGCTGCGAACGCTCGGTCCCCTGCCCCGGTGATGACGATGACCCGGCAATTCGAGTCACGATCCAGCGCCTCGAGCGCATCGGTCAGCTCGGCAAGCAGTGCGAAGTCGAGGGCGTTCAGCACCTTCTGCCGATCGAGGGTCACCAAGGCCACACCATCGAGCGGCCCGGACACTCCAGCAGCCGGCAGGTCGACCCGGATCGTGGGCGGCCGGGTGCTGAGTTCGACGTCGGTCACTGACTTCCCCTCGGTGTTGAGCATCAGTATCCACCGTCCGGGAAGTGGAGGGCGGGCGCCCGCGCACGTGGCGCAGGACGAAGATCAGCTGGTCGGGAGCAGGTCCGGCGCCTCCTCGACGACGAGGAACGTGGCCAGACCGGGCGCGATCTCGCGCAGGATGCGACCGCCCGCGCGCATTGGATCGGAGCGCAGCCCGGCATCGAGCGCCGCCCGATCGTCGAAGTCCATGGCGGCCGCCAGGACGAGGTCCGTCTCGGCACCGAGCTCCTCGGAGACCCGCCAGATCCGCGTGGCGCGCAGGCCGGGGGTCGCCGCAACGAGCGGCAGGTGCTCGCCCCGATACCGACGCTCCAGCGTTTCGAGCGCCTCGGGGCCCCCCTCGGGGCGGCGATAGAGCACGAGCAGGGTCGTCACGCGGATGCTCCTTTCGTTGTGGCAGGCCGGTCGTCCCGGGCGATCGCGGCTGCGACCCGCCGGGCGGCTTCGGCTTCCGTGGCGCGGTAGAAACCGGTGAGTGCCTCGTTGAACAGGCCGGGCCGCTTGACGGTGACTTCGTGTCCGCAGTCGGGTGCGACGAACAGGCGAGCTCCCGGAATCTGCCGGGAGATCCCCCAGGCGTGGTCCACCGGGACGAACGGGTCATGGTCGCCGCACACGATCATGGTTGGTGCGTCGATTCGATGCAGTTCCGCCGGGCCCAGGAGGGGCTGGGTGGCCACATCAGCAGCAATCGCCGGCAGGAGTCGCTGCCACGCGCCGACCCCCTGGCCCGCATCGTGCCGGCGAGACAACTGGGCGGCCCAGGCAGGATCCTCGGCCTCGATCCTGGCCGGCTTCATCAGTCCGCGCATGACCGCGGTTCGCGGTTCCCGCTGGGTCGTGATCCCGATCGCGACCAGCGTCCGCACTCGGTCCGGTCGACGGGATGCGAATTGCAGTGCGGTCATGGCGCCCATTGAGAACCCGATGAGGTGGAACGATTGCAGCCCTAGCGCATCGACGAACGCGTCCAGGTCGTCCACGAGCCAGTCGTAGCGAAATCCGTTCGCGGCATCCCATTGCGTCCGGCCGTGACCGCGCGCATCGGGAAGATGCAGCAGGAAGGCTTTCGAGAAGAGGGGAATCTGGGCGGCGAAGTCCTCGCGCCCGAGGG
>CAZOJS010000027.1:0-2818 GCA_964580175.1 uncultured Anaerolinea sp. | reverse complement strand
TTCTGCGAGATCGACCGCCGCCTGGACACGATCGAGCGCCCCGGCAATGCCGTAGACGAGTCGCGCGCCCTCACCGACGCGCACGCGGCCGCGCTCAACGTCATCCTCGACAACTCCGCGGCGGGGCTGCGCGCCCTCCGTCTTGAGATCGCGGCCGACACAACAGTGGCCGAGCTGCGGGAAGACATCCAGAAGATCTTCACCGAGTTCCGGATCTATGCGCTCGTCACTCGCCAGGTGTGGCTGGTATTGGGCGCGGACATGGTCGATCTGGCCGGAGCAAAGCTCGAGACCACTTCCAGCCGTCTCGCCAACCTGATCACGGAGGCCGCAGCCAACGGCAAGGACGTCACCGAGGCCAACGCCCACCTGGCGGCGATGAACGCCGCGATCGCGGAAGCGTTGGCCGGGGCTGATGGAGTGGCTGGCCTGGTGCTGCCGTTGACGCCGGCCGACTGGAACGCCGGCACGGCGGGACCAGTGCTCAGGTCGGCCCATGACGCCATCAAGGCGGCTCGGGCGGACCTGCGAACGGCGATGGCGGAGGCCCGCCAGGTCATCGCCGCACTCGCCGGATAGCAGCGGATGGGCCGCCGGTTGTCGGTCGACGGGGGTTGATCGGGACCGGCGGTCTCCGCCCGTCAGCGTAGACTCGCGCTCGATGAAGACGATCCTCGTCGTCGACGACGCGCCCAACATCGTCGAGTTGCTGCGGATGTATCTCGAAGGCGCCGGGTACGCAACCGTCGTCGCGGTGGACGGGCCGACCGCCGTGGAGTTACATCGCAAGCACACTCCGGATCTCGTCATCCTCGACTTGATGTTGCCGGGCATGGATGGGTTCGAGGTCTGCCGCGCCATCCGGCGCGACGCGGACACGCCGGTGATCATGCTCACCGCCCGGACCGATGACGTCGATGCGATCGTCGGCCTGGAGCTTGGTGCCGACGACTACGTCACGAAGCCCTTCAATCCCCGCGCGCTCGTGGCCCGGGTGAAGGCGATCCTGCGGCGAACGGACGGAACGGTGCGGCTGGGCCGGCCGATTGAAGTCGGCTCGCTGCGCATCGATCCGCGCCGCCGCGAGGTTGCGGTGGGCGATCGAATCATCGAATTCCGGGGTCGGGAGTTCGACCTGCTGGCCGCCCTGGCTCGCGATCCCGGCGTCGTCCTGAGTCGTGATGCGCTCCTCGAGGACGTCTGGGGAACCGACTTCCCGGGCGAAACAAGGACCGTCGACGTGCACGTCTCGGAGGTCCGCAAGAAGCTCGGGCCGGATGGTCCGACGATCGAATCCGTGCGCGGTATCGGCTATCGCCTGGTCGCGGATGCCTGATCGCGTTTCTGCCCGCATCGCGGCGGCGTTCATCGCGGTCGGGCTTGTGGCGATCCTTGCCGTGGGAGCCGGCCTGTTCGTCAGCCTGCGGTCGCTCCATCAGGAAGCCACCATCAGCAGCCTCGGGGACGTCACCCAGCCGATCGCGACGCGGGTGCGGGCCCTCGGCGCGAGCGAACTCCGGGCTGCCGTCACTGCGCTCAAGTCAGACCTCCGGCCGGAGCTCGGTCTGTACGCAATCGTCGGCGATCGGGTTGTTACGGCCGAGGGCAACGCGGCGCCGCTTACCGCCCAGGCGATCGCGCTCCGGCCCGACCTCACCGTCGGGCAATCAGCCGGCGGCACGTGGACGGCCCCCGACGGCGCGCGCTACCTGTACTCAGCGACGGTGGTGCGACGCGAAGGTGCCGCCATCGGGCGGATCGCCCTGGTCCTGACCGCACCGGATGCGTCGGGGGCCCTCGCCATCCGGGATCTTCTGCGCGTGCTGCCGGGGGTCGTGCTTGTGATCGTCGTGATCGTGACGCCGATCGCGTGGTTCCTTTCGCGGTCAATCACCCGGCCGCTCAGGCGATTGGCCGACGCGACCTCATCGGTGCCGGTTCCAGGCGCGTCCACGGACCCGGTCGTCCCGGAGGGGCCGCTCGAGATTCGCGATCTGACCGAGCGGTTCAACACCATGACCCTGGAACTGGACCGGGTCCGCGGCGAGGAGCGCGAGCTGCTGGCCAACATCCGGCACGACCTCAAGACGCCGCTGACGGTGGTGTCCGGCTTCGCCGAGGCGCTCAGGGACGGCACGGCAACCGGCGCAGGCATTACCCGCGCCGCCGACGCAATCTCTCAGGAAGCGGCGCGCATGGAGGAGCTGGTCGAGGATCTTCGGTCCGTCGATGAGGCCGGCACCGCCGGGCTGTCGTTGCGGCCGGAGGCATTGGATGCGACCGCGCTCGTGCATGCCGCTGTCGCCCGATTTGCCCCTCGTGCGGCCTCGGCCGGGATAGAGCTGCGAGCGGACGCGGACGCGGGTCTCACGTTCGCTGCGGACCGCGCCGCCGCCGAGCGGATCCTCGGCAACCTCGTCGACAACGCATTGGTGGTCGTCCCGGCGGGCGGGCACATCCTCGTCGAAGCGCGGGCCGTGGCCAACGGTAGCGTGGCGCTCAGAACGAGCGACGATGGCCCCGGGTTCCCTCCGGGCTCACTCGAGCGCGTGTTCGATCGGTTCTTTCGGGCCGATCCCGCCCGGACTGGTCCGGGGACCGGCCTCGGCCTGTCGATCGTGCGGGCACTGGCCCGCGCGCACGGCGGGGATGCCGTCGCGGAGAACCTGGCGCCGTCGGGGGCTCGCGTGACGGTGACGCTGCCCGCTCTTCCGCTGCCGGGCGTGCCGGGACCGGGCTGACGTCCCGCGATCCAAAGTGGACTGTCAGTCCACTTTTTAGGGGCGCGCAGTCACGAAATGGACTGGCAGGCACGGAT
>CAZOJS010000026.1:0-2580 GCA_964580175.1 uncultured Anaerolinea sp. | reverse complement strand
CATCGGGCCGAACGCACGGGCAGCCGTCAACGAAGGCCGGGCCGAGTACATCCCGTCGTTCCTGTCCGACGTGCCGCGCCTGTTCGAAACGGGTCTCTTGCCGCTCGACGCGGTCCTCGTCAACGCCACGCCGCCCGACGCGCACGGGTTCTGCTCGCTCGGGACCAGCGTGGAGGCGATCCACGCCGCGGTCCGCGCCGCCAGGACCGTGATCGTCCAGTTCAACCGCGCGATGCCGCGCACCCTGGGAGACAGCTTCATCCACCTCGATCAGATCGACCTTGCCGTGGAGTGCGACGTCCCGCCCTATGAGCATCGGATCGGCGAGCCGGGCGAGACAGAGCGGCGGATCGGACAGTTCGTGGCCGACCTCGTGCCCGACGGCGCCACGATCCAGATGGGAATCGGCGGGATCCCCGCCGCGATCGGCTCCGCGCTGGTGGACAAGAAGGATCTCGGCGTCCATACGGAGATGTTCACCGATGTGGTGGTGGATCTCGTCGAGCGTGGCGTGATCAACGGCAGCCGGAAGGAGCGCAATCGGGGCAAGATCGTGGCGGCATTCCTGATGGGGTCAAAGCGGGTGTACGACTTCGTCCACGACAACCCGATGGTCGAGATGCGACCGGTCGACTTCACCAACGACACGCACGTCATTCGATCGTTCAGTCGGATGACGGCGATCAACTCGGCGATCGAGGTCGACCTTACCGGTCAGGTGGTGGCCGACAGCATCGGCCACCGGCTGTATTCGGGCGTTGGCGGCCAGATGGATTTTGTGCGGGGCGCGGCGCTGGCCAGCGAGGGCCGCGCGATCATCGCCATGCCGTCGACTGCGGCCCGGGGATCGGCTTCACGGATCGTGGCCGCGCTCAGGGAAGGCGCCGGCGTCGTCACGACCCGCGGCCACGCCCGCACGATCGTCACCGAATGGGGCGTCGCCGAATTGTGGGGCCGCTCGCTCCACGAACGGGCCGAGGCCCTGATCGCGATCGCCGACCCATCGTTTCGCGATGAGCTCCGCCTCGATGCCAGCCGCCTGAACCTGCTCTAGGCGGCCACTTTCGCCAGCGACAGGAGCACCTCGAGCGTCGGCATCATCGTTGATTCAGGTGCGAGCGTCCTTGACGGCGGCCGGGAGCGGACGAGGGCTGAGAATCGAAAGGGTGGATATCGGGCGTCCCCTCCGATATCCACCGCACCTGTAATTCTTCGGCCGGTTGCCGCGCAAAGATAGGGCCGAAGGTCCCGAGTTGCGTGTGACCACGACGTCCGGATCCGGGCCGGCGGAGGGCCGTGGGGCCGCCCTCCTTCGGGCCTGATGGCGCTGCCGGCATGGACGCTAGCGAACCTCGCGAGCCCGGTACCACGCCGCCGCGTCGCGAGGCAGCTGGCTAACGTCGAGGACAGAACTTACGAGCAGTTCGACGTCTTTCGGCATCGCCATGACCTCGCCGGAGATGTTGACGGCGCAGTGGATCCCGTCGCCTCGCCGAAGGAGCAGGGTTCCCCCTGGGCTCGGCAGCCACTCGCAGGTAACGGCGCGGAAGCCGTCCAGCCGACGCCGGATGTGGAGTGCGGTCCGGTACAGCGCCAACATGGAGTCGCTCTCACGGGACTCCGCCTGGACGGTCAGGCTCCGCCAGGATTCGGGCTGAGGGAGCCACGGATCGGAACCCTCCGGTCCGAACTGGAACGGCGGGGCATCGCCGGCCCATGGGAGCGGAACTCGACAACCGTCCCGCCCGCGAATCACGTGGCCGCTGCGCTCCCAGATCGGGTCCTGGAGGACCTGCTCCGGTAGATCTTCGACTTCCCAGAGGCCCAGCTCCTCCCCTTGATAGAGGTAGGCACACCCGGGCAGCGCCAGCATCAGCAGGATGGCAGCCCGCGACCGCCTGGTGCCGAGAGCGAGATCGGTTGGGAGGATATCGTCGAGTTCGCGGTTGCGAAAGCCCGTGAACGGCCGTCCCAGTCGCGTGACCTGGCGGGTCGCATCGTGGTTCGCCAGCACCCAGGTCGGCGTCGCCCCGATGCGTCGATGTGCCTCGAGCGTCGCGTCAATGATCCCTCGGAGCACCTGGCCATCCCAGCCGGCGCCCATGTACGCGAAGTTGAACGCTGTCTGGAGTTCGTCGGGCCGAAGGTATGCCGCGAGCCGCTCCGGGTCCTCGAGGCCGATCTCGCCGATCAGGATCCGCTCCCCGGGATATCGATCCATGACGCGGCGCCACGAGCGATGGATCTCATGGACGCCCTCCTGATCCCAGTGCGGGTGCGTGCCCGGCGCAAGCGGCTCGTCGGTGGTGTCTTCGGGCAGGAGGTCGGGCAGGCCGGGCGCCTTGATCATCGCGTGGGCCACGTCGATGCGGAAGCCGTCGACACCACGGTCCAGCCAGAACGCGAGGATGGATTCGAACTCCGCACGGACCTCGGTGTTTTCCCAGTTCAGGTCCGGCTGTTCAGGCGCGAAGACGTGGAGGAACCACTGTCCGGGTCGCCCGTCAGGTTCCCGGACCCGGACCCAGGCCGGCCCGCCAAACACACTCGGCCAGTTGTTGGGCGGCTCGTCGCCATGTG
>CAZOJS010000025.1:0-7737 GCA_964580175.1 uncultured Anaerolinea sp. | reverse complement strand
AACCGAGTCTGCCCCCACGTCGGTCGCCGCTCGAAGGCGATCGGTCTCGTCGGGGGCCATCTGACGCAGCTCCAGGCCGCCATGCTGATCGCGACAGACCACACAGCGATACACCTTCTGGATCATCACCATGGGCTCGCCGACGACGGGACCGGGCGAGCCTCCCGCTCGAGCGGACGTATCCGCCGACCAGATGCATTCATCCGCGCTGAGGATCCGCTCGCAGGTGGCGCACTGGGTGGCGAACATGGCCCCGATCGCGAGCTTCAGGCTCGACTCGCCCCGGGGCGAAGCGCCGAGGGTCGAGAATGCGGCATCGAGATGGCGCAGGTCGGGCGGACGCAGGACGACCTCCGCGAGCAGGCGGGTCAGCGGACTGCTCTCAAGCGTCAGCGCACGCCGTTGTCGGTCGATCGCAGCACGGGCCACCCAGCCGCCCCGGCCGTGCAAATCGGCCACGATGTCCCCCGGCGCCGTTCCGGCCTCGAGCCGGGCGATGAGCACGTCCGGCTGCGGTGGCGGGGCGATGCGCTCGAACGCCGGCATGGTGAACCCGGCCTCGGCGCGAACGGGGATTGCGCGGCTCGCCATGTCGCGATTGTGGCAGACGGGTCCGGAGGCTACTCTGCCTCGTATGACCCAGGACGCCTTCCTGCTCGCCCATACCCCGGACCCCACCCTGCCGGTCGCTCCGCCCCCCGGTTTCCAGGCCAATGTTCGCCGAGGGAGCACTATCCAGGTAGACCGGGGACGAGCGCGGCCGAGAGACCCTGACGCGTTGGGTCCGACGGCCGCGGCCACGCTCAGCGAGTGCGTGCGACCTGCTCGAACCCGGCCCCGCCCGGCTGCCGCTGGGCGGATTCACCCGCTCCGATCGGGATAGTGCTCCAGGTGGGGTCAATAGCCAGGATTGCCCCCCGGTAGGGCCCCCGGTAGGGCCCCCGGTCGGGCCCCCGGTCGGGCCCCCGGTAGGGCCCCCGGGTCGGGCCCCCGGTCGGGCCCCCGGTCGGGCCCCCGTGCGCTTCGGGCTGGTTCGCGGATCGACCGTCCGACGAACGTTTACGCTGGCTCAACCTCTTTCCGTCAGCGAATGGGGCACGGCAGCCTCCGATCTTCGTCGAATCGGCGCATCGGTCGACCATTGAGCGGCGGGAAGCGCCGGATCGAGCCCGTCAGAACGCGCTCCTTCGTCGGACGGTCGATAGCTGGACCACGCGCTCCGGATCACCGCCGACGCTCGGGACCAGACGGAAGCGCCGCGGTCAGCCCTCGTCGAGGTCGTCGTTCTCTTCGACGAATGCCTCGTCGGTGGTGTCATCGGGCGGGAGCACCCGATCGAGGTCCTCGATCTCGTCGTCCTCGACGTCGTCCTCGAGGTCCTCCTCGAGCTCCTCGTCCTCGCGGACGAGCGTGCCCTTCGTGTACGGCCGCAGGTCGGTCGACTTGGCGGCCGTCGGAAAGCTGACCTTGCCGTAATTGCGCGGGTCCTGATAGACCTCGCGGATGATGATCCGGACATCGACCGCCCCGAGGGACGTGACGCCGGCGGCGTACTTGTTGCCTTCCGCCATCAACTTCAGCAACCGCGCCGCGACGCGCGGCTCCACGGTCCCGATCTGGACGCCGCTGCTGGTGGCGATGAGTCGATTGCCCTCCGGGGTCAACTCGACCGCGTCGCCCGGGTTCACCTGGGCGAGCTTGCGCGGATCGGGCAGGTCGATCAGGAAGGCAAAGCCCGTCTTGCCGGTCTCCTCGACGAAGATCCTGACCGGGGCCTTGCTGCCGACCTGGGCGGGTACGGTCCGCTCGCCGGCCGCAACCAGCAGCGTCTTGAGCCGGTCGATGTTGCGCTCCGCGATCCGGTTCGTTGGATCGAGGGCCAGGGCGGCCTGGTAATGCTCGCGGGCGGCGCCGAGCTCGCCCTGCTCCCACAGGGACTTGGCCAGCCGATTCTCTGCGTCTGCCTCGGGGCCGAGCTCCAGGAGCCGTCGGTTGGTGTCCGCGGCCTCCGACCAGTTGCCGGCTGCGGCCTGCGCGATCGCCTGTTCGGCGAGCTGTCGCTTCAGCCGCGTGGTGGCGATTGGGCTGGACGCGTTGTCCGTCTCAGGGAAGGTCACGAGGTCTGGTCCTTTCGGGCGATCGGGCCGGCGAGCGATGGCTGCCGCGGAAGCGAGCGATGAGCGGCGCGGGCCGACGGAACGCCGGGGGCGCCATGGGTGGACAAGGTTTGTAGCATCCGGACCGTCGCCGGTCAAATGGTTGTCGCTGCGACGGGATGACCGGGCCTCAGCCGCGGAGCCGGACGCTCCACGCAATCACGACGATCCCGAGGGCGACGAGGAGGATCATTTCCCAGATCCTTCGGGCGTCACGGCGACGCGATGGCGGCGTGCCATGGACCACGTCCCACAGGAAGAACACGAGGATCAGGAGCGCCGGGCCGAGCAGCCGGGGGATCTCCATCGCGCGGAGACCGGCGGCGCCGATGGCGACGACGATGGCGCTCGTCAGGGCGAACCAGGCCACATCCCGCACGTTGGCGGTCCGAAGCGCGGCGGCGCGGTAGCCGAGCAGGAAGGCGATCAGGGCGTCGGCGGTCGCGAGCGTGGCGAGTTGGAGCCCGGTTGGCGCGGCGACTACCACCCCGGGCTCGGGCAGGCCACCTGGCACCAGGGCAGCGGCCCCCGTGAAGGCCAGAAAACCGACGACCAGCAGGTGCCCCATGACGGCAGTGCGATCCGCGCTCGACGGGCGTTTCTCGCTGCCCAGGAGTCGTGCCTCCACGGTAAGGACGCGGCTCAGGAGCCAGGCACCGAGAAGCAGGGCCGGCGCGATCATGATCCCGATCGGAACGAGGCGAAGGCTGCTGAAGATCGCCAGCGCCGTGACGCCCGGCACGACCAGCGATTCCACCGGGACGCCCGTCCCCGCGGTGGTGGGCACGTTATCGCCAAAGATCTGCAGGCTGCCCAGGATGACGGCGGCGAGCAGACACAGTCCCACGAGCCAGACCGCCGGCCCGTCCACCAAGCGCCCCAGCAGGGCGACGGCGATTGTCGCGATCACGAGGTCGCGCGACGCGCCGAGCATGCCCATGGCCACGATGGTACGCGACTGCCTTGACACCGGAGCAGCCTCACTCGACGAGGGGGAAGTGCTCAGCGATCGTGGCGCTGGACGTAGGCGAGGAGGTCGGCTCGTGAGCGCGTGTTGAGGACGACGCCCGGCTCGATCCAGGCTCGCCGCGCTTGATCGATGCCCCACGCCAGGTGTTCGTATTCCTCCACACGGTGAGCGTCGGAATCGACGGACAGAAGGCAGCCGACCGCCACGGCGTGGCGGGCCCGCTCCACGGCCAGATCGAGGCGATGGGGTGAGCCGTTCATCTCGAGCACGGTTCCCGTTCGAGCGGCCTCGCCATAGATCACATCCCAGTCCAGGTCGAGATCGTCGCGCTCGCCGATCTTCCGCCCGGCCGGATGGGCGATCACATCCACGTGGGGGTTGCGGATCGCACCGAGCACCCGGTCGGTCAACTCACGCCGCGACTGGCGCCTGCCGACGTGAAGCGACGCGACGACCAGGTCGAAGCGGGCCAGCACCTCGTCGTCGTAGTCGAGTCGCCCGTCGGCGCGGATCTCCAGCTCACAGCCGTGGAGCAGCCGGAACCCTTCCTGGGACGTCTCGGACGGGGCGGCTCCGGCGGCCTCCTCGGCCTCGTAGCCGCGGTTCAAGGACGCGATGACGAGGGCCTGGGCCGCGACCCGCTCGGCAGTCAGGCCCCGGGCAATCCCAAGCGACACCGAGTGGTCGGTGAGGACCTGGTAGGCATGTCCGCGGCGGCGGGCGGCCTCGCCCATGACCTCGATCGGCTGAATCCCGTCGGACCAGTCGGAGTGCGAATGAAGATCGCCGCGTAGGTCAGCCAGTCCGATCAGGGCCGGCAGACGACCGTCGACGGCGGCTTCGATCTCGCCGGCATCTTCGCGAAGCTCGGGCTCGATGAACGGAAGCTCCAGGAACGCGTACACCTCGGCCTCCGTCGCGAACGTCTTCAGCTCCGCCCCTTCGCCTTCGCGGACGTTGCCCGCAGGGTCGATCTTCTGAAACCCCTTCTCGGACAGACTCCAGCCGCGGTCGCGTGCCCGCTCCCGAAGCCGGACGTTGTGCGCCTTCGAGCCGGTGAAATGGACGAGATAGGTTCCGCCGGCGCCGGGCGCCATCCGCATCAGGTCCACCTGCGGTCCCGTCATGAGGCGGATGGCCGCCTTTTCCGTGCCCCGATTGATCACGGCCTCCGCCGCCGGCAGCGTCGTGAAGCGGTCGATCACCGCGGCGGGGCTCGCTGTTGCAACCAGGATGTCGAGGTCGCCGACCGTCTCGCGCCGGCGACGAAATGAGCCGGCCGCCACGACCTGCTGGACGCCCTCGACCTCGGCGAGGGCATCCGTCACGAGGCGGACCGCGTCGCGGGCGTCGTGGAGGAGCATCCGGCGCTCGCGCCCGGAAAGGCCCGCAATTCCCTCGAGGATCAGTTGCTCGGTGCGGCCGGACAGACCACGGAGACCCCGGAGCAGGCCGGCCTCGGCCGCGCTCCGGAGCGCGGGGAGATCGGCGATGCCGAGCGTCGTCCAGAGCTGGCGGACGGTCCGTGGCCCGAGACCCGGCACCCGCAGCAGATCAACGAGAGTCGCCGGAAACTCCTCGACTAAACGCTCGTGATATCCCAGACGACCCGTCGTTGCGAGTTCCGCCACCTTGTCGGCGATGGCCTTGCCGACGCCCGGAATGCTCGGCGGATGTCCGTCCGCGTAGGCCCGCGCCACGGCGACCGGCGATCGGCCGATGGCGTCGGCGGCCCGATGATAGGCGACGGTCTTGAACACCAGCTCGCCCTTGACCTCGAGGAGGTCGCCGATCTCGTGGAAGATCCGCGCCAGCTCGCCGTTCGAGGGCGGCTCGGGGGGCGCGTCCGTTGCGGCATCCGAAACGGCCAAAGGCGCCGGGCTGGGATCCACTGGCACAGGCACGAGCCGATGGTAGCCGCGTCAGGCCCGCCGGTCAGGCGCGGATCAGGTCTGGCGCGCCGATCGGGCGAGTTAGGCGCACGCCGAGCTTGGGCCCTGCCCAGGCAGACTCAGGCGGAGACGACGCGATCGCGCCCGGCCCGCTTGGCCCGCAGGAGAGCCCGATCGGCCCGCTCGATGAGCCCTGGGATCGGCTCGTCCGCGCCGCGAGCATTGGCCACGCCGACGGACACGCTCACGCCGGGCACGCCGTGGGCACGCAGATCCAGGGCTCTGACGGCCTCCCGGACACGCTCCCCCACCTCCAGTGCGACCTCGGGCCCGGGATTCCGCAACAGCACGGCAAATTCCTCGCCGCCGACGCGCGCCGGGACGTCTTCCTCGCGGACCGCCGACACGATCGCCCCGGCCACCGCCTTGAGGACCTCGTCGCCGACCGGATGGCCGTAGGTGTCGTTGAGGACCTTGAACTTGTCGATATCGATCATCAGCACCGCGACCGCGTCGCCGGCCCGGCGGCGCCGTGCGAGGAGGCCGCAGAACTCATCGAAGTAGCGTCGGTTCGGGAGGCCCGTCAGCGGATCCGTGGACGCGTTGGCGGTCGCTTCACGGTAGCTGTAGGCGCGGGCCAGCGCCGCGGCCGCCTCGACGGCCGCTCCCTCGAGCAGGCGCCGGGCCGGGCCGTCCCAGGCTTCGCGGTCGCGGCGCGACACGACGATCGCCCCGATGACGCCCTCCTCGGTTCGGAGCGGCGCCGCGAGCGTGTGGCTGAGCCCGTAGACCGCACGAACTCGCTCGGCGATCCGGGCCGCGATCAGGGCCGGTGCCCCACCACCCACGACCTCGGCGCGCGAAGCCGGGACAAGTCCGCGGCCGCCGATCGGGTTCGGCAGGCCGAAGTCCTCGAGCAGCTCGCCGACCACTCTCCCGATCCGCGTGACAGCCTCCGCAACCCCGGGCGACGATCCTCGACGCGAGGCGGCGGCGGATGCGCGGGGCGGGGGCGGCATTGCCTCCACGGACGCCCGCTCGACGACCCGCTCGAACGCCCGGTCGGCCGCCCGCTCACCCTGGTCCGACGGATCGGTGGGCCGAGCCGCCGCGGCCACCAACGGGTGATCACCGTCCGTGTGGATGGGGATCGCCACGAGCCGTGAGCTCGTCCAGGCTGTGTTCAGATCCAGATCCCCGAGCGGAAGGATGGTGCTGGAATTCGGGACGCCCGCCCGGCGGGTGACCATTGTGGCCTCCATGTGGCCGCGATCCGGGCTTCGGCGGGCGACGACGACGTGATCCGCGCCGGTTCCGTCGGCCAGGTCCTCGACGATCGCCCCGACGATCGCATCGACGCTGACTGATCTCGACAGCCCGGACAGGATGCGGGCGAAGTTCTCAGCCTCGGTCCGTCCGCGACCCTCGAGCGCACGGACGGCGTTGCGGTGGGCGATCGCCGCGACAGAGGCGACCGCCACGGCCACGGCCAGGGCCACCGACAGCGAGTCGCCGAGCGTGAGTACGCGGATCGCCGCCAGCAGGGCGAGGATGAAGAAGGTCCCGGAGAGGAGCCACCAGGTCCGACGAACCGATCGGTCCTCGGGTGCTCGGCGGTTGCGTCGCGGGTCCGCGGCTCTCACAGGATGCAAGGATGGCGGCGCGGACCATCCCCCGTCCAGTCCCCGGCCGTGGTACGAAGGTACCGCCTCCGACCAGTAGCCCGACTTGTCAGCCGGCGAGCGCAACCACAGGCATGTCCCGCGTGGGGGCTCGGCCTTCACCGGCGATCTTCGCTTCGTACCTCCGGCGGTCGGCGAGCTCCATGAGCTCGGTTGGTGTCCGGACCTCGGGGCCGACCGACGCGACGCCGATTGAGACGGAGATCGGGACCGGACCGCGGCCCTCCGCAAGGACGGGGTTTCGGGCCAGATCGTCCACGATCCGAGCCGCGACGGCGGCGGCCGCCGCTTCGTCCGCATCGGGCAGGATCACCGCGAATTCGTCCCCGCCGAAGCGGGCCGGCACGTCGGACAGTCGGAGGGTGGCCCTGACCACCTCCGCGAGGTGCACGAGGCAGCGGTCCCCGAACTGGTGCCCGAAGGTGTCGTTGACGAGCTTGAAGTCGTCGAGATCCAGGAGAAGGACGCTCAGCGGGCGACGAGCTCGCCGCGCCCGGACGACTTCCTCGCCCATCCGCTCGTAGAGGTAGCGGTGATTGAAGAAGCCGGTCAGGGGGTCGCGGTCGGCCAGTGAGCGCGCCTGTTCATACAGGCGAGCGTTGTCGAGGGCCATGGCGGCCTCGTTGGCCATCGCCTGCACGAGCGCGAGTCGGGTCTCGTCGATCGGTACCAGGGTCCTGGAGATCAACTCAATCAGCCCGACCGACTGGCCCTTCGCTACGAGCGGGATCATGACCATGAGTCGGAAGCCCTCCTCGCGCAGGATGCCAACCTCGGCGGCGTCCGCCGAGGGATCCTCGGTATCGACCACGAGCGTGACCTGCGTCTCCAGCACACGGCGCGTCTCTGGGAACTCGGCGAGGTCGTACGAGGGGTGATTGGCGACCACGCCACGATCCGGATGTTCTCCCTGCGAGATGACCTGATTGGCTGCGACGTCCCAGGTGCTGATCACCCCGGCGTCGAAGCCGAGGCCGGTCGTCAGATGGCGCGCGATCAGTGCGCCGACCTGCTTCGGGTCCAGGGTCTGAGCGAGT
>CAZOJS010000024.1:0-4610 GCA_964580175.1 uncultured Anaerolinea sp. | reverse complement strand
GTCCGGCATCCAGGCGCCCGGGATGGACACGGACGGCGATCCCGGCTGCCTCGACTACATCTGGCTCCGCGGGCCACTTCACGCTGTGGCTTGCAGACTCGTCTTCGACCGGCCGACGGTCGGCGACCCCACGCTCTACCCGTCGGATCACCTCGGGCTCGTCGCCAGCGTGTCGGTCGGGGACTGAAGGTGCCCCGGGCCCTTCGCCTGGCCCACCGCGGCGACTGGCGGGTTGCGCCCGAGAACTCGCTCGCGGCCATGCAGGCGGCACTGTCCAACCTGGCGTGTGACGGCCTCGAGTTCGATGTCCGCGGCTCGCGAGAGGGGACTCCGATCCTGCTCCACGACGCGACACTTGGGCGTGTCCAGGGTCGGCCGGAACGTCCCGAGGAGCTGTTCGTCGCGGAGCTTCGGGCGGCCGGGATCCCGACGCTCGCCGACGTCCTCGCGAGTGCCGGGCCGGGCCCGTACCTCGATGTCGAGCTGAAGGGCGAGCCGGTGCCCGGTGTCGTGCCGGTCCTCGAGTCATTCCGCGGACCGGCCCTGCCGCGTACGGTCGTGTCGTCGTTCGAGGTCGAAACCCTGCGCTGGCTCGCTGGACTACGGCCCGACTGGCCACGCTGGCTCAACGCCGACGAGCTGACCCCCGCGACGATCTGGCTTGCGGCCGACCTGGGCTGCCGGGGCGTCTCTGTCGACTGGCGCTCGATCACGGGCGCCGGCCTGACGGCCGCGGCCACGGCGACCCTCGAGGTGGCCGCCTGGACGGTGCGACGCCGCTCGACCGCCGCTCGGCTCGAGCGCATCGGCGTCGTTGCGGTGTGTGTCGAGGCTGCCGCCCTCGACGGGTGAACGGCGGCGGAGCGCCGCCGCGCTACGCGGTGAGCGGCTTCGTTGCGCGGATGATCGCGGCATGCATGCCGTCGGCGACCGAATGGGTCGGCACCACCTGGATATCGGTCAGGCCGGCGGCTCGCAGTCCGGTCCGGAACTCGCGGAACGAGAGCGCGCCGGCGATGCAGCCGACGTACGTGCCGCGCTCGGCGCGCTGTGCAGGGGTCAGGAGGTCGTCGGCGACGATGTCGCTCACGCCCATCCGCCCGCCCGGCCGCAGGACGCGGGCGATCTCGCGGAAGACCGCGCCCTTGTCCGCGGCGAGGTTGATGACGCAGTTGCTGATGACGACGTCGACGGACGCGTCGGGGAGCGGCATCGCCTCGATCGTGCCCTTGACGAACTCGACGTTCGTCGCCGCGGCCTCGGCTGCGTTGCGCCGGGCGAGCGCGAGCATCTCGTCGGTCATATCGAGGCCGATCGCGTGGCCGGTTGGACCCAAGCGCTTCGCGGAGAGGAGGACGTCGATCCCACCGCCGGAACCGAGGTCAAGCACGGTCTCGCCCTCGCGCAGCTCTGCGACGGCCGTGGGGTTGCCGCAGCCAAGTGAGGCAAGGACGGCCGCTTCCGGGAGGGATGCTCGGTCGGTCGCAGCGTAGAGCTCCGCACCGAAGATCGGGGAAGAGAGGTCGTCGCAGCAGCCGTCGGGACCGCAGGACGAGGCGAGCGCGTCGGAGAAGGCGGCCGCCTCCTCAAGGCTGGTCGCCCCTGCGGCCGCGATGGCAGCCTCGGCATATCGCTCGCGGACGATCTCGTGGATCCGGGACCCGGTCTCAGTCGCTTTGCTGGGCGCGGAATCGAGGGCGGTCATCTCGAGGGCTCCTGTTGGGTGTCCCGTGGACGTTGTATCGATGGACATCAATATAGCCCAAATCGATACCTGTCCATATCGACGGTCATCGATTAATATTCCCTCATGGCGCGGTCTACCGACCCCGACGTCCGACTACTCGCCGCCTTGGCAGACCCCGTGCGGCTGTCGATCGTCCGGCAGCTCGCGGCCTGCGACGGCATCTGTGCCTGCGATTTCACGGACCTCACAGACGTCTCCCAGCCGACGGTCTCGCATCATTTGCGCGTCCTCCGCGAAGCGGGTGTCGTGACCTCGGAGCGGCGTGGCTCGTGGGTCTACTACCGCCTCGCGCCCGACGCGATCGGGCGGCTGGGCGCGATCGGACGCGAACTGGTGCCGGGAGACTTCGTGCCGGCCACGGACCTCGCCCGTCCCCGCATGCGGCGTTCGGCCGGTCAGCCCGTCCCCATCGCGACGGGGGACGCGGGAACCTAACGGCCGAGCAGCTCAGGAGGCACGAGCCAGCGCAGGGCGCCGGCCCCGGGCTGAACTGGCCCGACCAGGTCGATGCGGACCAGCGCGCCCTTGCGCATGGACACCGAGGCCGCCACCAACTCGGACGCCAGGTCGCTGAAGTCGGGGTCGTGGCCCACCAGCATCGGCAGTGACGGTGCGCCCGCGTCGGCGAGGATCGACGACAACGAACCGAGGTCCAGCGGCCCGGCGAGTCGGGCATCGATCCGAACAGCCTGATCGACGGCTCGCGCCAGGATCTCGGCCGTCTGGACGGCTCGCAGCCTGGGCGAGCTGACGATGACATCGGGCGAGATGCCCGCCGTGGCCAGGAGGGTCGCCAGGCGCTCGGCCTGGCGGCGGCCCTTCTCGGACAGGGGTCGTTCCTCGTCGGGACCGCTCCAGCGGGCCGGATTGCCCGCATGGGCGTGGCGGACCAGGTGGAGCTGCACGAGCTCCGCCATCAGGCCGCCCGACGGACCACGGTCACGAACTGTTTGACCCGCCCCGCGATCGCAGTGAGCGTCCGGCCGAAGGCCGCCAGGCGGACGTCGTCCGGCCCCTCGACCGCCGACGGGTCGTCGTAGCCCCAGTGATACGACTCGTGCACGCCAGGGAACACGGGGCAGGTCTGGCGGGCGTCGTCGCACAGCGTGATCACGAAGTCGAAGTGCTGGTCGCGGAACTCCGCAACTGACTTGGAACGCAGGCCTTCCGACGGTAGACCGGCCTGCTCGAGGACACGGATGGTCATGGGGTTCACGCCAGCCGGCACCGTGCCGGCGCTGTGGACCTCGAACCTCGGACCGCCCTTCTCGCGGAGGAGGACCTCCGCCAGCAAACTGCGCGCGGAGTTGCCGGTGCAGACGAACAGCACGCGGAGCGGCGGTCGGGTGCTGTCCTCACGAGCACGGGGCGTCGTCGCCGCGCTCATCGGTTGAGGTCCTCGACTTCGCCGGACGTGAGATAGACAATGTCCTCGGCGATGTTCGTAACGCGGTCACCGATGCGCTCGATCCAGTGCCCCGCGAGGATCAGGCGCGTGCCGCGCTCGACGACCGCGGGATCGGCACGCATCTCCTTCACGACCTCGGCAAAGACATGCCGGTAGTCATGGTCGATCTCGTCGTCCCGGGCGGCCACCTCGCGCGCCAGCTTGTCGTCGACGTCCACCAGGGCCCGGAGGATTCCCGCCACGAGGTCCGCCGCCACGTTGCCCATCCGCCCGAGCTCGGCAGCAACGGGCAGGCTCGGCTCCTCGACAAGCCATCGCGTCTGCTTCGCGATGCTCGCCGCGTGATCGCCGATGCGCTCGAGTTCGAAGGCAACATGGTTCAACGCGAGCAGGAAGCGCAGGTCCCGAGCCACGGGTTGCTGGGTCGCGATCGTCATCGCGATCGTGTCCGTCACGGCGCGCTGCGCATCGTTGACGGCGCGATCGCCGCCGATGATCAGCTCGGCTATCCCGAGGTCCAGCTCGACGAGGGCGCGGACCCCACCCCGGATCTGGGACTCCACGAGCGAGCCCATCCGGAGGATCCCGTCCTTGACGAGGCGCTCCTCCCGGTCGAGGGCGCTGCGCGAGCCGGGGCCGAGGGCCTCGGGCGACATCATGACCGGATCGTCCATCGAGCCCTCCATCAGCCGAACCGTCCCGACACGTAGTCCTCCGTCAGCCGGTCCCTCGGGTTGGTGAAGATCTGGATTGTGTCACCCTCCTCGACGACATACCCGGCGCGATCGTCGCCCATCGTCATGAAGATCGTGGTATCGGAGGCCCGTGCTGCCTGCTGCATGTTGTGGGTGACGATCACGATCGTGTAGTCGCGCTTGAGCTCCGCCATCAGTTCCTCGATCTGGAGCGTGGAGCGCGGGTCAAGCGCCGAGCACGGCTCGTCCATCAGGATGACTTCGGGTTCCACGGCGATCGTCCGGGCGATGCACAGGCGCTGCTGCTGGCCACCCGAAAGGGCCATCCCGGACTGGTTGAGCTTGTCCTTCACGTCATCCCACAGCGCGGCCCGGCGAAGCGAGCGCTCGACGAGCTCGTCCATGTTGCCCTTGAAGCCGTTGATCCGCGGGCCGAAGGCGACGTTGTCGTAGACGCTCTTCGGGAACGGGTTCGGCTTCTGGAAGACCATCCCGACGCGGCGTCGAACGGCGACCGGGTCGACCCCTGGGGCGGACAGGTCCTGGCCCTCGAACAGGACCCGGCCCTCGGTTCGGTAGCTTGGCACGAGGTCGTTCATCCGGTTCATCGTCCGGATGAGGGTCGACTTGCCGCACCCGGACGGCCCGATGAGCGCGGTGATCCGCTGCCTGACGATGCTGATGTCGATATTGCGCACCGCCCTGAACGAGCCGTACCAGCAGGACACGTCCTGGAGCTCGATGAGGCTCTCGAACTCGG
>CAZOJS010000023.1:0-11345 GCA_964580175.1 uncultured Anaerolinea sp. | reverse complement strand
GAGCTCGCCCTCGCCGAGCGCCGCCAGGTGGAGCAGCTCGTGGACGGGGATGTCCTGCTCGATCGAGCCCAGGATCATCCGGGTCGGGCTGATCAGCTCGTCGACGCCAAGGTGCCGGAAGAGGGCCTCGTTCTTCGGATTGTTGACCCGCGCGATGGTGCGTGGGACGTCGAAGTGATGCTTGGCCATCTGGCAGATGACGAGGTTGTCCTCGTCGTCGCCGGTGACCGCCGCGACGATGTCGGCTCGAGCACAGCCGGCCTCGCCGAGGTACTTGCCCTCGCAGCCGTCGTGGGCGACCACGATCGAGCCGATCTCGTCGGCAATCTGGTCCGCCCGGGCGCGGTCCTTCTCCATGAGCACGACCTCATGGCTGTTCTCGACCAGCTCCTTGGCCAGGTAATAGCCGACCTTGCCACCGCCGACGACCAGCACGAACATGACGCAAGCCTCCTGGCCGGCGACGCCGGCGTCGATGTGCTCGGCCAACGGCGTGTGCTCGCCGGTACCGTGATGCGATGACGTCGGCGCGATGATCGCGGGGAGCCCCAGGGATCCGAGTCCCAGGTAGGCGCTGATGGCATCCGCCTGCATCGTTGTGCGGCAGACCGTGGCGATGCCGAGTTCGGCGTAGGCCGCCGCCCTGACCGGATCGTTGATCTTGGCCACGACCCTCACGATCCCCAACTTCTCGGCCGCCACCTGCGTGGCCATGACGTTCCTGTTGTCCCCTTCCGTCAGGGCCAGGAACACGTCCGCGCCCTCGGCCCCGGCGCGTCGCAGGGTGTCCTCATCGGTCCCATCGCCGCGGACGGCATTACCCCGAAACTCATGCGGCAGGCGATCGAACGCGCTGGTTTTGATGTCGAGCACGATGACCTCATGGCCGCCGGCGTCGTAGGCCTCGGCCAGCACAGCTCCGACCCGGCCGGCCCCGACGATGACGATCTTCACGATGCTTCCTCGGTGATTGGTTCCCGCACCACCCACACGGCGCACGGGGCATTCTTCAGGACGTAGGGAATGGTTCGACCGATGGCGAAATCGCCGCCAAAGCGCTTCCGGTAGGGCAGGCTCAGCACCAGCAGGTCTGCCGCCCGTTCGATGGCTTCATCGACCAGCGCCGCGCCGACTTCCCGGGCCTGCAACAGGACCGGCTCGAGGCGCACCTTCGACCGCTCGGCCGTGGCCTCGGCGAGATCGAGGATCCGCTGGGCCTGTTCGGATTGACCGGCGACGTCGGCGTCCAGCGGTTGCGCCCAGCCGACCTCCACGACGTGGACGGCCGCAAGGTCTGCCTTGATCGGCCGAGCGAGCTCGGCGACGAGCTGGACGACGCGGGCGTCGCCGCTGCCTCCGGCGAGGGCGATCACCGCGCGCTGGAAGACGAGTGGAGGGGTTTCGGACACCGGTCTGGTCGACTGCCCTGGCTGTATCCGGGACGGCGGGTCCCGCTGAATCCGGACCCGGGGAGCGGGTCGTTCGCGGCGGTCACGATACCACCGTAGCGCTCGCCGCCGGGTGTCCCTCCCGAACCGAGCGACCGGTCAGTGATCGCGGCGGAACGGGACGTCGGCGACGATGGTGTGTTCGCGACCAACCATCGCCGACTTGAGCCGTTTGGCGGTCTGGTTGTACAGGAGCCGGTCCCACCAGTGCTTCGCCACGTACTCCGGCAGGACGACGATTGTGACCGGCGCCGGGCGATCGGGCGGCCACGAGTCGGCAAGGACATCGAGGTAGGCGACGATTGGTTCAACGATCGCCCGATAGGGCGATTCCACGATGACCAGCGGAACGCCCGGGATCTGACGTTCCCAGCGCCGCAACATCGCCTCGGCCTCGTCGGGATCCACCGTCACATAGACTGCCCGCACGTCGCTCGCGATGGTCCGCGCGAACGTCACCGCCTGGACGACCGCGCGGTTGATTCCGTTCACGGGAACCACCACGCGCTGCTCCCGATTCGGCCCCGCGAAGACTGCGTCGTCGCCAACCTGCAATTCGGTCGACTGCTTCTCGTATTGACGACGAATGAACAGCATGATCAGGACAAGGATGGGGATGAGCACGAGCACGATCAGGGAGGCAGGGGCCTTGGCGATGGCCACGACGACGGCCACGACCGCCGTCAGGACGCACCCGAAGGCGTTGATCGCGAGGCGTCGTTGCCAGCCATCGGGCCGCTCGCGGAGCCAGTGCCGGATCATCCCCGCCTGGCTGATCGTGAAGTCGATGAACACGCCGATGGCGTACAGCGGGATCAGCAGGTGGGTCTCGCCGTTGAACAGGACGATCAGGCCCGACGCCACGACCGCCAGGACGATGATCCCGTAGGAGAACGCCAGCCGATCCCCGCGAAGGCCGAACTGGCGGGGCATGTGCGAATCCCCGGCGAGGATCGCCAGCAGCCGCGGAAAGGCGTTGAAGCTCGTGTTCGCGGCCAGGAACAGCAACAGCGCCGTGAAGGTCTGGAAGAGGTAGAACGGAATCGAGCCCTCCCCGTAGACGCGCCCGGCGACCTGGCTGATAACGGTTCGCTGCTCGGGCGACTCGACGTGGGTGATCCCGAAGTTCACGGCCAGGAAGGTGATCCCGATGAACAGGACGCCGAGGAGCACGGCCATGACGCCAAGCGTGGCCGCGGCGTTCTTGGCTTCGGGCGGCTTGAACGCCGGCACGCCGGTCGCAATCGCCTCAGTTCCAGTCAAGGCGACGGCGCCGGCGGCAAATGCGCGCAGGAGCAGCAGGATGCCGACCTGTTCGGGGATCTTGCCCGCCTGCTCGACGATCTGAGGCGCGAACTCCGCCTGTTCGCCCCCGACGATGATCCTGAAGGTTCCGATGGCGATCATCAGCAGCGCCGAACCAATGAACAGATAGGTCGGGATGGCAAAGATGTTCCCCGCCTCGCGCAGGCCGCGGAGGTTGCCGATCGTGATCACGGCAACCCCGAGGACCCCGATGATCACGCGCTCGTCGGCGAGCTCGGGGACCGCCGAGATGATCTGCTCCACGGCGGACGTCGTGGAGACCGCCACGGTCATCACGTAGTCGATCAGGAGGGCGGACGCGGCGATGAGCGAGGCGTTCCGTCCGAAGTTCCGCTTTGACACGGAGTAGGACCCGCCGCCGGTGGGATACGCCAGGCAGACCTGCCGGTAGCTGATTGCCACGGCCACGAGCAGGACCGCGATGGCGATGGACACCTCGAGACCCAGCACGAGCGCGGCCGCACCGCCGAGGATCAGGACTCGGAGGATTTCCTCGGTGGCATACGCGGACGACGAGATCGCGTCCGAGCTGAAGATCGCGAGCGCCTTCTTCTTGCTCAGGCGCTCGCCGAGCTCCTCGTCGGAGGCGAGCGGCCGCCCGAGGAACACGCGCCGGACCGCGGCGAAGGCCTGCCCGATGCCCGTCGTGGGGGTGCTCGCGGCCACTTTGGCCGTCATGACGCCCTTGCCGCTCCAGCGGAAGTAGGCGGCGTGCGGACGATCAACTCGAATGCGTCGATCTCCGAGCTTGCGACCGCGGAGCGGCTGGCGGCCTCCGATCATCGGGCGAGGCGCCTCACAACCCGACGGCCAGGCGCGACGAGAGGTGGGCCGGCAGCCCCGCGGCGCGCATCGCCGTCTGCACCGGCTCGACGTCGTATGGAACGCGGTACCAGGAAATCGTATCCAGTTCCGTGTCGTAGATCAGGTATGACGCCCGCGCGTCACCGTCCCTCGGCTGACCGACGCTGCCCGGGTTCGCGAGCACCCGCCGGCCTCGAATCTCAAGCACTGAGCCATGCCCGGGACTCACGACCTCGATCGATCCATCCTCCTCGATCCAGGCCATCGGCAGGTGCGTGTGCCCGTGCAGTCCGATTCGCGCCTCCATGGCATCGAGGTTCGCGCGGGCAACCGGAACGGAGGTCACGTATTCCCACATTGGATCGCGCGGGCTTCCGTGGACCAGGGCGCAGTCACCGACCGTCATGGTCAGCGGCAGGGCGGCGAGCCAGGCCTTCGATCGTTCGTTGACCGTGTCTCGCGTCCACTCCATGGCCCGGCGGGCGTCGAGGTTGAACCACTCGATCCCCGAACCGCCGAGCGCCGCGGCGTCGTGGTTTCCCTGCACACCGGTGGCTCCCACTTCGTGCAACCGCGCAATCACCGCATCGGGGTCGGGGCCGTAGCCGACGACGTCGCCGAGGTGCCAGAAACCGTCAACGCTGCCGGCTGCCTGGATGACGGCTTCGAGGGCTGCCAGATTCGCGTGGACGTCCGAAAACACGGCGACTCGCATGGCCTGCCAGCGTAGCAGGACGCGCCCTCAGATTGGCCGTCCTCGCCGGGTGGCTGGATCGCGGGGATAACCCGCTGGCGTCGCCGCCTCTTTGCCAATCACGACGATGCCGTGTCCGCCGAGTTCTGCGGCCCGGCCAAGATCGTCGGGGTGCGGCCGCCAGGCTGGCGCGGAACCCCCGAGTTGCCGGGCGACGCGAGCGGCGGCGGCGAGCTCGAGGGTGAGGTCGCCTCGCTTCCAGGCGACGAGACGGCCCCCGGGAGCAAGTAGCGGCAGGGCCAACTCGACGAGGTCGGCCAGCCCACCCACGGCCCGCGCCGTGACCACGTCCCAACCTCCCGGCGCAAGGGTCTCGGCGCGGGCGCACAGCACCGCCACGCGCCCCCCCAGACCGGTGATCTCCACCGCGGCCGTCAAGAACCGCGCCTTCTTGCCGACCGAATCGACCAGGGTCACCCGGGCCGAGGGCAGTGCTGCGGCGATGGGCAGGCCAGGGAATCCACCGCCACTCCCGAGATCAAGGACGGTCGCATGGTGACCCTCGAGGAGGACCGCCACGCCGGCCAGGCTGTCCGCCACGTGCAGCCTCGCCACGGCGCCAGGCTCCGTGATGGCGGTCAGGTTGATGGCCTGATTCCAGACGAGCAGCAGGCGAACATGGTCTTCGATGGAGCGCATCCCTGCGGCGCTGACGTTCACCCCCGAAGTGGCCAAGGCCGCAAGCGCAGGCCCGATAGCGCGGTGGAATTCGGAGGAGAGGGCTGGCAGTTCGTCGACGCGCGTCGGGAGCGGCGCTCGCTGGATGTTCAGGCGTCCCTCCCCGGAAAGGGGAGGTCCGCCGCCACGAGGGCCGCCCCCGGCGACGACGTTCGTTGCGCAGCCGCGGCTTCGGTCTGTCGTCCCGTGCTCAGTTCGCGGCCGGGTTTCCCCATGCCCCTCGCGCAGTCCGTTCCCCGTCGCCGATGCGGTGCGGATGCCGGACGGTAGAAGTCCGGAGCCGGCGCGTCAACGGGGTTATCCACGATCGCATCCGCGATTCTCCGGGGCGCAGTGGATAAGTCGCGACTGCCGATCGACGCGGCGCGGAATCTGCTCGAGCGGGGCGGTCAGGTCTTGCCGCTGCCGCGCACCGGTCGCCCGAGCGTGCGTCGCACGACGTCCACGACCTCTTCAACGTACCGATCTGCGTCCCCGTGCGCGGCGGCCGTTCGGACGCAGCCCTGGACATGATCCTCGAGGACCAGGATGGCCAATGAATCCACTGCCGCCCGGAGCGCCGAGGTCTGCTGGAGGATATCCACGCAGTATTCCTCGCGCTCGATCATCCGGGCGATCCCGCGCACCTGACCCTCGATCCGGGCGAGGCGCCGGACGAGCTGGGCCTTGTCCTTTGAGTAGCTGTGCCGGAACGTGTCGCCCGCGGCAGGATGGGTGCCGGCGTGTCCCTGGGGTGTTGCCATGATTCGTCAAACTCCGTCTGGACCGACTGGGGAGCACCTCGGTCCGTGGCCGCGATGATACCCCCTGGGGGTATACGTCGCAACGATCTGCGGCGCTGGTCACTCGCGCGACCAACCGGCTACACTCCGCGTGGATGGATCCTCGCGACCAGTTGCGCGCGCTTCCGGACGGCATGGATTGCACCGTCTGTGACGAGCCCGTCCCCTCCGGGCGAGTTCATCTGCTCGCTCAGCGCGACGATCTGGCGTTCGTCCAGGTCGAGTGCACCAGTTGCGGCAGCTCGACCCTCGAGTTCGTCGATGCCTCAACGGCCGCAGTCAGAGCCAGGGGTTCTGCCGCCGAGACGACCGGCGAGGCGTCCGGGTCGACTCCACCGATCTCCCGGGCGGACGTGGTCGCCATGCGCGAGTTCCTCGCCGAGTGGCGTGGTGACGCCCGCGGTCTCATCGATCCGGTCCGACGCAAACGCGGGTCCCGCAGCTCTGGGCCCGCCGAGTGACGGTCGTTGCGTCCCAGGCAGCCGTCCCGGTCCAGAACGCCGAGGCCCCTTCCACCGACGCCTCCGGCCGGCCGCTGCCCGTCTTCGCGCATGCGAGTGAGGCCGAAATGGCACGCATCCTGGACTTCTACGGCGTCCAGTGGGACTACGAGCCCCGCACGTTTCCGATCCTCTGGAACCTTGATGGCGCGGTCGTGGAGAGCTTCTCGCCCGACTTCTATTTGCCGGAACTGGATCTCTACCTGGAGATGACGACCCTGAAACAGCGACTCGTGCGGAAGAAGAATCGGAAGTTGCGCCGGCTGCGTGAGCTCTATCCGGCCATCCGGATCAAGTTGTTCTACGCTCGTGACTTCCGGGCAATGATGCTCAAGTACGGACGCTTGGCCCTGGCTGATTCGCTGTCCGGAACGCTCGGTCAAGTCGCGTCCGTCAGGGTCGCGATCGAAGAGTCGGTCGAGGTCCCGCTGGCGGATGTGGTCGCGATCGGGGAGACGGGTGGAACGCGACGACGCACCGCCAGGCGCCCCGCCGCCATCGATCCGACCACGCTCGAACCAGCCGCTACGATCGGCGTCGCGCCCGCCACCGCGGGCAGGGATTCGGCGGCCCGATCGGCCGCCCACAGGGAGGCACGCGGCGAGTGATGCGGACCCCAACCGACCTCATGGCCGACATCGGCGAGGTTCTCCTCGACGAGGATCGGATTCAGGCTCGCATCCGCGAGCTCGGAGCCCAGATCAGTGCCGACTATGAAGGCCGGCGACTGACCCTGGTGAGCGTGCTCAAGGGATCGCTGCCGTTCATGGCCGACCTGATGCGAGCCATTTCGCTGCCGGTTCGGATCGACCTCATGGAGGTCAGCTCCTACGGTGGCGCCACCACCGAGTCGTCCGGCCTGGTGCGGATTCTGAAGGATCTCTCGACGACGATCGAGGGCGAGGAGGTCCTCATCTGCGAGGACATCATCGATACCGGCCTGACCCTCAACTACCTGCTCAGGTACCTGAACGGCAAGAAGCCTGCCTCCCTCCGGATCTGCACGCTGCTGGACAAGCCCGCCCGACGGCTCGTCGAGATCCCCGTCGATTACACGGGCTTCACGATCCCGGACCAGTTCGTGGTGGGCTACGGCCTCGACTACAACGAGCTCTACCGGAACCTTCGCTTCGTCGGTGTGCTCCGGCCGGAGGTCTACACGACACCCGAATGAGCTCACATCGCCGCCCGGTTGGCCGGGCCCGCCTCCTGGCCGCGCTCGGGGCGCTCGTGATCCTCGCTGGGTGCGTGCTGCGCTGGTGGACGGTCGGGGGCGCCAACGGCCTGCCCGAGCTCTGGGGTAACGGGTTCGAGGGGATGAGCATCGTGGTCTTCGTCGCGGCTCTGGCGACGATCGCGATCGTTACGCTTCCCTACGCCACGGACCGACCGGTGAACGCCGATCGATGGCCGACCTTCGCGCTCCTGGCCGCCGTCGGCTGGCTGGCTTTCGTCCTTCGGGTCGTGGACCTGTACATGCTGGGCGCGCTCTCGTTCCGGGAACCGGCCGCCGTCTTCACCAATGGGCCCGGACTGTGGGTCGCCGGCATCGGCCTGACCATGCTCGCCCGGGCGGCCTTCGACATCCAGCGGGAGCCGGGTACGCGCTGAGTCGGGACCGTCGTCGTCGAAACGCGGCGGCTCGAACGCGGCGGCTCGACCGCGACGACCCGCCCGGCCCTAGACCCACTCCGCGTCGACTGCATGGACGGCGCAAGCGTAAGGACCCTCGACAAGGCAGAACGGCGTGCGCTGCCGGCCGTCGGCGGGGCCCGGAGTGGCGTCCGGCACGCTCGGATGGGCGGCCGCCGACGTCGAAAGTGGCCTCGCCGGCATCATCGGCCGCGGCGATGGGTCTCGTCTGCCGCGGCGATCGGCCGATAACCAACCGGCATGTGCTCGGCGTGACCATGCAGTCGTCATGGTCAAGGTCAAGCGCGCCGAACTCGCGGCTGAGGCGCGGCGTCGCAATCAGGAACAGTGCGCCCGCCTTGGTGGCGAGCTCGTTGCGTCCCGAAGGCGCCGCCGAATGACCCAGCAGCAGGTCGGCGAGCTCGTGGATGTCGCGCGATCCACCGTGTCCGCGACGACCTGCGCAGCACGAGGGTCGGCGGGTATCCTCCGCAGGTGAGCCCCACCCACGAGATCGACCTGACGGCCGAGCAGGCCGACGGCCTGTCCGGCGGCCGGGGGCTCGGGGTCCAGCGCGCGATGCGGATCATCATGGCGCTCGCCCGCGCGTCCGGTGCCCGCCGCCTCATCCCGGTCACCCGCGCTCACGTGGACGGTGTCCTGTACCACGGCCAGGCAAGCCTGGACTTCGTCGATTGGTTGACCTCGGCCGACGCGCGCGTCGCGGTGCCAACCACGCTCAACGTGGCAGCGCTGGACCTGCTCCATCCCGGTCTGTTCAGGGGCGACCAGGCGACCGCGACCGCAGGGCGTCAGCTGGTCGACGGATACCTGCAGCTCGGCTGCCTGCCAACGATGACCTGTGCCCCGTATCAGACCGAGGACCGTCCGGGTCCAGGTGAGGATGTCGCGTGGGCGGAGTCGAACGCCATCGTGTTCGTGAACTCGGTGCTCGGGGCGCGGACCGCACGCTACGGTGATTTCAGCGATGTCGCCGGGGCGATCGCCGGTTGCGTGCCGTACGCGGGCCTGCATCGCCCCGAGGCCCGGCTGGCAGGACTGATCGTGGAGCTGGATCCGTCGGCCGTCTCCTTGCTGACGGATGAATCGGACTTCGGTGCCCTGGGCCTGGTCGTCGGTGAGCTCGCCGCGGGCCGGGTCCCGGCCATCCTCGGGCTCCCGACCGATACGTCCGAAGATGCGCTCAAGGCGCTCGGCGCAGGCGCCGCATCGTCCGGGTCCGTTGCGATGTTCCACGCCGTCGGGATCACTCCCGAGGCCCCGGACCTGGCCGCCGCCGTGGCCAGAGATCGTGAGCCGGCCCGCATCCACGTGGATGCCGCGATGCTCCGTCGTGCCCTGCTCGGGCTGGCGACCGCACCGGACGGACCGATCGACGCGGTCAGTCTCGGGACACCCCACTACTCCGTTCGCGAGTTCGGACGCCTTCGGGCAGTGCTCGGCGAGACGCCCGGCTCAGTCCAGGTGGAATTCTGGGTCTCGACGTCACGGGGCGTCCTGGCAGAGATCGCCGCGCTCGGGTGGCTCGAGGACATCGCGGCGGCCGGCGTGACCGTTCTGACCGATACGTGCACGTATGTGAGCCAGATCCTGCGCAACCCGGGTGGGACAACGATGACCAATTCCGCGAAATGGGCGTTTTATGCGCCGGCCAACCTGCATGCCGGCGTGGTCTACGGGTCGCTTCGGGATTGCGTCGCGTCGGCCAAAGCCGGTACGGTCGTCCGGACGGGCGCATGAGCCCGCGGCTGGTTGCGACGACGCTGGTGCCGGGGCGCGCCGCCGGTCCGGTCCTGGCGCTGTCCGAACCGCTGAGCCTGTGGGGCGGGGTGGACCCGGCATCCGGGCGGATCGTGGAAACGCGCCACGCGGACTACGGGCGATCCATCGCCGGATACATCCTGGCGATGCCCGCCGTTCGCGGCTCCAGTTCGTCAAGCTCTGTCCTGGCCGAGCTGCTACGGGGCGGCGTCGGGCCGCTCGGGATCCTGTTGGGCGAGCCGGACGAGATCCTCGTCGTCGGGGCGGTGGTGGCCCGGGAACTCTACGGCGTGGACTGCCCCGTGCTGCTGTTGGGCCCCGACGACTACGCTCGCGCGGCGAGCTACGCGTCCATGACGATCGACGCGGACGGGTCCGTCACAGAAGCCTGAAGCCGACGGGCACCGGCCGGCTGCAGGACGACGGGGTCAGGTATAGCGTGTGTTGGTGGCCGGTACCGGAGGGTCCAGCTTTTCGACGGCGCCCGTCGCGCAGGGGCAAGGCGGACGTCCATGGCTCGTCGCCGGCCTGGTGATCGTCGCCGTGGTGGGGTCGGTCCTGGTCGCCCGGTTGACGCCCGATCCCGAACCCGAACCCGTCCCCGCCGTGGAGGCGGCCCGCCCGACCGCGACGGTCATGCAGGTGGAGGCGGTCGCGACCGCGATGCCGCCACATGAGTGGTTCAGCGGGCCGGACGTGCCCCGCTGGGACGATCTGCTCGTTGAGGCGGGCCCGGTGCGGTGGCTTCGGCTGGGCAAACCGAGGCTGACCGAGGAAGCCCTTGCCCGGCCGGGTAGCGACCTCCTGCTTCGGGCAGCCGGCGGCGGCACGGTCTGCCTGTGTTGGCAGGCTCCCGCTGCGGCGTCCGGCGACCCGGGCACCCTTGACGTCGTTCGCACCGACGACGACCGCCGAGAGGTCTCGCGCACGACCGTCGTCATCAACGAGCTCCCCCACGCCGGTCACGAGAATGGGCCAAACCAGGCCGCCCTCGAGGCATCCCCGGACGGCCAATTCGCCTACCTTGCGCGCGCCGGACGGTCGGAGACGGCGTGGCGCCTCAGCCTCAACGTCATCGACCTGCGCGCGCCGGCGATCCTCGATGAGGTGGAGATTCTGTCGGTCCCGCAGAACGACCCGTCCGAATGGGTTGTCGCGGATCGGCCGCTGCTGCGGATCGCGCCGGACGGGCACCATGCGCTTGTTCTGTGGTCGGCGGTCGCGGTCGAGGCGAACGGACGAGCGCCCCTCGAGCGACATGCCTGGATCATCGACCTGGATGGCCCGACCCTGGGCCGGGTGGTTCCTGCCGACGCGGTTGCTGAGGTTGGGGGCGACGGGCCCGGTGGGGCCTGTCCGTGGACCGCCATCGTCGCGCCGGACATCGTCGCCAGGGGCTGCCGCACCACCACGGGCAGCACGACGCCGTTCGAAATTCATCGGTTCGACCTCAGCGGTGGCGGCGACCTCGGTGCGATCGTCGTCGATCCATCCCGGCCGGCCCTGGACGCGCCGCTGCTGGACGTGACGGCGGGCCTTGCGTATGGCTGGGATCCCCTCGACCACACCTTGCTCGCCGTGGACCTCGTGCGTGGCGGCTGGCGCACGAGTCCGCCCTCAACGGGCCGGGACAACCCGG
>CAZOJS010000022.1:0-5039 GCA_964580175.1 uncultured Anaerolinea sp. | reverse complement strand
CCGAGTTCGTCGAGCGAGAGCGTCTGGCGGGGCTTCGGGCTCGGTCCCCAGGTCTTCGATCCGTACGGGTAGAGCGGGTCCAGAATGACGGCGCCGGTGACCTTGAAGTCAGTCGTCAGCAGCGGATCAGCAGTCGCCGTGAAGCCGGCGAGGACCCAGGCGTGCCGACCGGCCCACACGAGGAGACCGACGGGACGGCCGGTCTCCCGGATCGCACGGGCGGCCATCCGGAGGAGCGTCTGGAGATCGGCATCGCCGACGAGTCGGTACGGGCCGGCTCCGAGATCGTTGAGCCCCGCGGACCAGCCCCTGACACTGGCGCCCTGCCGGCTCGTCCCGTCCGGTCGAGTCCCGGACAGTGTCCTCGCCAGGCTCTGCAGTCGCTCCTGTGTCGCGGTCGTGCGGTCGTCGCTCGGTCCGACCATGTTGAGCATCATCTGCATGCTCGCGCCGATGCACTGGACGAAGTTGGTCTGGCCGACGAAATCGCCGCTGGTAGAGAGGTCGAGGGTGAATGGGGCGGCGGTCGCGGCCTCTGCCGTGGTCGATGCGGATGTGGAGCGGCCGGCCGCGAGGGTGGCGGGCGCCGTTGCGAACAGGAGCAGGGCTGCCAACTGGATGGTGATGGCTGCGCTGATGAACCTGCGGCCACGACGCAACCGATGGGCGGGCATGTTGCAAATGTACGCGGCGGCCGGACCTTTGTCAGTCACCGGTTCCTGAGGGGTCCGATAGAGCGGACGCGCGTCGATTCCCTGCGCACCGCGACGCCGAACACCGAGGCTTCAGTCGCGTACCGGCGAGGCCGTCCGGGCCGAGCTCGAGATCCCCGGTGCTGGGCGGACCAGATCTGCGGGCGCAGTTCGCAGCCGGTCGAGCTCGCGCAGGATCGGCTTCGCGCCCAGCCGACGAGCGATCCCGTCCGCCTCGTCGGCCAGCGCCGCGATTTCCGGCTCGCCGGCCCCAAGGGTAGCCAGCACAACAAGCACGGCCTGGGCGAGCCGATATGGAAGGCCCATGTCGCGGTAGCCATTGATGACCTCGCGGAATGAACGCAGCTCGGCGCCGGTGCGGTCCGTCAGCGCGGCGATCCCCGTCTGGATCAGCTGGCGGTCCAGGTCCCACAGCCGCCCGTGGATGCCGGTAGCGTCGAGTGCCACCAGAGCGAGCTCGGCTCGAGCCACGTCCGCCGCGGTTAGGGCGAACACTCCGGCAAGCCGGGTGTGCGCAGGCGCGTTGAGCGCGTCGCCCCTGGCGGCGAGCAGGAGCGCATCGCAGGCATCGGCGAGGCGAGCCTCGGAGGCGGCGACATCGGCACGCAACCCCTCGAGGGAGGCGAGAGTGCTGACTCCACCGTTCTCCCTCGCCCAAGCCTCAAGGGCGGTGAACTCAGCAGAGACGTCTCTGCCCCTGAGCGCATTCAAGGACACGAGGCCCCATCGGATCACGGTCCGACCCAGCTCATCGGTTTCTGTTTCCAGCTCGGTGGTCCACTGGTCGATCGCCCAGTCCCAGTCGCCGACATCGATGGCACTGGACGCGGCATTCATGCGCAGCGTCCGGGCGTAGCCACGACGGCCGAGCCTCGTGGCGGTATCGAGCGCCGAGAGCGCGACCTGATGCGCTCCGACGGGATCGCCCTGCCCGAGCGCCGTGAGATTGACCCTCGCGCGAAGCGATGTTGCCGTCAGGCTATGTGCGTCGGCCAGGTCCATGCCGGCCCTGACGGCACCCAGCCCCTCGTACAACCGGCCGAGATTCCCCAGCGCGGTCCCCCGAGTGATGAGTAGCTCGGCGACCTGAGCCACGGCGTCCATCCGTTCGGCCCTGGGCAGGGCCCGGTCGGCGATGCCGATCGCTCTTGTGTGCTCCTCGTGGATGAAGTACGCCCGCGACAGCTGGGCGAGCAAGGCAACGCGGTCAGCATCGAGCTCGGCGTCGGGCCCGGCCCAGCGCTCGGCGGCGGGCTCAAGGAGGGACAGGCTCTCCTCTGTCTTGAAATGGTGGATCAAGGCACGGGCGAGGGAGACCGTCGCGCGCAGCTCGGCGGCCTCGTCCGATCCCTCGCGGCGCACTTTGAGAGCCTCCCGGAGGCGCATCTCGGAAAGATCGGTCTGGCCGGCCTCGTCGGCCGCGACCCCTGCCCGTTCCAGGAGCTCCGCCTGTTCGGCCGCGGACACGGTGATACCGCGGGCCTGGTCGTAGAGCGTCGCGGCCTGTAGAAACGAGCCTAGCTCGGCGGCCCGTTCGGCCGCGCCTCGGAGCGCGATTCGGGCTTGTGCTGCCACCGCGTCGGCCTCGGGGCCCTCCGGGCTGCTGCCGTGGGCCGCGAGATAGTGCGTTGCCAGCGCGCCCGCCAGTTCATCTGTGCCCAGACCCTCGAAGTAGCGGGCAGCCGCAAGGTGGTTGGCCTTTCGTTCGCGCCTGGCCAGGGTGTTGTAAGCGACCTCGCGGATGAGCGACTGGACGAACAGGTACTGCCCAAGCTCAGGGGACCGCGGGTCCACCTCGACGGTCAGCAGCTCGCGGCGAACCAGACCGGCAAGGCGAGGTTCGAGGTCGGCCTCGGGTTCGCCCGTCACGGCGGCCAACGCCGCAATTGTGAAGCTCTGGCCGAGGACGGCGGCCCGCTGGACCAGCGACCGGTCCATGGGTTCCAGGGCGTCCAACCGGGCGCCGATCAGCGCCGTGAGCGTCTCGGGGACGGCCAGTTCGGACAGATCGCCGACCGGGTGGTAGGCGCCGTCTCGGGCCACGAGCTGTCCGTCGGCCACGAGCATCCGGACTGTCTCGACCGCGTACAGCGGCATGCCGTCGGCCCGCTCGACGATGGATCGCGTGGCAGCCTCAGGAAGCCCCGGGGCCAGCCCGGCGAGCAGGTCCCGCATCGCCAGCTCGGACAGCGGCTCGAGGTACATGGACACGAAGTTGCGTTTGCTGGCGCCCCAGTCCGGGCGGCGCTCGAGGAACTCCGGCCGGGACAGGGTGACGACACAGATCGGCACCCCCTTGGACCAATCGAGGAGATGCTCGACGAAATCGATCGTGCCGGTGTCCGCCCAGTGGAGGTCCTCGAAGACCATTACCACGGGGCCCTTCGCGGCAAGCCGCTCGAAATACGTCCGCCAGGCCCCGAACAGCTGATCCGGACCCATCGCGGACCCGTGACCCAGGAGAGCCAGCAGGGCCGGCTCGACCCACCGCCGCTCTGTCTCGTCGGGGATATTCGCGGCCACGGTTTCGGCGATCTTCCGGCGCGTCGTCGCCTCGTCGTCCGACTCGACCAGTCCGGCCCGGCCACGGACCATCTCGCCGAGCGCCCAGAAGGTGATCCCTTCGCCATATGAGGGCGAGCGTCCGTCGTGCCAGAAGATGGTCTCCGTCAACCCGTCGATGTACTTGAGGAACTCCCAAGCCAAGCGGCTCTTGCCGATCCCCGCCGGACCAACCACGCTAACGAGGCGGGTACGCCGCTCGCGGCCCGTCGCGTGTAGCAGATCCTTGAGGAGGCGGAGCTCGTCGTCACGGCCGACGAACGGGGCTTCGAGCGACTCCGCGCGGTTGCGCCCGCGCCGCTCGGCCACGACGCGCAGTGCACGCCAGGCGGGAACGGGAGCCGACTTTCCCTTGAGGGCCCGGTCGCCGGCCGGCTCGAAGGCGATCGCCGCCTCGGTGGCGCGAACGGTGGCCTCCCCGACGAGCACCGTGCCGGGCGCGGCCGCGGATTGCAGGCGGGCGGCCGTGTTGACCATGTCACCGGCGACCATCCCCTGGTTGGTGGCCCCCAGGGTCACGGCGGCCTCCCCGGTCAGGATCCCGGCCCGAGCCTGGATGCCGGGGCCAAGGGCGCGCACGGCATCGACGAGCTGGAGCCCGGCTCGGACGCTCCGCTCGGCATCGTCCTCGTGGGCGACCGGGGTCCCCCAGACAGCCATGACCGCATCGCCGATGAACTTCTCGACGATGCCACCGTGGCGGCCGATGACATCGGACGCGATCTCGAAGTAACGCGACAGCATCTCCCGCGTGTCCTCGGCGTCGCGTTCCTCGGCGAACGGGGTGAACCCCACGAGGTCGGCGAAGAGGACCGACACGACGCGGCGCTCCGCGGTTGCGGCCGGGGATGCGGCGGAAGCGCCGTGTGGCGGCGAGCCTCCGGGTGCTGCCGTCGAACGGCCGGGTCCGCCGCCTAACGGCGTGGCGCACTCGGAGCAGAACTTCGCCCCCGGGAGGTTTGCAGCACCGCAGCTGGGGCACGCAGCCGCGAACGGCGTCGCGCACTCCATGCAGAACCTCGCGCCAACACGGTTCTCGGTGCCACAGTTCGAGCAGATCACGCCGTCTCGTGCCCCATTGCGGGTTCAGCCGGGTGCTGAGTGTAGCGAAGCCGGCGCGGCAGGAGGGTGGCTCCAAACCACCTGTCCTTCGTGGACGCCGGGCCGGATGACGGCGCAGGAGCGCGTGACCAACCCGGGTGCGCCGGGCCGCAGCGAGCGACGCTCAGGCGTCTGCGGCGAACTCGGTCGGGTCCAGGCGGCGCAGTCCGGCGACCTCGTCGAAGCCGCGATCGGGGCTGAGGATGTCCGTGACGCCCTCGTGCTGACAGGTCGCGACATGGATGAGGTCCCGCGCCGCCAGCCCCGGGTACCGGGCGATGAGGTCGGGCAGCCGACGGACGACGGCATGCGTAATCGGCAGCACTGGTGCGAACAGGGCGAGCGTGTCAGCGGCCAAGTTTTCGGCGATGTCGCGGCGACCGATGCTCAGAAACCGGTGGGCGATCTCCTGGACCACCTCGGTCGAGGTCACCGCCAGCAGGGCACCGGACTCGATCATGGTCAGGATCCGGCGGCTCGGCTCGCGGAGCGGGTGGCTGCTCCCGGCTGCATACATGATCACCGCGGTATCGATGAAGATGGTCATCCGCCGCCGAGCTGGCTACGCAGGATCTGCTCCTTCATGACCGCCCAGTCGTCGACGGGTGCCTCCATCGACAGGATCGACCTGATCGCCTGCTCGCGCGTTCCCGGGGCCGACCC
>CAZOJS010000021.1:0-9069 GCA_964580175.1 uncultured Anaerolinea sp. | reverse complement strand
GACCACCTGCACTTTCACCTGATGGGCGGCCGCCCGTTCGAGTGGCCGCCCGGATGAGCGATCCGTGGCCGCCAAGTCCACCGGACGAGCCGGTTCCCACGAAGCCGGGCGCCGCGCCCGGCCCCAGCTCTGGCTTGGCATCGCTCGAGGCGCCGCGTGCGGCCGGGTCCGCCGCGTCGGCCGCAGCGGACAGGGTGCCGGGTGCGGTCGGATCGCAGGGGGCCGTCGAAATGCCCGGCGCCGTCGAAGTGCCGGACTCGCCCGACCCGGCTCGGCCTTCGGCGAATCGGCGTGCCCTGACCATCGCGCTCGGCACGGTCGTGGTGTTGCTCATCGCTGCTGCGCTCGCGGCCGGCCCGGTGGCCGCGCCCGGTACACCGACCTTCCCCCCGGTCGGAGCCAGCGCTGCCCCAGCAGGGGCCGGTGCTGCCGCGGCGCGATCGGCCGTCGCGGCGGCGCTTGCCGCGGTTGGACTCCAGACGGAGGACGTCCTGGCGCCGCACCGACCGGCCGAAGCTGCGCGATTGGCGGCGGCGCCGCGACTCGTAGTGCGCGCAACGCTGCCGGACGATCCGGACCACGGCCGGATCGTGATCTACGAGTTCGTCACTCCCAACGACGCCTCGGTCGCGGCGGGCGATCAGGCCGCCTACATTGCGAGTGGTGTCGGGCGTGTCCAGTTCCCGCCCGACACGCGCTTCATCATTCGAGTCGTCGATTCGGCCGTGGTGTTCTTCGCCTGGTCCCCGGAAGGTTCGCCGGACCCACGAACCAGCCGGATCGCCGAAGCGCTCGCAACCCTGGGCCTCCAGGTCGTCGTCCCGAACTAGGGCCGCCGGCAGGGTGGTGCCGGGGTGGCCCGGGTGAGCGAGCCGTAAGTCCATATCGTCACGATCCGAGAGATGAACGGACTCCGGATCGGCAGATCGCTTAGGGCGCTTCGGTTGCGCCGTGGGCTCCGACAATCGGACGTTGCTGGATTGGTTCCATGCAGCAGGTCGCAGGTATCCAACGTAGAGCGTGGCGAGATCGGCGGCATCACGATCGCGGCTCTGACCGCGGTTGCCGGGGCGCTCGGGGCGGAAGCTGAACTGAGGATCCGTTGGCACGGAGAGGGCCTCGACCGGCTCCTCGACGAAGCGCACGCGAACCTGGTCAATACGCTCGTCGAGTGGCTTGGGCGATCGGGCTGGACGTGCGAAGTCGAAACGTCGTTCAGCGAGTGGGGCGAGCGCGGCTCGATCGATGTCCTGGCCTGGAACCCTCGCAATGAAGCAGTCCTCGTCTGCGAGGTGAAGTCGGTCGTCCCGGACATTCAGGCAATGCTCCATGCGCTGGATCGAAAGGCGCGGCTCGCCGGGGTCATCGCCAGTCGTCGCGGTTGGGAAGCTCGCGTGGCGGGGCGTCTCCTTGTGATCGCCGACTCCACCACGACTCGGCGCCGGGTCGCGAGCCATCAAGCGATCTTCGCGGCAGCGCTCCCCGGCAGAGGCACAGCTGTCCGAGCGTGGTTGCGACGACCCGTCGGCGAGCTGCGAGGGCTCGCGTTCTTGCCGGATGCGACCAAGGGTGGCACTCGGAGACCCGCCGCCGGCCGCCAGCGCATGACCCGTCCCGCAGGACATGGAGTCCGGCCCTGACGCCACTGGCCGCGGCATACGGGCCGAAGTGCCCCCCGATTGGCCCGGGAAACCGACCACCTCGCTGGCCCGCCCGCCGAATGCCACCCGGAGTGGCGAGCGGCGCCGGGAGCGGAACTTGTCGACGCGACGGTCGTGGGAAACGGCGCGCCCACATCGCCCCTGGATCGTTTGACCCGTTGGTGCGCCTGTGCGACACTCCGGCGGCTCTGCCGGGCGGTGCGACCCGCACCTTCACCGCGAGCACGCATCGGGCGTCGTTGGGTTTCGACGCCGGATCGCGAACACGAACGAATGGCCCGAGGAGGTGAATCCGGAGTTGGCAGAAGTCCGAGTGGGCGAGAACGAGACGTTCGAGAGCGCCCTGCGTCGCTTCAACAAGAAGATCCAGCAGTCGGGAATCCTCGCTGAGGCTCGCCGCCGCGAGCATTACGAGAAGCCGAGCGTGAAGCGAAAGCGCAAGGAAGCGAAGCGCAAGAAGAACGCCCGAACGCCGCAGGGCTGATCGGCCGGGCGGCTGGGACCGTCCGAGCGTCGTTCGCCGATGAGGGCGCCCTGGGCGCGACCATCGGGCATCGACCACACCGAGTTCCCCGCCGCGACGCCGCCGCCCCTGGGCATTCCAGCCCGAGGTGCCATTTCCGGTGACACTCCGAGACCGGCTCCGAGCCGAGACGACCGCCGCGATGCGGTCCGGTGACGCGCTGCGTCGCGACACCCTGCGGATGGTCGAGAACGCGATCTACAACGCTGAGAAGCGCGATCGGCGCCCGTATGCCGAGGACGAGGTCGCGGTGATCCTGTCGAAGGAAGTCAAGACCCGTCGCGAGAGCATCGAGGCCTTCGAAAAGGGAAGCCGCCCGGACCTCGCGGCCAAGGAGGCCGCGGAGATCGCGATCCTGATCGAATTCCTGCCGCAGGCGCTCGAAGCAGACGAGCTGGCGACGCTCATCGCTCAGGCCATGGCCGAGACGGGTGCCGGATCGCCCCGGGACCTGGGCAAGGTCATGGGCTGGCTGTCGCCCCGTACCCGGGGCCGCGCCGATGGACGCGTTCTGAGCGGCATGGTCGTGCGTGCCCTGGCCGCCACCGATCTGGCGGGTCACGATCGAGCCGATCACGATCCGGGCGATCAGGGAGATCAGGGAACCGCAACGCCGGGCGCCGGAGCCGGGCAGGGCTGACCGTGCTGGCCCACCGCGGAACCGATGCCGTCACGCTGACCAGGCGCGAGGCCGGCCGGCTCGCCGTTGCGGCAATCGCCCTGATCGTCGCGATGACCGCGATTCTCGGGGCGGACTTCTCGCCCCAGCGGACGGATCTCCAGGTCGATGACCTCGTCCCAGCGGACATCGCGGCGCCCCGACCACTGACCTTTGAGAGCGCCCTGCTCACGGAACAGGCGCGCCAGGCGGCGCGCGACTCGGCCGACCCACAGTACGACTTCACAAGTGAGCGCGCGATCACGATTGCGGCCGCCCAGGCCGAACTCTTCAGCGCCACGGTCCGTCGGCTGGACACGGCGTTCGATGCGGCGGCCACGGACATCCAGCGCACCTTGATCCTGGATCGCGCGGCAGTCGATCTGTCCACGATGGCCGGAGACACGCTGAGGTCGCTGGAGGGATCGCGCTGGAACCCGATCCGCGCCGAAGCGGCACGGGTGCTCGACAGCACCGAGCGGAGCGAGCTGCGCGATACCGAGGTCGCGCTGACACGCACGCGCCTCTCCGAACAGATGGCCGGCGGGCTGTCCGAGGCGGAACGGATGCTGGCCGCCGAGCTGATTGCCCCCCTGCTCGTACCCAACTCATCCTTCAGCGAGGAGCGGACCGCCCAGGAACGGGATCGCCGTGCCGCGGCCGTCACCCCGGTCACCGAGAACTTCCTGCAGGGCGAGATCCTCGTCCGCGGCGGAACCAGGCTGACGGAGGCGGACGCGGCCGTGCTGGCGGCCTTCGGTCTGGACAGGTCCACGCCCAATGTCGCGGGCCTGGCGGGCTGGTTTGTTCTGAGCGCGCTGCTCGTGACCCTGCTGCTGGGCTGGATCTGGCGATTTCGGCGGAGCTTCTGGCATCGCAACAACGTGCTCGTCCTGATCAGCCTGTTGCTTCTCTTCGCGACGTTCGCCCTCCAGCTCACCGCCGGCCGGGCCGCCCTGCCTTTCGTCCTCCCACTCGTTGCCATTCCGATCCTGATCGCCGTCCTCCTGGATGCGGAGGTGGCGATCGTGGTCGCGGCGCTGCTTGCGATCGTGGCCGGGGCCGTCAACGGGCCGTCGCTCGAGCTCGCCACCTTCGTGTTCCTCGGTGGCCTCGCCGGTGTCCTCGGAGTGCGTCGGGGCGACCGCCTGCAGATGTTCCTGCAGGCCGGAGCCGTCGCCTTCATCGTCCAGGCCCTGGTGGTGACCGCGTTCTCCCTGCTCGGGGAGCGCGATCTGACGGGCGTGATCCAGCTGGTCGGCGCCGCGGCCCTGAGCGCCGGTGGTGGCGCCGTGGCGGCCGTCGGGAGCTTTGCCGTGCTGGGCAATGTGTTCGGGATCCTGACGGTGTTTCAGCTGCTCGAACTGGCCAATCCGTCACAGCCGCTGCTGCGGCGCCTGCTCATCGAGACCCCGGGCACCTACCACCATTCACTCATGGTCGGCAACCTCGCGGAGCGCGCCGCCGAGGCGGTCGGAGCGGATCCGCTGCTGACGCGCGTGGCGGCGTATTACCACGACATCGGCAAGCTGGCCAACCCGACCGGATTCATCGAAAACCAGGCCGCTGGCGAGAACCTTCACGATCAGCTCTCGCCAGATGACTCATCGCAGATGCTCAAGCAGCACGTTGCCGACGGGATCGACATCGCCTATGAGGCACGCCTCCCCAAGGCGCTCATTGCCTTCATTCCCCAGCACCACGGCACCGCCATGATCAGCTTCTTCCACGCCAAGGCGCGAGAGGCCGCCGCCGGTCCGTTCGGTGGGCTCGCGACCGACGCCGGCAAACGAGCGGCCGAGGCCGTCGACATCCGGCGCTTCCGGCATTCGGGTCCCAAGCCGCAGTCCCGGGAGGCCGCCCTGATCATGCTGGCCGATGGGGTTGAGGCTTCCGTTCGATCGCTGGCTTCGCGCGACGAACCGGCGATCCGGGGCATGGTCTCGCGCATCCTCGCCGACCGAGTTGCGGACGGGCAGTTCGATGAGTGCGACCTCACCTTTCGTGACCTCGAGATCGTTGAGGAGGCGTTCGTCCAGCAGCTCCTCGGGATGTATCACCAACGGGTCCCGTACCCGCAGAGCAAGGTCGTCGAGCTCGAGGCGCGCCGGGCGGCGGCCGCCGCCGGGCGCGCCGAACGAGGTGGTGGGAGGCCGGCCAAGTCGGGGCAGCCGGAGCCAGGGTGGCCCGATCGACCGGCCGGCGGTACCGGCGGCAGGTGACACGAGCTCACCTGATCGACGGGTGGCGGATCGATGTCACCGTCCGGCCCGGCGTTCCTCGGCAGATCAGCGGCGCCGAAGCCGCTCGAGTCGTTGCGGCGGCGCTGCGGGCGGCCGGCGCTCCAGGTGGGGCATCGCTGGCCGTGGTCCTGACCGACGACGCCGAACTTGCTGACCTGAACGAGACCCACCTCGGGCACGATGGCCCCACCGACGTCGTGTCGTTTCCGCTCCTCCCCCCGGGCGCGTTTCCGCCCCACGCAGGGTCACCGGGCACGGTCCGCGGCGCCGACCCCGAGGCCGCCTTCGTCCTGCCGCCTGGGGCGCGGACGCACCTCGGCGACATCGCCATCTCCGTGGAGCGGGCGGTCGCCCAGGCTGCCGAGGGTCGAGGCGGCCAGACCGGGGCCGCGCGCTGGCCGGCGGTCGACGAGCTGCGCCTGCTGCTCACCCACGGGACGCTTCACGTCTGCGGCTGGGATCATGCGGACCCCGCCGAGGGGTCCTCGATGCGTGCGCTCGAGCGTCAACTGCTGGGTGACGTGCCGGGCTGACCCTCGCTCCGAGTACCATCGATCCAGTCGTGCCCTCGAAGATCGTCATCGGCCTGGGGAATCCGGGCCAGCAGTACGCGCAGACCCGTCACAACATCGGCTGGATGGTCCTGGACCGTCTGGCGGACCGTGCCGGTTGGTCCGGCCGTGCCCGGAACAAGGACGCGGCAGCCACCGTCGGGGGCCGCTACAAGGGCCTCGATCTCCTGCTCGCGAAGCCGATGACGTTCATGAACGAGTCCGGCGTGGCAGTCCGCAAGGTCCTCGCCCGCGAACGTTCGCCGCTCCCCGAGATGCTCGTGGTGGTGGACGACTTCTCCCTGCCGTTCGGCAAGCTCCGGTTCCGCGAGGGCGGTGGGCCCGGTGGGCACAACGGGTTGCGTTCGATCATCGATGAGCTCGGAACCGAGGCGTTCGGTCGGCTGCGCGTCGGCATCGGCGAGCCGGGGCGGGGGTTCGTGGACCATGTCCTGTCGTCGTTCGCAGCGGAAGAGAAGCTGCGCCTCGACGAGCTTCTCGACGCCGCGGCCGATGCGGTCGAAGCCTGGGCTCGCGAGGGATTGTCCAAGGCGTCCAATCGCTACAACGCATTCGAACTTCGACCTGCCGACGCCGATCGTCTGGCACCACCCGGTGAGGTGGACGGACCGCCTGGCCCCGACGGGGTTCGGCGCACGAAGACCGGCTGGCGCAAGGTCCGGACCGAGGCTCCCGAGTGACGATGACGCCCCTCCGCGGGCGGCGCGGCTGGGAGCGCCGGGTGGACGAGCAGGTCGCACGGGACGTCCTGGCACGCGACGCGGCACGGTCGGCAGCCTCGGGCACGACGCTTGACGCCGCGGCCGATGGCCATCGAGCCGGTCGTCGGCTGATCGATCTGTCCGGGTTGCCGGCGCTCCTGGCAACCTCGGGCGCATTCTTGGATCTGTGCGCCCGCCTCGGTCCAGCGGGCCAGGCTGCGGCCACGTCCCGGGGTCGGCACGCGGGCCTGACCCAGGTGCCGCACGGCGCCAAGAGCTACCTCGCCGCGGCACTCGCCCTGGCGGCCGGGGAGCGGATCGTGTGGATTGCTCGCGATGCGGAAGTCGGCGACCGGGTCGCCGAGGAGCTCGCGACCTGGGTCGGCGAGGCCGAGGGCGTGGCAGTCCTGGAGCCCCGCACGGCGCTCGCCTATGAGCGGAGTGAACTCATCGCCGATGAGACAGCGGCGAGGGTCGCGGCGCTGTCGGCCTGGCGGAGTGGCCGCGCACGGATCCTGGTCGCCAGTGTGCAGGCCCTCCTGCAGCACACGATCGGTCCCGAACACCTGCCCGAGCATCCGCGTGAGCTCCAAGTCGGCGGGCGGCTCAACCAGGCGGCGCTGCTGCACGACCTCCTGACCCTCGGCTACAGCCCGGTCCTCGAAGTGGCCGGCAAGGGCGAATTCGCCCGGCGCGGCGGGATCGTGGACGTTTTCCCGCCGTCCGCGGCACTACCGGTTCGGATCGAGCTGTTCGGCGACGAGATCGACTCCCTCCGCGCCTTCGACCCGACCGATCAGCGGACCGTTGGGGCGATCGAGACGATCGTTCTTCTGCCGGCCTCGGAATTCCTTCTGCCCGCCGACGGAGCGAGCACGCTGGCGGAGCGGCTGGGTCCGCGTCGCGCGACCTTGCCCGAGCGGCTTGCCGCCGATCTCGCGCGGCTGTCCGGGGATCGTCGGACGGCGGCGTCCGATGGCTCCTCCGCTCGCTCGTCGCAGGCTGCCGACGTCGGCGACGCGGCCGAGATCTGGGCGCCGATCCTGGCTCCCCACACGGCCCTGGATCACGCGGACGCCGGCACGCTGCTCGTCCTTGATGAGCCCGGCGACCTCGCCGACGCCGCTGAATTCCTATGGCGCCAGGCGGACGAACGGCGGGCCGAGCTGGTTGAATCGGGAGAGCTGCCAAAGGCGTGGCCCGAGACGCTCCTCGGCCGTCGCGCCTGGAAGGCCCGCCTCATGGAGGCACGGACGCTCGAGCTGACCTGGGAATCCGAGGCGTCGGACGCAGCACTGGCGGGTGGCGGCCGCTCGTCTGGCGACGCATTCGGGTGGACGGAACCGAGCCTTCCGGCCGGACGGGCGGCCCAGCTCGGCGTCGCCGTGGAGCGTTGGCGCGGCGCGGATCCAGGAACGCAGCCGCGAATCGTGATCGCCTCAGATCAGGCTCCGCGCCTGGCCGAACTGCTTGCCGACGCCGGGCATGCCGCCGGCGTCAGTGCGGCCGTGACCGAGGTGCCGGCGCCCGGCGCGATCGTTCTCGTCGAGCGCAGCCTGAACGGCGGGTTCGCGGGCGGTCCGGACGGACTCGTGTTCGTGACGGATCGCGAGTTGTTCGGCAACGTCCGCGTGCGCCGACCCAAGGCGATGCGGCGCGTGGTCCCGCGCGACATCCTCGAACGCCTCGTTCCCGGCGACCTCGTCGTCCACATCGACCACGGCATCGGACACTTCGTCGGCCTGAAGCGCATCGACGTCGGCCTCGATCCGCAGGAGTTCATGGAGCTCCGCTACGCCGGCGAAGACAAGCTCTTCGTCCCGGTCGAGCGCCTGGACCTGGTCCAGAAGTACACCGGCGCGGCTCACGCGGCTCTCGATCGACTGGGCGGCACGACCTGGGAGAAAGCCAAGACGCGCGTCAAGAAGGCGATGCGCGACATGGCCGAGGAGCTGCTGAAGCTGTATGCCGCGCGCAAGGCGGTGCCGGGCCACGCCTTCAGTCCGGACACGCACTGGCAGCAGGAATTCGAGGACGCGTTCGAGTGGGAGCTGACGCCGGATCAGCGCACCGCCGTCATCGACATCAAGGGCGACATGGAATCGCCGTCGACGATGGATCGGCTGCTGTGCGGGGACGTGGGCTATGGCAAGACCGAGGTTGCCATGCGCGCCGCGTTCAAGGCGGCGATGGACGGCAAACAGGTCGCGTTTCTCGCCCCGACGACCATCCTCGCGTTTCAGCATGTCAAGACGCTCAAGGATCGTTTTGCCGCCTTCCCGGTGCGCATCGACATGCTCAGCCGCTTCCGTTCGAAGGCCGAGCAGAAGGTCACCCTCGACGACCTCGCCGCCGGCAAGGTCGAGATCATCGTCGGCACCCATCGCCTGCTCTCGAAGGACGTGCAGTTCCGCGACCTGGGCCTCCTCGTCGTCGACGAGGAGCAGCGCTTCGGCGTCGCGCACAAGGAGCGCATCAAGCAGATGCGCAAGAAAGTCGACGTCCTGACGATGACGGCGACGCCGATTCCGCGCACGCTGAACATGTCGCTGGTAGGCATCCGCGACATGTCGGTGATCGAGACGCCACCCAAAGACCGGCTCGCGATTCAAACCAACGTCGTGAAGTTCGATCAGCAGGTGATCGGACGCGCCATCCGCAGCGAGCTGGCGCGGCAGGGACAGGTGTTCTTCGTCCACAACCGCGTCGAG
>CAZOJS010000020.1:0-4451 GCA_964580175.1 uncultured Anaerolinea sp. | reverse complement strand
AGAGCAGGCCGTGGGAGGGGGCCAGGCATCCCGACGATGACGGAATCCTGTCGTGTCGAGCACGATTCGGACCGCAGATCGCAGGGCCGGCCAATGGGTTGGTCGGGGCCGCGCGCCCAACACTCCTCGGAAGAGTAAGTGGCAGGTTCGGGCGGAGGCCGGTCGGGGTGCCAGCCGGAGCGGAAGCCGGGCCCGAAGCTGGTCGGGGCGGCAGCCGGGGCTGAAGCCGGGCCGGCGAAACGCACCGCCGATAGACTGCGGCGATGGACCTGACCAGTCTCGAACGCGCGCGGGCTCTGGACGCGGCGGATTCACTCGCCCCGTTTCGCGCGCGGTTCGCGATACCGGATCCGACGCTCGTCTACTTCGACGGCAACTCGCTCGGGCGGCCGCCGCTGGCCGCAATCGATGCCGTCCGTCAGGTGGCCGAGCACGAATGGCCCGGAGACCTGATCCGGGGCTGGGACCGCTGGCTGGGCGCACCGACCCGCGTCGGCGACCTGCTCGGAACGCGCGTTCTCGGCGCCCGCGTCGGCGAGGTCGCGATCACCGATTCAACGACGGTCAACCTGTTCCGGCTCGCCGTGGCGGCCCTCGACGCACGGCCGGACCGCCGGGCAATCGCGGTGGCCACCGACGAATTTCCGACCGGTCGATACGTTGTCGAGGGCCTTGCCGCGGACCGGGGACTGGAGGTTCGGTGGCTGGCCGGCGACGAGATCGAGGGCGTCTCGCTGGCCGATGTCGAACGGGTTCTCGACGCCGACCTTGCCCTGATCGTCCTGTCGCACGTCGACTACCGCTCGGCCGCGATCGCGGACCTGCCGTCGATCACCGCGCGTGCCCGCGACGCCGGCGCAATGGTCCTGTGGGACCTGTCACACAGCGCCGGTGCGCTGCCGGTACAACTGGCGGAGTACGGTGTCGATCTCGCGGTTGGCTGCACCTACAAGTACCTGAACGGCGGTCCCGGCGCGCCCGCCTACCTGTACGTCCGGCGCGAGCTCCAGGGGAAGCTCCATCCGCCGATCCAGGGTTGGTTCGCCCAGGCCGAGCAGTTCGAGATGGGTCCACGTTTCCAACGAAGCCCGGGCATCGCGGGCTGGCTCGTTGGCACTCCGGGGATGCTGGGACTCGCCGCTGCCGAGGCCGGGATCGCGCTGTCGGCCGAGGCCGGGATCGCGCCCATCCGTACCAAGGGCATCGCGCTCACTGAGTACGCGGTGGAGCTGCTGGATGCGTGGCTCACGCCGCTGGGCTGGACGCTCGGCTCGCCGCGGGACCCGACGCGACGCGGAAACCACATCTCCATCCGCCATCCCGACGCGCGGCAGGTGACCAGAGGCCTGATCGCCCGCGGTGTCCTTCCGGATTTCCGTGCCCCGGATAGCGTCCGCATCGGTCTGTCGCCGCTGTCAACGTCGTTCGAGGAAGTTCACCGGGGCCTGTCGGCCATGCGCGACCTGCTGCAGGCCTGACGGGTCAGGGCCGGGCAGCCCGGAACTCGTCCAGAAACTTGATCTCGAGCGGCTCGATGTCGTCGGCCGGGTTGAAGCCGAACACCTGCCCGTAGAAGGACAACTCGGCGCCGAACGAGCGGATGATCGCCTCGCGACTTCGAAATCCGTGGTCCTCCCCGGGAAACAGCAGGTAGGCGTGGGGGACGTGTCGCTCCCACAAGGCGTCCACGATCCGTTCCGCCTCGGAGGGGGGCACGATCCGGTCCTCTGCGCCCTGCTGCACCAGGACGGGCGCGACGATCTGGTCGGCATGGAGCGATGGTGAGCGGTCGAGGTAGCGCTGCTCCATGGCAGGCCAGGGACCCACCAGGCCCTCCAGGTAACGGGACTCGAACTTGTGAGTGTCGTTCACGAACGCACGCAAATCACCGATCCCGAAATAGGTGGTGCCGGCGGAGAAGGTTCGTCGAAAGGCCAGGGCAGCGAGCGTCGTGAATCCGCTCGCCGAGCCGCCCCGGATTGCGAGGCGGGCCGGGTCCGCGAGGCCCTGTCCGACCAGCCACTCGGCACCGGCGACGCAGTCGTCCACATCGACGATCCCCCACGTTCCCTCGAGCGACTTTCGATAGTCGCGCCCGTAGCCGGTGCTCCCTCCATAGTCGACGTCGAGCACGGCGTAGCCGCGACTGGTGAAGAGCTGCATGCTCGTGGCCCAGCCGCTGAGGGGCGGCGCGGTCGGGCCGCCGTGTGAGGTCACGATGAGCGGAGGCAGTTCCCCATCCGGCGCGCGGAAGCTGGCGTTGTGCGGCGGGTAGTAGTTGGCGAAGGCGGTCCGGCCGTCGGTCGAGGGAAACTCGACGTGGCGCGGGACCGAGACGTCCGCGGAGTCCGGGATGAACGGCGTCGCCCGGCGCAGGATCGTGATCGCCCCAGTCGACAGGGACAGGTCGGCGACTACGGCCGGCTCGTGCGTCGAGACCGCCCGAATTGCCGCGACGTCACCGTCGATCGAGACGGAGCCGATCTCGGTGTACGGGAGGTCCAGGATGGTCCATGTCTCAGGGTGATCGATCCGGTAAAGACGATCGCGTCCGCCGCTGCGGCCCACCGCGAGGATGCCGCCCTCAGGCAGGAACCCGTATTCGGATCCGCCGAAGACCCAGTCGGGGAAGGCGAACTCCGCGGTCATCGTCGCGATCGGCTCGACCACGCCCCCGTGGAAACGGTGGAGATTCATCCAGCCGTCCGGCTCGGCGACGAAGTGAAGGACGCCCTGCGGTGACCAGCGCGGCTGGCTGACCCACTCGGTCGGGCCCCCGGCGATCGTGGTCGCCGGGCCGAGGTTACCGCCCTCGCCGACCGCCGCCAGCTTCAGTTCCGTGCCGTCCCAGGGCATGTTCGGATGTCGCCACTCCAGCCAGACGAGCGTCCGCCCGTCGGGCGAAAGGCGCGGTGCGGCATAGAAGTCCGCCCCGGCGGCGATGGCTTCAACATCGCCGGTCACGACATCGATCGCGACGAGATCGTTCACCCACTCGCCGTGGGTGGCCACGGCATCCGGCTCGTGATCCTCGCGCACGGCATACAACCGGCCGCGGGCGACGTCGTGCTCGAGGTCGGCGAATCGCCAAGCGCGATCGGGCGTCAGCGCCGCCAGCTCGCCGGGAGCGGTCACCCGGTGGAGCCGTCCGGTGCTGAAATCCGAGACTACGACCAGCTCGCCCGAGACCAGGGTCGCGGCGCCGCCATATTCGTGGACACGCGTGCGAGCGTTGAAGCCCTCGGGCGTCATCCGGACGATGCTGCCGTCCGGATCACGACGGACGAGCACCTGACGCCCGCCCTCATCGGGCCGACCCTCGAGCCACCAGCGCACATCGCCCACAGCGCGAACCTCGCTGATGAAGACGACTCCATCGGTCATGCGTTCGATCGGGAACGGCGACTGCCAGCTCCCGTACGGAGCGATAGTGCGGTCCATGATGGTCGGCGAGCCTCCCGAGTTGCTAGGTTCCCTGACGCCACGAGGCGACGTAGGCCGCCTGCTCGGACGTCATTGCGTCCAGGGTGATCCCCATGGCCGCGAGCTTGAGTCGTGCCACCTCGGCATCGATCGCCTCGGGGACGACGTAGACCTGCGCGGACAGGTCCGCGTGGTGCTTCGCGGCATACTCAGCGGCCAGCGCCTGGTTCGCGAAGCTCATGTCCATGACCGCCGCCGGATGGCCCTCGGCCGCCCCGAGATTGACCAGCCGACCCTCCGCCACGAGGTGGACCCGCTTCCCGCCGAGGTCGAACTCCTGCACGTTGTTGCGCACTTCGCGGACGTGCCCTTCGGCCATGGCGCGCAGCGCGGCCAGATCCAGCTCGGCGTCGAAGTGTCCGGAATTGGCCAGCACGGCGCCGTCCTTCATCGCCTCGAAATGCTCGCGCCGGAAGACATTGACGTTGCCGGTGGCGGTCACGAAGAGATCGCCCCAGCCTGCTGCCTGGCCTGCGGTCATGACCTGGAACCCGTCCATCAGCGCCTCCAGCGCGCGAACCGGGTCAATCTCCACGATTGCGACATGGGCACCATGGCCGTCCATGCGCGCTGCGATGCCGCGCCCGACCCAGCCGTACCCGGCCACGACGACGTTGCGTCCCGCGATCAGCAGATTCGTGGCCCGGATGATGCCGTCCACCGTGGACTGTCCGGTCCCGTAGCGATTGTCAAAGAGGTGCTTGGTGAGTGCCTCGTTGACCGCGATCACGGGATACCCGAGGGCACCGTCCGCCGCCATTGCCCGGAGCCGGATCACGCCGGTGGTCGTCTCCTCGGTGCCGGCCAGAACATCCTTCACCTGGTCCGGGCGCTCCTGGTGGATCAGCGACACGAGGTCGCAGCCGTCGTCCATAGTCAGCTGGGGAAGGGTGTCGGCGACCGCGTTGAGGTGCCGGTAGTAGCTGTCGCGATTCTCGCCACGACGGGCATATGTCGCAATGCCGTAC
>CAZOJS010000019.1:0-14031 GCA_964580175.1 uncultured Anaerolinea sp. | reverse complement strand
CGAAGTCCTTGTTTCATCGACCTCGCGAGAGCTGGCCAGTGGCGCCGGCGTCGAATTCCTGGATCGAGGCCCCCGGGCGCTCAAGGGAATAAGCGGCGCGCGGCAGCTGTACGAGGCGAAAGCCAGCAGCGAGGCAACGCCCGGCAGCGAGGCAGCGCCCGGCTGACCCCGGACCGCTCCCTGCTCATTGCCGGTCAGTCGTGGGCCAGGATGGGCGCACCGCGCCCAAGCGCGCGATCCCTGTCGATCCACATCCTGAGTCGAAGCAGCCAGAAGTCGCGCATCGCCCGGAGCACGACCCGCGGCTTCGCACCCGTCGGAGATCCGGCCGCCCTCGGGTAGTGAGGAACCCCCACCTCGGCAACCCGTCGTCCCGAGGCGCTCAACTTGATCAGAAGCTCGGCGGAGAAGAAAGCACCCTCCGATTCGACGCCGATGCCCTCGAGCGCCGCGCGCCTGAAGAGCTTGCAGGCGCAATCCACGTCCGTCGTCCTGAGCCCGAAGAAGATGCGATTTGAGAGTCGATAGGCCCGCGCATACAGGGTCCGGATCAACGGATCGGCGCGTTTGATCCGGTAACCGACCACGGCATCCGCGCCGCCCTCCCTGATGCGCGCCGTCAGTCGGGCGAGATCGGCGACCTCGAACTGGCGGTCCCCATCGGTGAAGGCGATGAGATCGTGGCGGGCCGCTCCGAACCCCGACCGCAGAGCCGCCCCATAGCCGCGATTGCGCGGGTGGTGGACCACGCGAACACGGGAGTCCGCAGCGACCAGTTCGTCGGCGATCGTGGGTGTGGCGTCGCGCGACCCGTCGTCAACGATGACGACCTCGAACGTCTCCGCGAGATCCGGCAGGACGGCCAGCGCTTCCTCAACGAGGCCGCGCAGGTTCGCCTCCTCGTTGTGGGCCGGAAAGAAGTAAGACAGCGCGGCGACTCGAACGGCCTCGCTCATCCGCCCGACCCCCGCGGGCCTATGACCCGATAGACGTCGGGGACGGGCGGCAGGTCGAGCAGCTCCAGGTCGTACCGTTCGCGCACGAGCTCGAGGTCGTGGTCGTTGGCGCGAATGACGTACACCGGACGCTCGTCGAGGAACCTGGCGATCACGTCCGTGGCCTCTCCATAGTCCAGATCGAGTCGAGTCCGATCGTCCACGACCGTGATGTCCGGGCGCAGGTGATCAACGTATTGCGCATACCAGAGGACGGTGGAAGTGCTCCACCAGCTCACCACGACCGCGTCGGGCTCGACGTGCCCCAGGACCGCGTCCACCCACTGTCGGGCGGACGTATCGTGGCTGAGATCGGCCTGCTCCGCACGGACGGCGAGATCGACCGCGGTCGGGATCAGGAGCGCGGCGGCAAGCGCACCCGCGATCATCGGGCCACGCATGAGCGCGACGAGTGGTGCTCCGCGCCGCGCCTCCCGGCTCGTCGTCGGTCCGCCCCCATCCGTGTCGCCCGGCCAGTCCTCGCTGGCGGTCTCGCCGACCACGGACCAGCCGAGCCGCTGCGCGACCGTTGCCCCGAGGACCCCGAGCCAGGTCCAGGCCATCAACAGCGGACCGAGGTAGTAGCGGCTGATGTCCGCATTGGCATACGAGGCGTTGAAGATGACGGTGATCAACGCTGCCGACCCGGTGAGCAGGGCGTACCGCCAGTGGCGGACCGCAGTCGCGAGGAAGCCAATCGGGATGAGCGCCGCGAGCAGGCCGAACTGCGCGACGGTCAACGCGGTGAGCTCGCCGAGCTTGCGCGGCAGCTCCCCGAGCGGATCGTGGAGCGACCCGCGGAACTGTTCCGCCAGGGCGATGTACCAGAAGCCGTCCCAGGTGTCCGGCCTGCCATAGACGAGCGGGGCACGAAAGACCCCGGCCCGCAGGGGCAGCTCCAGGTAGACGGCCACGATGGTCCCCACCACGAGCGCGGCGCACAGGGCCATGAGCCGTGGCCGACGCACGATCCCCGGGTGCACGCTCAACACGTACAGCCCGACGGGCACCGCGAGCAACAGGGTCAGCGAGTGATTTCCGACCGACAGTCCATAGGCCACGGCCGCCGCGGCGAGCCACCGATCGGCCCGAGCCTCGGCGTTCCTGCGCCCGATCTCCCAACGGACCAGCAGCGCGAGCAGGATCGCCAGGAGGGCCAGATGGAGGGTGTGTGGGTCGGCATGTGTCGCGAGCCGCCACGTCGCCGGCGCCAGCGCTACGCCGAGCCCCGCAGCGGCGGCAATCGCTCCGATCCCGGTGAGCTGCCCGACCAGGCGCATCGTGACGCCGGCGGCCGTCGCCACGCACAACAGCGACAGCACATTCATCCGAAAGGCCGGCTCCCCGATCGGCGTCAGCAGCAGATTCGCGACGAAGCCGAGCAGGACGTACGTCGGGTACCCGGTGGGATGGGCTGTGCCCATGACCGGAAGGATCGTCTGGAACTCGCCGGTGTCCCAGTAGCCGACGCCGGGCATGAGCCCCGGCCAGACAATCAGGACGACCAGCATGCCCACCAGGAGTGGCGCAACGACGCCGGCCGCCGTTCCTGCGAATGCGGGGCGTGATCCCTCCGAGCGGGGCTGCGTCACCATCCGAGGAGGTTGCCCCAGGTCACGCCCCAGAAGTTGATCGCCACGGATAGCCCGACAAGCCACGCAACGAGCAGACCGACCCCTCCCCGCCGGGCCATCCCGATGGCGACGAGGGGGAGCGCGAAGACGACGAAATCGCTGCTGAAGCGGTAGCCGAACTGGACCCAGCCCTGGCTGAAGTGCATCAGGTTGACGACCGCGATGGCGAGGACGGCGAGGATCGATCCGGACAGCAGTCGGGACCCGCGTGCCCGTCGCAGCGCCGGGATCGCCAGGAGGTAGGCCGGGCTGGTGAGCAGGATGCTCATCCCGATGTCGCGCGGGAGGGCGATCGGGCAGGCCAGGTCAAAGAGGCCGCGAACGGCCGCGGGTTCGGTGCACAGCAAGGCCCCGGGCCCGAGCCCGCTCGGAATGCGGTCGGGGAGGATGGCCGGTGCAGACAGGAGCATGACCCGGAGGTTCTGCGGGAGGTACCGGACATCTTCGAGGCTCCAGGCCGGGTTGTAGCCGAGCGCCCCATAGCCGGCCGCCTCCAGCTGGTACAGGTATTCATAGCCGGGGTGAATGGGCTCGCCGGTCGTGACCAGGTTGTAGCCGACGAGCAGGCCGACCGGGATCAGCGCCCCGAGGCCGGCCGACACGGACCGTCGAAGCAACGTGCCCCCGCTCCCGACGAGCATGAAGAAGGGGGCTCCGAATACGATCGTGAGCCGCGCCGTGCAGGCCAGCCCGAACAGGATTCCGGCCACGAACTGGCGTCGATCGATGAACTCGAGCGGAGCGCGGAGCGCGGCCCGGCCCTCGATCAGCGCCTCCCGGAGGAGGGCTGCCCCGGAACGCATCAGCGTTCCTCCTGGTGGCTCATCCGGGATCGCGGTGGGATCCCCCACGGCATCCCCATCGGCATCCCCATCAGCGTCGAACGAGCGGTCGCCTCCGAGCGCCAGACCCACCGCCAGGAGCGCCGGCGCAAGGGCCACGGCGTGGGCAAAGAACCAGGTGGTCCCGAGCCCCGCCGCGTACCAGACCACGGTCCCGAACCCGAAGAAGATCGTCGTCGCCAGCCGCACGGGACGACCGACCGGGAGGCGGCCCAGGGCCCACCAGCACAGCCCCACGTCAAGCGCACCGATGATCACGGATACGGCCCGCTGATCGGTGGCCAGCCCGAAGATCGCAACGAACGGCATCAGCACAATGGCCGGCAGCGGTGGAAACGGCAGGAGCCCGAACCCCGTCAGATTGCCCGCCGCGTCACGGAGCGGCAGAACGTCCTGGAAGTAGTCGTTGCCGGCCACGGGCCAGGTGATCGCGGCCCGTCCGTCGAGAAATGCGAGTGCCTGCCAGACGAAGTGGTTGTAGTAGCGGACGGACCCGGGGAGCCAATAGGCCGCCAGGGCGATGGCGACGAGCGCGACGCCGATGAGCGCGGACGGAAGGAGGTCGAGCCAGTGCGGATCGGATCGGTCCGTCCCGGACCGGGCGGGACCCTGTGCTACGCTGCGACCCACCTCATCGCTCGAGCAGGAGGCCGATCCGGTTGACTGGCCCCATGGCGGGTGAGCCCGTCCGGGGCGAGAGCGCGATGCATGCCGGGACGCGGGACGGCGTCGGTAGCATCCTCATCCTCCTCGCGCTGGGGCTCGCCTTCCGCGTCATCATCGCATACCTCCTGCCCGGTTCCGGGTACGCGAACGACATCGGCGCCTTCCAGTACTGGGCGTCGAATCTCGCCAGCGAGGGACTTCACGGCTTCTACGGCCGGGACTTCTTCCACGATTACACGCCCGGGTACCTGTACGTCCTGTGGCTCGTCGGGACGCTGGGTCAGACGCTTGGTGGCGTCGGTGATCTGATCAAGGTTCCGCCGATCCTGGCGGACCTCGGCCTCGCCTATCTCGTCTGGTCCATGACCGTGGAGCTCGGCGGCAACCGGCGCTCTGCGCGAGTGGCGGCCCTGATCGTTGTGGTCAACCCGATCACCTGGTTCGACAGCGTCGTCTGGGGCCAGGTCGATTCATTCGGCGTCGTGTTCCTCCTCCTCGGCCTTCGCGAGCTGTGGCGCGATCGTCCGGAACGCGCGGCCGTGCTGACGGTGATCGGCGCGCTGATCAAGCCGCAGCTGGGCATCCTGATTCCGATCGTGGCCGCTGTGACGATCCGGCGGGCCCTCTGGCCGGACGGCGGGTTCGGGACAGAGGCAGCGCCGGCGATCCGGCGCTCGACGACGGCGTGGGAGGTGCGAACACGCGGCTGGGTGCGGATCGTCTCAACGGGCGTGGCCGGCCTTGCGACGGCGCTCGCGTTGGCCTGGCCGTTCGGGCTGTCCTTTCCCGGCCTCGTTGAGCAGATCTTCAAGACCGCGGGCGGGTACCCGTACCTGTCGGTCAACGCGTGGAACCCGTGGGCGCTGGTGACCTTCGACGGCAGCGGCATCGCGACCAACTCGGCGTGGGTGTGCGACATGATCACGCCCGCCTGCGGCCGCGCCTTCTCGATCGGCGCACTCCCGGCGGTCCTGGTTGGTTCAGCACTCGTGCTCGCCGTCTTCCTGGTCACGACCGTGCTTGTCGCCAGACGCCCGGATCGGCGGACGATGCTCGTCGGGCTGGCCGTTCTCGCGATCGCCTTCTTTGTCGTCCCGACCCGGGTTCACGAGCGCTACCTGTTCCCGCTGGTCGCGCTCGGGGCGATCCTCGCGGCGGTCTCGTGGCGCTGGAGGATCGCCTACGTCCTGTCCGGGCTCGCAACGCTGGCCAACATGTACTTCGTCCTGATCACGCTGTACCCGAACAATCCAGGCGTGGACGACTGGCTGGGGACCGGCCGCGCGCTCGGATCGTTCCCGGTCGTGGCCGTCGCGGCGTCCATCCAGGCACTCGTGCTGCTGTTCGCGTTGACCGAGTTGCGAGCCGCCGCGAGCCGCCGCCTCGCGGTCGAGTTCGATGCTCCCGATCCCGCCGACCTCGACGATCACGATGGCGATGACCTCGCGCTGGACGAATCGCCGCCCGGCATCGAACCGATGTCCATGGCGGCCACGCTCGCGCCGAGCCGGGCGGTCGAGGATGACGTCGCCCCGCGCGCGCCGCCCCCCTCGGCGAGCGCGTTGGAGGCGCCGCCCCCGCCGGCTGCCGGCATCGTCCGTTCGTCGTGGGACGAGCGACCCACTGCGGGCGAGCTCGGCTACATCGGCTGGTTGCGCCACCGCTTGAACGAGCGCCCGATCCGGCTGGACCGCAGCCGTGGATTGCACGGCGAGGGTGGCGGGCGCGTGGATCGCCTCGATATCTGGATGATGGCCGTCCTGGCCGTGACGCTCCTGACGGTCCGCGTCTGGCGCCTCGGCGAGCCCTACCAGATGCACTTCGACGAGGTCTATCACCCGCGGACCGCGGTCGAGTTCCTGCAGGCGTGGCGCTACGGCCTCTCCCACGACATCTACGAGTGGACCCACCCACACCTCGCGAAGTACGCCATGGCCGGCGGGATCGTGGCCTGGGGCGACGATCGGACGACGGCGACCAGCGACCTCGGCATCCCGGTCGCGGCCGCGACCATCGAGCCTCGCTGGGACGACGCGGCGACGATGTCGCGGATCTCCGGCGATCGCCTGTGGATCGCGACCGGCACATCCGTGCGTGCCTACGACCTGTCCACTCGGGCACAGCTGTTTGACGTCTCGATCCCGGGCGCGCACGTGCTCGCCCTGGACAGGGCGACCCATCGGATCTTTGTCGGGACCGTGGCGGGCGACCTCCTGGTGCTCGACACGACGGGCGTGGACGACGCGCGCCGAGGCACCGTGGCTCCGGCTGCTGCCCCGGCCGGCCCGCAACCGTTCGGAAGGCTGGACGGGTCGCTCGAATTCCTCCACGTGACGCCGGACGGTGGCACATTGGTGGCGGTGCTGTCGGCCGGAGACGGCTCCCCAGGGGGGACCCGGCAGGCCGCGGTGGTCATGGACGCGGCGTCGGGGTCCGAGGTCGGCCGGACGGATGTAGGCCCGGTCGTGGCGATTGGCGGGGCCGGCCTCGGCTCGGTCGCCCTGGCGACGGCAGGCGGCAGCGTCGCGATCCTCGACCTTGCGACGGCGACGATTCCGACGACCGTGCCGCTGGACGGGCCGGCGTTCGGTCTCGCGCTGACTACCGAGCTCGACAAGGATCGGCTGTACGTCGCATTCCAGGCCGACGACGGGCCGCGCGTGGCCACGATCCTCGCGCCCGGGACCGCCGGGACTCCTGTGCTCGAGACTACCGTCCGCCTCCCCGGCACGGGCGCGGGCTGGGTGGGCTACGACCTGGCGACCCAGATGGTCCACGTCCTCGGCAATCGGCCCACCACCGGAGAGCCGACGATCTACGTGATCGAGCCGCACTCCAACGCGGTCTACGCCGACGCGGCCCTCCCGTTCACGCCCGGCGCGCTGGTCCTGGACGAGAACCAGCGCTACCCGTCGTCCGACCGCCAGCAGATCCTTGCCTTCGCGACGGGCGGCAGCAGCGCCTCCGTCGATGTCGGCCAGCACGCCTACGCGTGGCGATTGCCGGGAGTGCTGGCCGGCGTGGCGATGGCCGTGCTCCTGTACCTCCTTGCCAGGATCCTGTTCCGGCGCCGCGAGATCGCGGTCTTTCTCGGCTTCCTGATCAGCGTTGACGGGATGCTCTTCGCCCAGAGCCGGATCGGGATGAATGACGCGTACGTCGGCCTGGGGATCGTGGCGGCCTACGTCCTGTTCGCCGCGATCTGGAGATCCGGCGGATCACGGAGGCACTGGCTGGCATTCACCCTGGTCATGCCGCTGATCGGAGTGGCGCTCGGATTCGCGCTCGCGTCGAAGTGGGTCGCCGTCTACGCGATCGGCGCTCTGGGGATGCTCGTGCTGTCGCGGAGCGCACTCGGTCGCCTGCTCCTGATCGGAGGGCTCGTGCTCGCCTCCACGGCGCTCGGCTATGTCGCCCTGTCCGTGCCGCCCGACCAGAGCGGCGGCAACTTCCTGTTCATCGCGCTGATGATTGCGCTGACCCTGGTAGCCGCGACCGCCAACGTGCTGCATCCAATCGCCTGGTCCGACGACGAGGAGCGACTGCTGGTCTGGGGACCCGCGGCCGCCGGCCTGGTCGTGTGGGGTTCGGCGATCGCTTTCGGTGCCGCAAACGAGCGGATCGTCCTCGGGCCGATCGCGGTCACGCCCCAGGAAGTGGCATTTGCGCTCGTCGTGCTGAGCGGTGTCGCCTACTCGATGGTCACCCTGGTTGGCCGGTGGGGCTTCGGCCCGCGTGCCGCGGCGCCCGCCGACGACGACCCCGCGCGTCTCCTCTCCCCGCCCGGCCCCGCCCCGGCAGGCTGGCTGCGTCCGGGCGCCGGATTCGGCCTGCCGATGCTCTGGGTGCTCGTCTGCCTGGTTGCCATCCCGCTGGGCCTGTACGTCGCGTCGTACCTACCGTGGGCCTTCGTCGAGAATCACCAGATCGTGGCGTCCTGGCCTCCCGGCCACGAGGGCCAGTCGCTCTCGGACCTGACCCAGCAGATGTACCGCTACCACAACAACCTGAGCTCGGCGCACGCGGCGTCATCCCCCTGGTGGGCCTGGCCCTTCGATATCAAGCCGGTCTGGTTCTATCAGGAGGGGTTTGCCGGCGGCACCGCGGCCGCGATCTATGACGCCGGCAACCTCGTGGCGTGGTGGATGGGCATCCCGGCCATGGCCTTCGCGGCCTGGCAGGCGTTCGTTCGGCGGAGCCCCGGACTGGCGCTCGTCGCGATCGGGTTCGCCTTCCAGTGGCTGGCCTGGTCCCGGATCGACCGGGCGGCCTTCCAATACCACTACTACACGAGCCTGCCGTTCGTGTTTCTGGCGCTCGCCTACTTCCTGTCCGAGTTGTGGCACGGTGCCTCGCGCCGAACCTGGCTGCTTGTCCGTCTTGCCGGAGCCGCCGCCGTGCTCGCTCCGACGACCCTGTGGCTGTTCCACCGGCCGCTCTGCGCGCTCGTGGGCGTCGAGTCTGTCAATCCCGGGTCGCAGGCCTGTCCGACCTTGATCCCCGACTTCCTGCTGAGCGGTCGGGCGGCCGCGATTGCGCTCGTGGTCGGCGTCGGCGTCTTGCTGCTGATTCGACTGCTGCTGTCGCTGGCAGACGAGGACGAGGACGGCGATTCGCTCCGGACCCGGCTTCGGAATGCCGGGCTGGCGGCCGTCGGGATCAGTCTCGGCTTCGTCGTCGCCTCGGCCTTCTTCGACGACACCCCGCTGATCACCTGGACCCGCGTTCCGGTTGAGCCGATTGCGTTGATGGTCACGATCGCGCTCCTGCCGCTCGCGGCGTTCGTCCTGACCGCCCGAGACGCGCGGCGATTCGTCGCCGGGCTGGTGGCCGCGATGACCGGCTGGTTCGTCCTGTGGTATCCGAACATTGCCGCCCTGCCGCTTCCCCAGGCGCTGTCCAACTCCTATCAGGGCCTGCTGCCGACCTATGTTCATCCGTTCCAGTTCCCAGTGAGCACGGTCGACCGAAGCGGCCCCGGCGCAAGCCTCATCGGTCTCGAGCCGGCGATTCTGCTGGCGTCGATCTTCGGCGTCGTGGGGATCGTCGGGTACGCGGCCTGGGTCTGGCGGGTGGCGCGCGCCGAAATGGAGGCCGAGACCAACTCCGGCGACGCCCTCAGCCAAGATCCCGGGGGAACCGGCTAGCGGACCACCGGGCTGCCGCCTCGAGGGCTGGGCCGATGAGCCGTCAGGCGGCACCGTCGAGCGACGCCGGGAGATCGAGCCCGAGATGATGGGCGAGCGCGGACCGGACCGCGCGCCTGATGACGGGATCCCCCAGGACCTGTGCCGCACCGCCGATCTCGAAGGCGGTGACCCGCCGCAGGTCGATCGTCCGGACCTGGTGCGCGAGAATCAGGGCATCGAAGGTCTGCCCGGCGGTGCCGGCCGGGATGGCGACCTCGCCCGGATACTTCGGCGCGCGCGAGGTCATGGGGCAGACCGTCGCCATCCGCGATCGATGGAATGCTCCGTATGAGACGACGAGGGCGCGCCTGATGCCTTGCTGCTCGTGCCCGACGGCGGGATCGAAGTCGATGATGACGATCGACCAGCGCTGCACTGAGGGCGTCATGCGCCGACGGCTCGAGCCTTCATGGCCTTCTCAGGCGGGCCAGCTATCCCGGTCGCCGTACGCCGCGGCGATCGCTGCGGCCTCCGCCTGGAACTCCGGATCGGCCGCAGCCGCCGCCCATTGTGCTTCCTCGGCCTTCGTTCGCAGCTCCACGTACAGGCGCTCAACCGCGGCGTCGACGACTCGATCCTGGGTTCGGAATGCGCCGTACTGCCCGGCGAGCTCGCGAACGCGTTGCACGGTGGTCTCCGACAGGTTGTAGGTACGTTTGGCTCGGGTGGTCATGTGCGTGCATTGTCAGCGTGTCAATTCCGGGTGTCAATACTGGACGCCGCTCTGCCGCCGCCGCAAACCGTTTTGGACTTGACCGTCCTCGACCTTAGTCGAGCCGTGGCGTCTCGGTCGGTCGGCTCGCCCCGCTACTCGGGCCTCGCGGAGCCATCGGCACCTCGGCTCGGAAGCCGGTCGGCAGCGCGCCCTGTGCGGCGAGACGGCGGATCACGAACCCGTAGTAGTCCTCGACCTTGCCGGTCACGCGCTCCCAGCTGAACTCGTTGGCTCGTTCGATGCCCGAGGCGGTCATCCGTGCGCGCAACGCGTCGTCTGCTACGAGGCGGCCGATCGCGCCGGCGAGCGCCTTCGGGTCGCGGGGCGGCACCAGCAGCGCGTCGCGATCGCGCCGGACGACGCCCTTGTAGCCGTGGATGTCACTGCACACAATGGCGGCCTCCGCGGCCATCGCTTCGAGCAGCACGATCCCGAACGACTCGCGGCCGGTTGCCGGCGAGACGTAGATGTCGGCGGTCCGAAACAGGGCGTCGCGCTCGTCGTCCGACACGCGCCCCAGAAACTCCACCCCGCCCATCCGCCGGGTCATGACATACCGACGCGCCTCGCGCTCCTGCGGACCGCCCCCGACCACCAGGAGGCGGCAGGGGCACCCCTTCTTGCGCAGGATTCGGTAGGCCCGAAGGAGGTCGAGGAGACCCTTGCGCGATTCGAACCGGCCGACGAAGAGGATGTTGCGGGTCTCGTCCCGCCAGCGCGCAATCGGCACGGCACGCTGAAATCGGGCGATGTCCACGCCATTCGGGATGACCTTGTAGTCCCCCGGAAAGAAGCGATCGATGAAGTGCCTGGCCGCGGCGGACACGGCGATCCGTCCGTGCAGGCGGTCGGCGTACGAGCCCATCGTCTTGGAGCCGAATTCGTAGGCAGCCGAGAAGCCGCCGTAGGCGTGGAACGTCGCGACGTTCACGCTCTTGGACAGGCGCAGCACGATCGGTGACAGGAACGGCACGAAGGGCTCGTGAAAGTGGAGCAGGTCGAACTGCTCGCGCTCGAGGACCTCGCGCACCTGGGACAGGTAACGGGGCGACAGCGTGATGGTGCCCATGGACCCGTTGGCCGGCATCGAGAAGCCTTTCCCGATCCGGATCACATCGCCCTCGGACGCCCGCTGGAGACCGTGCGAGCTGGTGATGATCCGGACATCGTGCCCGCGCAGGCGGAGGTTCTCGTACAGGTAGCGGACATGCTGGTTGACGCCGCCGGGAAGCGGGTAGACATAGGGCGTGACGAGTCCGATCTTCACGAATCGATCTCCCGCGACGCTCGCTCGTCCATGGCGGGATAGCCGAGGTCGCGGCGCGACCCGTCCCGCCGGATCCGTCCTCCAAGGTTCGCTCGCGCGTCACGACCGTACTTGCGCAGCTGCGCCTGGAACGTGCCCAGTTGCGTCGACGCGTCGTGGAACGATCCGTGTTGATGCGTGGTCCGCGCCGCGATCGCAGCCCGGAGGTCCTCCCCGGTTCGTCCCGGGAACGTCGTGTAGCCGGCGCCGATCGCCTCCAGCGCATGGGCGTCGGAATTGCCGATCTTGGCAAGGCCGAACTCGTCGGCGAAGCGGACGACGCGCTCGTGCCAGGGCCGCCCGAGCGTCGTTGGGTTGAACGTTTCCAGGCCGTCGGGCCGGAAGCGCGGCTCGTCGGCAAGCAGGCGCCGAAGGACAAAACCCTGGGCGCACAAAGGGTATGGCACGAGCGGATGGGCGGGGATCGCGATGCCACCCTGATCGTGAATGGCGGCGATCGTGCTCCGCAGGGACTTGAGCGGCTTGACGGTCTCCTCGATCCACAGCGCCAGCAGGTGTCCGCCGAGCGTCGTGATCTCCTCGCCGATGACCACCTCGAACCGATAGCCACGATCCCGGGCGACGGTCTGGCCGGCCCGGGCGGCATCGATCCGCTCATGGTCGGTGATCGCGATCACATCGAGCTCCGTCGTCCGCTGAACATGCTCGAGGATGTCCAGCACGCCCGCCGTCCCGTCCGAGGCGAGGGTGTGGATGTGGAGGTCGGCACGACCGAGGCGCTCGGTCATGGGTCGCCGCGTGATTCCAGGCGTCCCGTGCCGGCCCGAGCCTCGGGATCCAGGTCCGGCCAGATGGGCGAGAAGACCGACCACCATTGCTCGGGCGCCTCGGCGATCGATTCCTCCATCGCCTGGGCAACCCCGGTCATGGCGGCCCTCAGGCGCGCTCGCCGCTGCCCGCCGGCCGGAATGTCGACCCGTCGAAGCTGACCGCGGTAGCTCCCGCCATGAGCGCGCCGCACGGCCGCCACCCAGATCGGCAGGCCGCGTTCCAGGGCGAGCAGCCCGGGCCCCATCGGAAGCGGCGCCGGGGCGCCGAAGAAGGGGACGTCGATGGTGCCGCCGGCGACATTGCGGTCGGCCACCATGCCCACGACCCCACCCTCATCGAGCGCCTGGGTCAGTGCCCGGCGCGCGTCGCGCAGGCCAACGATGTCGACTCCCACCGAGCTGCGGGTGCGTTCGATCCAGGCCTGCAGGGCGGGGTCCGCGAGCGTCTCCATCGGTGCCGTCACATTGCGCCCGGTCCGCGCGACGGCGAACAGGGCCGGGTACTCGACGGCCCCGAAATGCATCGACACGAAGACCATCGGCCCGGGCGTTCCGAAGGCGTCTGCGACGGCGTCGGGTGTCTCGACGACCAGCCGGCGCTCCAGATCCTCGCTGCTCCGGCCGGGCAGGCGGGCCATGTCGAGGTAGTAGCGGACCGCATGGCCGAAGGCCGACCGAACGAGGCGCTCCAGGGCGCGATCGTCTGTCGCCGCAGCCCGGATGATGCTGCCGCCGAGGCCGCGCGACTGAAGGTGCTCGGCGACCCGGCGCAGGTTCCGTCGGGCGCGGGCGGCCCGTTCCGGAGCGAGCCGGTACCAACATGCGCCGACCACCCCGCCCAGGGCATTCACGGGCCCCTCCGGGAGGATCACCAGGAGCTTCGCAAGTCCGGGGATGACGCGCGCAGCGACGCGCCGCCAGGAGGTGGGCTCGACCGATGCCGCCGCCGGGGAGTCGCTCGCGCCGGCCTGGCTGCCGCTGGGGGACTCGTCCGGGGCCCCGTCGTCGGTCCCGATGCCCCGCATCTCCTGGGCACGCGCCTCGAGCGCCGCGGATTCGGCAGGATCCGCCGGCCAGACGGGCTTGAACGAGTACCACTCCTCCGGGGCCAGGGCGACGCCGGCCGCGAACGCGTCGGCCATCAGCTGCGTCGCCCGCTGGAGCTCCGCCGGATCCGTGGACGCCACCTCGATGAGTTCGCCGAGCCCGATCGAGAACGTCCGGCCGTCCGGGTTTCGGTTGATGGTGACGGGCAGGATCTGGGATCGAGTCTTGGCCGCAAGCGTGGCTGGGCCGGCCGGCAGGGTCGTCCAGGCATCGAACATCCGGACGGGGATTCCGTCCTCCCGGTATCCCCAGTCGATGAGCAGGGCGACCATCTCGCGGCGCTTCAGGACCCTGTATAGCTCGCGCAGGTTGCGCCACGGGATGATGTGGACGCCCCACTGCTCGCGGGTGCGGCTGAACTCCTCGAACAGCCCCGGATAGGACGAATCGTCCGCGACGACGTTGATCGGCCAGCCCCGCGACGCGACCCCCGCGGCCACGGCCTCCGCGTTGCCGATGTGGCCGAGGCTGAAGATCAGGCCGCCCGGCGACGCCTTCCAGATTTCGTGGACGTGGTCGAGATCGACGTCGGTGACGAGTTCGTCGGCGTGCGCGCGGGCGAGCGCCGGCAGGCGGGCGAGCTCGACCACGTAGCGCCCGTAGAGGGCGTACGCCGCGAGGGCTGTCCGGCGCACGCTCGGGTGCTCGGGCGGGAGCCCGAGCACGTGGCCGAAGTTCGCATTGGACCAGCGCCGCTTCGTCGGCCACAGGAGGTAGGACAGCTGGGCTCCCCGGGCCAGGATGACCCGCGGAACGGCCGGCGGCAGGTGCCCGATGAGCCAGGCG
>CAZOJS010000018.1:0-6719 GCA_964580175.1 uncultured Anaerolinea sp. | reverse complement strand
CTCTCCAGCCCCCATCAGGATTACGTCGGCGTCGATGTCCTGTGCCTTGCGCAGGATGGTGTCAGCGGGAGGGCCGACAACGACGGACGACTCGGCCACGTTCACGTTTTGCTTGACCAGGTCCGCAGCAAGATCCCGAAGCGGCTCTTCCTTCTGTACCTTGTGGAGTTCCGAGGGCCAGCCCGGCAGCGGCTCGACCGCGTGGAGGAGCGTCACACGCGAATCGAAGGCCGACGCCATCTGGACGGCCCCGCGCGTCGCCTCCAGGCTGGCGGGGCGAAAGCTGGTGGCCAGCAGAATCGATTGAAGGTTTCTCATGATCTCATCTCCTTACCTTGGTGTTACACAGTTCTTGATTTGACGGAACGGCTCCTCCGTCGCTGGCCCAGGTCACGGTGCAGGGGTCACGGGAGATACGAAGCCGTCGGGCTTCACGGTCAGAATCGAACGATCGCACAGGCGCAGGACCTTTTCCGCGGTGCTGCCGATGAAGAATCCGGCAAGCTCCGTGCGGCCTACGCTGCCCATGACGATCACGTCTGCGTTCATTCGCCGGGCTGCACTGGTAATGACCTGCCATGGCAGTCCAATGCCCAGGGTTTCACGTACCTCTGTGGCGCCCGCCACATGGTGAGTCACGAAGTGACCGAGTTGCTTGGCAGCCGCCTGCCGGGCGGCGCGCCGGCGTTTGGAGAAGTCCAATCCGGCACCGTCGTTGGGCAGTAACTCGGGCGCGTTTTCCTTGGGGAAATTGAAAACGTACAGCGCCGTCAACGAACAGGAGTATTTCCCCGCAAGTGTGGCCGCCAGGCGGAGCGCCTTGCCGCTCGTCTGGCTGAGGTCCACCGGCACCAGGATGGAGCGGAGCGGCTCTTCCGGCGACGGCTTCACGATCCACACCGGGCAGGGGCACTTGCGCACCAGCCGTTCGGCGGTGCTCCCAACAAAGAATCGTTTGACCGCGGACAATCCCCGCGTACCAGCCACAACCAGGTCATGCTTCTCCTCCAGGACTGTCCGGATGATCTCGACGAACGGTACTCCCACGCGGATCGCGCTGGGCACGTTGCTGTCGGCGGGACCATGCAGAGCGAGCCACTCGCTCAAGCGTTGTTCCGCCTCCCGCCGGCCGTCCCACGGCTCAGACCCGACCGGGGTGGGATGATCCCCCTGCCTGCCCACCGCGCGGATCCACTCGCCGAGGGAATCCTCCTCCCGCACGTGAAGTACGGTCAACTCGGCCCCCATTTTCTCGGCCAGGTTGAACGCGCGCCGAAGCGCGGCGGCCGCGTACTCCGAGTAGTCGGTGGCGACCAGAATCTTGCGGGGACGGAAGTCTCGATCTTGCATCGCACCACCTCCTCCAACAGGGATACTTTCGGGACATCTCTTCCTATTTGTCCAGCCCCAACACAGCGCCGACCAGCGGTGCGTATTGAACGATCACTCCCGCCAGGAGTTGACGGTAGAACAGGAAGGCGAAGACCAAAGCCAGGAAGGCCCCGAAGGGCGCCAGTCACCACCAGAATGGCAGGTCCAGCATCATGCACTCCTCCGTCAGTCTTGCCTGACTGCATTTTCCCTTGTCAAACTGCTCTCCAAGCGACATGAAGGCAGGCTTTTCTGTGGCATTGGCAACGCAGTCAGATGGTCGATCGAAAGTTGCCGCACGGGAACTCCTCGTCTGTTTTGTTGAGCGCAATCCCCCCCTGCAATCCAACCTTGGGCCTCCCGCGGCGAGTTTCACGCGCCCGAGCGGTGCCGCCTGAACAACGGGTGCGAAGCCAACGCTCCCCAGAAAACGAGGATTCCTATCCAGACCAGGAGCTTCCCGGCGACGGTCGTGGGCTCGATGCAATGCCAGGTGCAGCAGCCCGCTACGATCCCGAGGCTGACAAGGATCGCCAGAGCGACCCAAAAGTACGCCCCGGTCAACCGGCGCACGTGCGGCCAGCACGGCGACAGCCGGTCCCATTCCTCATTCGGTTTGGGCAATGTTTGCCTGTCGGTCGGCTTCTCCGGGGCCGGGGGAGGACCGTTGAAGGAGGGTACGCGCTTCATGATCCAGCCTCCCGTCGATTGCGGTCTACCAGACCATTCTTCTGCCGGACGGAACTCAGGAAACGCCGCTTTCCAAGGCCGAAGACTCGGTCCGGTCAGGACCGACGATTTCGACTGCATGGTTTGCCTCGATTCTTGAAGGAGGGCCCGGTAAACTCATTCGGCGACCCTCTACAAGGCATTTCGTGTGCCGATGAGTTGGGAGCAGTCGCGATGTTGACCACGGACCCTCACGGCGCTGGCCCAGATGCCGAGTGGAGAGGGACAACCCGACCGATTTTGGCACCGTGATACCGAGCGCCGGGTGAAGCGCCGCTGCAAAATCCGCCAAACTTGACGAAGAAGTGTTCAAGGGAAGCGGCGCGGAATATGTTGTGACGACCTGGGGATGTGTCTTGCTACGACTAAGAAGTGTGTTTGATCCAAACTTCGATTTTGCGTGCGACTGATCTGCCGCGGCGGTTGACGAACGTCAGCCGGACGTAGTCTCCAGGCTGCAAGAGCCGGAATTTTACACGTTCCCCATGAAGCAGAGTGGGGCAATTCGCCGGCACGTCGAAGGGCGCGGCGGCACCCGCAACCAGGACACGCAGCTCCCTGTTGACCGAATCGACCAGCTGGATGATCCCCTCTGCCTGTGCGGAGGGAAGCGGTTTTGATGGGGCCGGCAAGGGCCACCTCTTGTAAACGAGCGACGCAGTTCTATTCCAGTGGGTGTCCATTACGCATTGTTGATGCCGGGACGGTCCGATTCCCTCCGAATAACTGGCGAGGCCTCGCCGTCAGCTCGATCCTCTTCGGCATAATCGGTACACTATGTGCATGTCACAACCTGAAACACCCGTGGTGGAATCCGGCGATAGTGAGCCCGTTCGCGGCGCCGCGAGGCTCCGCATCGACGAAGCCCTCCTGGCCGGGCTGCTGGAGGCGACGCCGGATGCCGTGGTCACGGTCAACGCCGCCGGCGCGATCGTGCTGGTCAATGGCCAAGTCGAGAAGATCTTTGGCTACCAGCGGGACGAACTGCTCGGTCAGCCGGTGGAAATCCTGGTTCCGGAACGCTTCCGGGAGAAACACGCCGCCGACCGCGCAGGCTATTTCACCCAGTCACGGGCCCGGCCCATGGGCGCCGGCCTCGACCTCACTGGCCGGCGCAAGGACGGAAGCGAGGTTCCCGTGGAGATCAGCCTCAGCCCCCTAAAGACCGCGGATGAGCTGCTGGTCACGAGCATCATCCGCGACGTCAGCGATCGGAAACGTGCCAACGAGCAGCTCCGGGCGCGGGTCCGACAGCAAGCCGCCGTGGCAGAGCTGAGCTGCCGAGCCCTGAGCAGCATCGACCCGTACATGCTGATGGATGAAGCCGCCGACGTGGTCGCTCGAACCCTGGAAGCGGAGATTTCCAAGGTGCTGGAACTTACCCCGGACGGCCATTCCCTGGTGTTGAAGGCGGGCATCGGCTGGAAGCCGGGGCTCATCGGCCGGGCCACGATGCACAACCAGCCAGGCTCCCCGGCCCACTACGTACTTTTGGCGCTCAAGCCGGTCATCATCGAGGACCTGCGCACTGACCCGCGCTTTCGTGGACCGTCGCTCTTGCGGGACCACGGGATCACCAGCGGCCTGTGCGTCCTGATCTACGGGCGGGGACAGCCGTACGGCGTGCTTGGCGTGCACACGATCCGACCCAGGAAGTTCACGCAAGACGACATCAATTTCCTCCAGGCAGTCGCCAACGTGCTCTCCCTTGTCATTGAGCGCAAGCGGCACGAGCAGGAGCAGCGCGAGCGTGACCTGATGCGGGCGGACCAGCTGGCCATGCTCGGCCAGATTGCCGCAGGCGTGGCCCACGAGCTGCGCAACCCGCTCACCTCCATCAAGGGCCTGGTGCAGGTGAATCGGGAGGAGGCGACCACCCGCGGCACCGCCGCCGCGACTTCGGAGGACCTGGGGATCATCGAGCAGGAGATCCGCCGCATGGAGCGGACCTTACAGACCTTCCTCGACTTCGCGCGCCCGCCCAAGCTCCAGCGCCGGCGCCAGGGCCTGGCGCCGCTGGTCGAGCGGGTCTTCTCGCTCGTCGGAGGTCGCGGCGCCAGGCAGCAGGTGACGTTGAAGCTCGACCCGCCGGAGGCGCCTGTGGAAGTGGAGATTGATCCCGATCAGATTCAACAGATGCTCCTCAACCTGATCTTGAACGCGCTGGACGTGATGCAGGAAGGCGGGATCGTGGAAGTTGTCCTGAGCCCCCCGCGGCAGGGTTGGATCGAACTTCAGGTACGCGATACCGGTTCGGGGATTCCCGAGGCCTTGTTGCCAAGGATCTTCGATCCCTTCGTCAGCAGCAAGGAGACCGGTCTGGGTCTGGGCCTGGCCGTCTCACGGCGCATCGCCGAGGACCACGGGGGCATCCTATCCGCCGCGAACCAGCCGGGCGGCGGGGCGTGCTTTTTGCTCCGGCTACCGATAGCTCCTCCCGCGTGACTGGGGCCGCATTCGTGGTTGCGACCAGGGAAAGCCACTTTGAGGACTCGCCATGCCGACACTCCTAGTCATTGACGACGAGCCCGCGATCCTGCATTTCTTTCGCCGGGCTTTTCACGCCCCGGAAACGACCCTGGTGACAGCCTCGACCGCGGCGGAAGGACTGGAGAAGGTGATCCAAGAGCGCCCGGACGTTGTCGTCCTGGACATCCACTTACCCGACCAGTCTGGCCTGGAGACGTTCGGCCGCATCCACGATGTCGACGCCCGCATTCCCGTCATCTTCATCACGGGACACGGCACGGCCGACACGGCCATCGAGGCCATGCGCCTGGGGGCCTACGAATACCTGTTGAAGCCCCTGGAGTTGGCCGACCTGCGTAAGCTTATCGACCGTACTTTTGAGATCAGTCGCCTCATGCGCGTCCCGGCTGTGATCGCGGAAACCGGGCCGACGGGGGTGAGTCCCGATCTCCTCGTCGGCCGCTCGCCGGCCATGCAGGACGTGTACAAGGCCATCGGCCGGGTGGCCGCGCAGGACGTGGCCGTGCTTATTCTGGGGGAGAGCGGCACCGGCAAGGAACTGGTGGCCCGGGCCATCTACCACAACAGCCGTCGGGTCACCGCGCCGTTCCTGACCATCAACTGCGCGGCCATTCCCGAAACCCTGCTGGAGAGCGAGTTGTTCGGCCACGAGAAAGGCGCCTTCACCGGGGCCGACCGCAAGCGGATCGGCAAATTCGAGCAATGCAACGGTGGCACGCTGTTCCTCGACGAGATCGGCGACATGACGCCGTTGACCCAAACCAAGATGCTGCGCGTGTTGCAGGACGGTCAGTTCGAGCGGGTGGGCGGCAACGAAACCATCAAGACCAGTGTACGCGCCATCGCCGCCACGAACCGAGACCTGGAGCAATTGATTGCCGCAGAGAAGTTCCGCAGCGACCTCTTTTACCGCCTGAACGTCTACACCATCAAGCTGCCCCCCCTGCGGGAGCGAGGCGAGGATCTAACGCTCTTGGTGGAGCACTTCCTGAGACGCTTCAATTCAGAACTCGGCAAGAACGTGCAGCAGATCACTCCCGAGGCCCTGGAGTTGTTGCGGTGCTACCCCTGGCCAGGCAACTTGCGGGAGCTGCAAAGTGTGCTCAAACAGGCCCTGCTCCACGCCACCGGCCCGGTGCTTGCCCCCGACTTCCTGCCCGCCGCCATTCGTGGCGAAACCAAAACCCCAACGGCGTCCGCCCCGTGTCCGCCCGTGACCTTGCTCGAACTGGATCAGTACATTCAAGAGCGGCTGCGCGCCGGGTCGAAGGGCCTCTTCGCGGAAGTGCAAGGCCTGATCGACCGACACCTGATCACCCAGGTCCTTCAGCACACCGGGAACCGGCTCACCCAGACGGCGCGGATTCTGGGTATCAACCGCTCCACTCTGCGCTCGAAAATGAAGGCGCTGGGCATCAACGCGGAACGCCTGCTACTGGGGGACGACGAGTCCGCCGACTGACGGCGGCGTTTTGTTCAATTCTGGCTGGTTTCCCCGCACGGCCGACACTGCAAGCATTCGCCTGGCTGCCTCCCGAACCAGTCGCCCTTGTGACAATCGAAGGAAGGCCGCCAAATCTCGCAATTCTCAGGCATTTCCTCGCAAGTTGGCAGATCGCGTCATCCTCGTGCACGAGACCGGCACACAAAATGCGTAAGAGGGAGGTGCTGCCAAGTTATCGTGTGCGGCCACTTGGCCTGTGCTGACCGTGAAAACCCCGTTCTCGCGCACCGGCGAAAGAACGGGAGAACGCATGATGAACCTGAGTTCCAAAGAGTTAGGCCCTGTTGGTATTTCGCTGACTGGCCTGCCTTTTCTTTCAAGGAGAATCTGACCATGTTCAACGACCCCGTCAACGCCGTGGTTCTGGGAATCGCGGTGATCGCGGCAATCGCGGTGATTGCGGCTCTGGTGTCCACATTCTTTATGGTGCAGCAGCGCACGACCGCCGTCGTCCAACGGTTCGGGAAATTCGTGCGGGAGGCCGGGCCGGGCCTCAACTGCAAGGTCCCCTTCATCGACCGGGTGGCCGGGCGCGTCAACCTGCGGGTCCAGCAACTGGACGTCAAGATCGAGACCAAGACGGAGGACAACGTGTTCGTCCAGATGGTGGTCGCCGTGCAGTACT
>CAZOJS010000017.1:0-16760 GCA_964580175.1 uncultured Anaerolinea sp. | reverse complement strand
CGGTGCCGATCGCGATCACCGGCGCGTCGTCGACCGTAGCGCTCGACGCGGCCCTCCAGCTGCCCGATGGCGTGCAGGCCCCCACGCTGACGACGGTCCGCGTCACCGTGACCCTCAGACCGGTGACGGCGACAAGGACGTTCGATGCGGGCCTGGTTCTGGCGGGGGCCCGGGCGGATCGCACCTACCTGCTATCAACCGACCGGGTTCTCGTCACGATCGGAGGCTCGGTGGCAGACCTGGACCGCCTGTCGGGTTCAACCTTCGTCCTGACCCTCGACGTGTCGGGTCTGGACGTCGGGTCGCACGGCGTGTCTGCGACCGCGAATCTCATCACCGGCCTGACCCTGATCGGGGCGAGTCCCAATCCGATCACGGTGACCATCGACCTTTCGGGGACCGCCCCCAGCGCAGCGCCCTGATCGACGTGCGCCGCAGCCGCGACGTCGTTGGGCGTCGCTTCCCTCGCTCATCGTAGCCGCGACCAGGAGGACCACGGAATCGTGCCACGACTCTTCGGCACCGACGGGATCCGCGGCGTCGCGAACGTCGAGCTCAAGCCGACGACCGCCTACGCGCTCGGTCGCGCGACGGCGCATCGTCTGGCCGGCCGCGGGGGTTCGATCGTGGTGGGCCAGGACACGCGGCGCTCCGGTGACCTGTTCGTCGCCGCGATCACGGCCGGCGCGACAAGTCTCGGCACCAGCGTGCATCAGGTCGGTGTCGTTCCGACCCCGGCCCTGGCGTTTCTGGCCGTTGACGGCGGTTTCGCAGCGGGAATCATGGTCTCTGCCTCTCACAACCCGGCAGCCGACAACGGGCTCAAGGTGCTCGACGGACGGGGGCTCAAACTGGACGATCCGGTTGAGGACGAACTCGAGCAGTTGATCTGGCGGACCGAGGAACTGGGAGGCGTGGGTAACGACGAACTCGGGGTCACGGTCGATGCCCGTGATCGCGTCGCGCGGTACACCGAGGCCCGGATGGAGCTCTCGACCACGGTCAACGCGACCGGCATCCGCATCGTGCTCGACGCGGCCAACGGGTCCGGCGGCCCGTTCGCGCCGGCGATCCTCAGCGCGACGGGCGCGTCGGTCGAGGTGATCAACGCGACCCCGGATGGCACGAACATCAATCGGGGTTGCGGGGCGACCGATCCGGCCGGCCTGGCTCGATTGGTGGCCGAACGAAGGGCCGATGTCGGGTTCGCGCTCGACGGTGACGCAGATCGGCTGATCGCCGTCGATGCTCACGGGCGAGTGGTCGACGGGGATCAGGTCCTCGGCATTCTGGCCCTCGATCGCCTCGGGCGGGGTGCGCTCGCCGGGAATACCCTGGTCGTATCGGTTCTCTCGAACGGCGGCCTCCAGCGGGCCATCGAGGAGGCCGGTGGCATCGTCATCCGGACTCCCGTTGGCGACAAGTACATCCTTGAGGGCATGCAGGTATCGGGCGCCGGTCTCGGCGGGGAAAAGAGCGGTCATGTCATCGTCGCCGAACACACGACTTCGGGCGACGGCATCGTCACGGCCCTCGAGGTGCTCCGAGTCATGATCGGGACCGGTCGCTCCCTGGCCGAGCTGGCGGGCAGCATCGAACTCCTGCCCCAGCAACAGCGCGCCGTCCACGTGCGTCACAAGGACCAATGGGAAGGGGATCCCGCCATCCAGCGCGCGATCGTCGCGGCGCACCAGCGTCTCGGTAGCGCCGGCCGGATCCTCATCCGGCCGTCGGGAACTGAATCCGCGCTCCGGGTCATGGTCGAGGGTCCGGATGCGGCGATGGTCGAGGAGCTCGCCGACGCGTTGGCGGCCGTCGCGGCCGAGCGACTACACTGACCGCGGTGCCCATCCCAGCGAGCCAGTCAGCGCTCGGCAGTGCCGGCGCGACCAGACAGGGGACTTGAACGGATGTGTGGCATCGTCGGTTACACCGGGCCTCGCGAGGCCGGACCGATTCTCCTCGAGGGCCTGCGCCGCCTGGAGTATCGCGGCTATGACTCGGCCGGCATCGCCCTGGTCGACGAGGAAGGCGCCCTTTTCGTCGAGAAACGGGCCGGCAAGCTTGCCAACCTGACGACCGCGATCGCCGACCGCACGCCGCACGCGGCGATGGGCCTGGCCCACACGCGCTGGGCGACGCACGGGCGCCCGAATGACCTGAACGCCCATCCCCATGTCGATTGCACCGGCAAGATCACCGTGATTCACAACGGGATCATCGAGAACTTCCGCGAGCTTCGCGATGGCCTCGAGGCTCGTGGTCACACGCTTGATTCCGAGACCGACACGGAGGCAATCGCGCATCTCATCGAGGAGGCCTACCAGGGCGATCTGGCCGATGCCGTTCGAGCGGCACTGCGCGTGCTGATCGGGGCATACGCGATCGTTGTCATGCACCGCGATGAAGCCGGCCGCCTCGTGGGCGCTCGCCAGGATGTGCCGCTGGTCGTCGGGCTGAACGGCGAGGAATCATTCATCGCCAGCGACGTGGCGGCGATCCTCGCGCACACCAACCGCATCGTCTTCCTCGAAGAGGGTGATGTGGCCGACGTTCGGCCGACCGGCGTCATCGTCACCGACGTCCACGGGAATCCACGCGATCGCCCCGAAGTGCGGATCGACTGGTCGCCGGAAGTCGCCGAGAAGGGTGGCTACGAGCACTTCATGCTCAAGGAGATCCACGAACAGCCGACGGCCCTGCGCCAGGCGCTGGCGGGTCGCGTCGGGCTGGACAACCGCGTCCACGTCCCCGAGATCGAGCCACTCCTGCCGCTCCTCAGCGAGATCACCCGGATCGAACTCGTCGCCTGCGGCACGGCCTCCTATGCCGCTCTCGTCGGCGCGGCCGCGCTGGAGGCCTGGACGGGGTTGCCGGCTCGCGTCACGGTCGGTTCCGAATTTCGCTACAGCCCACCGCCCCTCGATCAACGGACCCTGGTCATTGCGGTGACCCAGTCGGGCGAAACGGCCGACACGATCGCCCCGACGAGGTTCGCCCGCGAGCGTGGCTGTCCGATCATCGCCGTGACGAATACCGTTGGTTCGGCGATCACCCGGGAAGCCGCCGCGGTCATGTTCCTGCAGGCCGGCCCGGAAATCGCCGTGGCTGCTTCGAAGACGTTCGTCACCCAGGTCACGACCCTCGTGGTGCTCGCCGCAGCCATCGGGCGCCTGCGAGGCACGATGTCCGAGGACGCCGAAACTGAACTTGCCACGGCGCTTCGAGCGCTCCCGGAGGCGGCGCAGCGAACACTCGATCTGAATGCGCCGCAGGCGAAGGATCTGGCGCGGCGCTATGTGAATTCGCGCGGGTTCATGTTCGTCGGTCGTGGCTCAACCTATCCGGCCGCCCTCGAGGGTGCCCTGAAGCTCAAGGAAATCAGCTACGTCCACGCGGAAGGCTACCCGGCCGGCGAGCTCAAGCACGGGCCGATCTCCCTGCTCGATGCCGAATGCCCGCTGGTAGCCATAGCGACGCAATCGTCCACCTACGACAAGCTGATCAGCAATGTGATGGAGGGCCGCGCTCGCGACGCCCGCGTCCTGGCCGTGGCGACGGAAGGAGATCCCCAGATCGAGCGATACGCCGACGCCGTGTGCTGGGTTCCGGCCACTCACGAGGCCGTGAGCGCCGTGCTGGCGATCATCCCGCTGCAGCTGTTCGCGTACCACATGGCCATCGCCCGCGGCACGGACGTCGACCAGCCCCGGAACCTGGCGAAGTCCGTCACGGTCGAGTAGGTCGGTCGATGGCCGACATCGAGGCGACGACGGGCTCCGCGGGCGGCGGAATCCCTGCCGGGGCGGTGCCGGCGGGCACCGCCGGGGCGGTGCCGGCGGGCACGACCGAGCTCGGGGTCGACATCATCAAGGTCGAGCGGATCCGGCAGTCGCTGGCGCGCTTCGGCGCACGCTTCAGCAATCGGGTGCTCACCCCCGCCGAGCAGCGCTACGTTCGGGATCGGCCGGAGACGTTCGCCGGTCGTTGGGCCGCCAAGGAGGCGGTCAGCAAGGTCCTCGGCCTCGGAGTCCGCGGCATCGGCTGGCGAGACATCGAGATTGACCGTCTGCCGACCGGCCAGCCCGCGGTTCGTCTCCACGGGCGTGCGGAGCGCCGCGCCGAGCAGCTCGGCATGGGGCGGATCGCGGTCTCGATCTCCCACGAGTCCGACTACGCGATCGCCATCGCGTTCGGGGTCCGCCAGTCCGGCGGGCGCTACGTCTTCCCGCCCGACATCGAGGAGCGGCTTGACGCCCGCGAGCGTCAGATTCTGGCCCGCATGGACCGCCTGCGCGCCCTCCACGAATCGACGATCGAGGACCCCGCGGGTGGCTGACCGACAACTCGGATTCCGCGCCCAGGCCTCCGCTGCCGGAAGCGGGATCGAAGACGGCGTTGGCCCCGGCAGTCCTTCCGGCGGCCCGACCCTGCTGGATGATCGCCAGATCTCGGCCCTCCTGCCGGACCGGCCGGTCCGGGGCCACAAGGGCACGTTCGGAAAGCTCCTCGTGATCGCCGGGTCCCTGGACTACGCGGGCGCCGCCCTGCTCGTCTGCCGCGCCGCCGGCCGGGCAGGGGCCGGGCTGGTCACGCTGGCTGTCCCCGAGTCATTGCAGCCGCTGTTCGCCGGGAAGGTCGTCGAGGCGACGACCCTCGCCCTGCCGGAGGACGACGTCGAGGAGGTGGATCCAGAGCCGGCACTCGCGCGCATCCTCGACCACGAACATGACGCGATCGTCCTCGGACCGGGGCTCCGGCCGGGTCTCGCCACGATGGAGCTCGTCCGTCGGCTCCTTGGATCTGCGGGCGAAGGCGGATCCGCACCGATCGTCCTCGACGCCGAGGCCCTCCGATCGATGGCCACCCTCAGAGGCTGGTGGTCGAGCGCGACGCGCCCGGCCATCCTTACGCCGCATCCCGGTGAGTTCGCCCGCCTGCGCTCGGGTGCCGGCATCGATCCCGCCGACGACGGCGACATCGTCGCGAACGACGCGGATCGTGCCCGGGTCGCTGGCGCGGCGGCCGCCGACTGGGGTCAGGTGGTCGTCCTGAAGGGAGCGCGGACGGTCATCGCAGATCCGGACGGTACCGTCTGGGTCGCACCCTTCGAGAACCCGGCCCTCGCTACGGGCGGGACCGGCGACGTGCTCGCCGGGATCATCGGTTCCCTGCTCGCCCAGGGGATGAGCACCGCTGCGGCCGCCCGGACCGGCGTGTACCTGCACGGCCTGGCCGGCGACCTGGTCCGCGACCGCCTCGGGGACGCCGGGCTGCTGGCGTCGGACCTGTGCGATGTCATCCCGGTGGTCCGGAAGCGGCTGACGGCGATCGCCGAGCGCGAGCGAAGCGGATCCCGCCTCGGTTTCGCGGCTCGAACGCCGGCCGCGCCGACGTCGTGACAGCGGTGGATGAGCGCACCGTTCACCCGGCAGCGGAGAGGTCCTCCCGGGCAGATCCGGCAGCCGGCACCCTGCCGCGCACGGCCTGGCTGGCCATCGACCTGGCCGCGATCCAGGGCAATCTCGCGTTGATCCGAACGCTGGCCGGTCGCGGTGTTCCCGTCTACCCCGTGGTCAAGGCCGATGCCTACGGACACGGAGCCGCGCCGGTCGCCCGTGCCCTCGCGGAAGCGGGTGCCGACGGGCTGTGCGTCGCCGCGATCGATGAGGCGCTGGCCCTCCAGAAGGCCGGGATCCGCCTTCCGCTCCTGGTGCTCTATCCGATTCCACCGAGCTGGGGACGCGAAGCGGCCCGGCGCGGCATCGCCGTGACCGCGGGCGATCCGATCCTTCTTGACGCCACGATCGCGGCCCTCATCGCAGAACCGGGACGCCGCCGCCTCCGCGTGCATCTGGAGGTTGAAACGGGCCTCGGCCGGGGCGGGTTCAGAGGGATGGCGCTGCGTGCCGCTGCGCGGACGATCAGTGCCGGCCGCAACACCCGGCTCGAGGGACTATGGACCCATCTTCAGGCGCCCGAGGATGCGGCGATCACCCGGGCCCAGCTGGCAGCATTCGACGCCGCTTGTGCCGATCTGTCGGCCGCCGGGGTCCGCCTGCCTCGTCGTCACGTGCGGGCGAGTGGATCCCTCGTGGCAGACGACGTGGCCTCCTATCAAGGCGTCCGACCGGGCCTGAGCATCTACGGGCTGGTGCCCGACGAGCTATCCCGCGACGCCCTGCGTCCGATTGCGGCCGGTCTCCGTCCGGCGCTGTCGTTGCACGCCCGAGCGGTCCGGGTGGCCACGCTGCCGGCAGGCGCCGGGGTGAGCTACGGGCCCACATTCAGGACGGCCGGCGTCGCCCGGATCGCGACGCTGCCGATCGGCTACGGGGACGGCTGGTCGCGGGCGCTCTCGAATCGAGCCGAGGCCCTGGTCCGCGGCATTCGAGTTCCGCTGGTCGGCAACGTGGCGATGGACGCGGTCATGGCCGACGTCACGGCGGTGCCGGGCGAGCCGGTCACCATTGATGACGAGTTTGTGCTCATCGGGCCGCAGGGTAATGCCGAAATCACCGTCGCGGAAGTGGCGCGAGCACGCACCACGAATTCGTGGGAGGTCGTCACGAACATGGCCCACCGGCTGCCGCGGGTGTACCATGCCGCCTCCGGACCTGTGATCGTCCGAACGCTCGTCTCCGGAGGGGACGGATGAGTCGTCTGGAACTGTGGAACGGGGACATCTGCGTCCTCGAGGTGGATGCGATTGTGAACCCGGCCGGCCCCTCCCTCTGGATGTCGACGGGCGTCGGCGGTGCCTTGAAGCGGGCTGGCGGCGACGCGATCGAGTTTGCCGCGGTCCGCCAGGGGCCCGTCGCGGTCGGCTCCGCGATCGTCACAGGCGCCGGGACGCTGGCGGCGCGGGCGGTGATCCACGCCGTGTCGCTTGACCACAATCGACGGACGTCGGCCCCCGCGATCGAATCCGCGGTTCGGAGCGCCATGGCTCGCGCGCGCGACATCGGCGCGGCCAGCGTTGCGTTTCCTGCCCTCGGGACCGGGATCGGCGGATTTCCATTGGACGACGCGGCCGAGATCACGGTGCGGACGCTCCGCGAGGAGCTCTCCGAGAGCGATGGCATCGAACACGTGATCCTCGCACTCCGCGGTGCGGCGGCCTTTCAGGCGTTCGCACGGGCGATGGATGGGACGGGCACCTACGCGGTTGCGCCCGGCGGCGGCGATTCCGGCGTGGCCGGGTGAACGCAGTGGTGCCCGGCGAACTGCCCGATGACCAGCGTGACGAGCTGGTCGAGCAGGTCGCGCGCGAGATCCAGCTCAGGGGCTTGACGATCTCGGCCGTCCACTTCCTGCATGCGAGTCGACCGTACCGGCCGCTTGGGGCAAACGCGATGCTCTTCTTCGACCCCGTGCTGCGAAGCCTGTTCGGCGGCGAGATGGCCGGCGCGAGCGCGCTGCTTGCGGATGATGATGGGATCGAGCAGCTGATCGAGCGCCTCGAGGAGCTGGACGACGAGATCACCTGGGACGCTTGAGGCAGCGCGGCCGGCTCTTCCGGTTGATCACCCGCTAGCATGACCAGGTGACGCGGGCACCCCAGACACTCGCCATCATTGACGCAGGTGGAGCGACCACCTCTGTGAGCTTGCTGGCGCGCCTGACAGGCCGCTGGCGACTTCTCGGCACGCAGGCCGGACCGGCGGGGACGGCGGAGTCCGACCTGCTCTCGACGCTTGCCAGCCGAGCGCGCCTGGCCGACTCGGCGTTGGCCGCGCTGGCTGAGCTGCAGGAAACCGCGCTCGACGAGGTGCCCAGGCTGGCCGCGCGAAGTCCCGCCCCGAGCACGCTCGTCGTGCTGGGCGCAACGCGGCGAACAGTCGGCCACCTGTCCGCCGAGGCTCGCCGGACGGGCTGGCGGGTCATCGCTGCGTCCACGGAGACCCACGACCCGCGCGAGATGACTGAGCTTGTGCTGGCCCGCGACGTTGGCACCGTCCTGATCGGTGTCGGGGATCCGCCGGGTCCCGACGAGCGGCCGGCGCTCGACGATCTCGCGGCGCTGGCGGGGGCCGTCGCCCGCCGGCGACCCGACGTCCAGCTCTTGCTGGGCGGTCCGCTCCGCACGCGCAGGTCGTGGCTCGAGGCGCTCGGACAGGACGCACCCGGGGATCCCGAGCGGATCACCCAGGTCCCGGCCGCATCGGCGCGGCGCGGCACCGGCGACACCCTGCGTCAGACCCTGGATGAGCGGCTCGCCGACCCTGCCGACGGCCGTCGCGCGCTGCGCGTCGTGGCAGAGACGCTGGCCGATCTGCTGGATCTTCGGGTAGAGATCCTCGAGGTCGGGTTCGATGGAGGTGCCAGGTTTGTTGCGCAGACCGGCGCCGCGGGTAGCGGGCCCGTCAGCGAGGGGATCGTGACGGCCGAGGGCGCCCTGGTGCCAGCCGACCCCGACGACGCTACCGTGGACGCCGTGCTTGCCTGGACCACCGGTAGCCTCGACCGCCACCGGATGGGCGATCGTCTGCGGGAACTCCGCCGACGGCCGTGGGTGGACATGACCGGCGATGGTGCGCGACTTCGACTCGCGGCGGCTTCCGCTGCGCTGGCCCGGATCGCCGCCCTGACGCCGGAGTTGACTGCCAGGCCGCCGGCCGACCTGACCGTGATCGCCGGCGGGGCCTTCGCCACAGCACCGGCGACGGCCATCGCCCTGGCGTTTGCCGACACGATTCGACGGATCGGCGTCACCCAGATCGCCTGGGACCACGCCCGGTTGCTCGGCCCGATCGGCACGATCGCGGATGCGGGCGAGCGACGAGCGCTGCTCGCCGACGTCATCCGGGACGCGCTCGTACCACTCGGCAGCGTCGTGATCGCCGGCGGCACGAGCGCCGACATCGCCACGCGGAGGGGCCGCCCGAGAGCGGCCGGCCGCCTGACGCTGGACGTCGACGGCACGGTCATCGAACGGGATCTGGCGGCCGGCGAACTGGCCTTTCTCGGACTCGCCCCGGGCCTTCCCGCCGAGGCGCGGATCGAGTTTTCGGATGTCGTCAGGTTTGGAAAGAGAACGCGTCGGGTTGCGGTTCCGGTGACGGGCGGGAGTGCCGGCCTGATTCTCGACCTTCGCGATGTTCCCCTGCGCCTGCCGGAGCGGCGCGACCGCCGTCGGTCGCGCCTGGCTGACTGGGGCACGCTGGCATGGCCGAGAGACGACCGATGAGCGATCCTGCGGTGCACGACGGGCTCGGCCTGGTGCGCCTGCGCCCGCTGTCCACCCCTGATGTCGAGGCGTGGTTTTCGCTGCGTCCGGGTGAGCGCGAGCTCGCCGCTCCCGGTGAATCCGTTGTCCGTGGGGCTGCGCTGGCCGAACGGAGGCGAGACCTCCGAACGGAGGTCGTCGGCGGACCAGCCGGCGCGGCCGCCGTGCCGGGCGGCTGGTGGACCAAGAGCCCGGGCCGACTCGGGACCCGTCAGCGGACCGAAGCGGGTGAGCTCCTGTTCAGGAGCAGGGGGCGCTGGCGGATCGCGGTGGGGGATCTGGCCGAGCCCCTTGCGGCACCGGTGGCCGGGATCGTCCGGGATTTCCGACCCGGCGCCGGACTGACCCTTTCAACCGCGGCACGCGGCCTGCTCGGAGCAGATGTCCTCGGTGGTCCAAGCAGCGGTCGGCTCCGGATCCTGGCCGCCCGCGATGGACACGTCCGGACTGCCGAAATCGACGTCGACAGCGCCGGCGCGGTGCTCGTGGTGGGCTCTCATGTCGATGCCGAAGCGTTGACCCGGGCTCGCGCCGTCGGCGTCAGTGGGATCGTCGTGAACGGACTCGGGGTCAAGGAGCGACGCGAGGTTATGGCCTCGGAGCAACGCGCGCGAGCCGGGCTGCACGGGCTGCCGCCGTTCGCCATCCTGGTCCTGGAGGGCGCGATCGGCCGCCCGATCGCGACGCCGCTCATGGCCCTGCTGGAAGCCATCGAGGGTCGCACGGTTGCGCTTCTGGGCGAGCCGGCCTGTCTCGCCTTCGACGAGGCCGAGCTGAAACTCCCGGACGTGCCGGCCGGGCTGGTGCGCGTGACGGCGGGCCCACTCGCCGGGGCGGAAGGACGATGGGCCGGCCTCGTGGGTGCTCATCGGTTCGCGGGCGGCGTGACCCTTGAAGCGGGCTGGGTTCGGTTTGGGGGCCGGCTGCCGGTCGCCGTTCCGCTGGGCGACCTGGAGCGATTCGCCTGATCGCCCGCGATCCTGCGGGCGCTCTCTCGTCGCTTCGGGCAGGGGGATCGTGCTTCCGCTACGCTCGGCTGATGCCGGATCGTGCCTCGCCCGACGAGTTGACCGCGACCATCACGACTGCCTCCCCGGGCGAGACCCTCGCGCTGGCGGCCGACCTCGCGGTTGTGGCCCGTCGGGGTGACCTCCTCGGCCTATGGGGAGAGCTCGGCGCCGGCAAGACGGTCGTGGCGAAAGGCTTCGGAGCAGGTCTCGGCGTGCCCGGCACGATCAGCTCGCCCACGTTCGTGCTGATGGCGGAATATGACGGTCGGCTGCCGCTCTTTCACATCGACCTGTACCGCCTGGCGGATGCGGCCGATGCGATCGGCGGCGGTCTCCTCGATGATCGCCAGTCCAGCGGCGTGACCCTCCTCGAGTGGCCGGATCGTCTCGGTGCGTCCCTGCCGGCGCGGCGCCTCGACGTCAGGATCAGGGGAGCCGGTGACGATGCTCGCGAGATCACCGTTGTCGCGAACGCCCCCGAACTGGTCCGCTATGTCGCCGCCGCCCGTTCGTGGAGCCAACGCGCGGTGGCTGCCGCCTCCACCGCGCCGGCCGTGCAGCTCCGCGCGGCCGTGCCACCGGACGAGACACGATGACGAAGCCAGCTCGGGCCTCCGAGTCCTGGTTGCTCGCGATCGACACCGCCACGACGCGGATCGTCGTCGGCGCCGGACGACTGGACGGTGCGACGATCCAGGTGCTCGAGTGGCCGGCCGGGCATCGCCATGGCGAGCTCCTCCTCAAGGGCATCGAGAGCCTGCTCGACGTGACCGGCCTGGGTCGTGACGGAATCGCCGGGATCGTGGTCGGGACCGGACCCGGTGCCTTCACGGGTCTTCGCGTCGGCCTGGCGACGGCCAAGACGATGGCCCACGCGCTCGCCATTCCGATCGCCGGCATCGGGACCGGGGAGGCACTCCTGGACGCCGCGCGACTCCTGCCGGCCGCAGAAGGCCACGGGCCGGCGTCCGCCCCGGTGCTGCTCCTCCCAGCCGGACCGCACGACCGCGTCCTGGTCAGGTCTGGAGCCGCTCCGCAGCTCCTTCCCGGCGGACACGAGCCCGATGCCGCGGATGATGCCGTCGTCGCCGTCGATCTCGACGGGCGGGCAACGGCGGCGGCCGCTGTGCGGGGCGAGGCGGCGCGCGCGGGCCTTGGCCCAGCACTGCTGCGGCTCGGCGCCGCCCGGCTACGAGGTGGCGACCCAGATTCGGCCGCCGCGCTGGTCCCGGAATACGTGACCTTGCCGCGCGGGATTCGCGAGGCAACGGGGGAGATCGAGTGGTCGCACGACCCCCGCTGAGGCTCTTCGTCGAGCCGATGTCAATCGCCCATCTCCCGGCTGTTCACCGAATCGAGCGAGCGAGTTTCAGCGCACCGTGGCCGGATGATGCGTATCGCAGCGAGCTGTCGAGCAATCGCCTGGCCTCGTACCTTGTAGCTCGCATCGGTCAGGAGGTGGTCGCCTATGGCGGCATCTGGATGATGGTGGACGAGGCCCACATCACGACCTTCGCCGTGGATCCGGCGTGGCGTCGCCAGCGGATCGGGGAAACGCTGCTGCTGGCGCTGCTCGACGTTGCGATCGGCCGTCGCGCGCGCGAGGCCACCCTCGAGGTCCGACTGTCCAACGCCCCGGCCCGTCGAATGTACGCCAAGTTCGGGTTCCGTCCGCTCGGCGTCCGGCCGCGCTATTACTCCGACAACGGGGAGGACGCGCTGATCATGACTACGCCCACCCTCACGGGTGACGACATGCAGCGCCTCCTCACGGTGCGGCGAGCGGACCTGGATGCCGCGCCTCCGCCCGTCGGCGCGGCCTCCACCGTGGTCCTGCCGGACGCCACGCAGGGGAGCCGATCGTGACCGGTCCGCTGATCCTGTCGATCGAGTCCTCGTGCGACGAAACGGGCGTCGCCCTGATCGAAGGCGGCCGCCGCATTCACGCCAACGTCGTCGCCAGCCAGGTGGCGATGCACGCGGCGACCGGCGGGATCGTCCCCGAGGTCGCCGCGCGAGCCCACCTGCGCTGGGTCCTGCCCGTCCTTGACGAGGCACTTGAGACCGCCGGCGTAACGGTCCGGGACGTCGATGCGGTGGCGGTGACCTACGGGCCCGGTCTGGCTGGTTCCCTGCTCGTCGGGATCAACGTGGCCAAGACCCTCGCCTGGGTCCACGACCGGCCCCTGGTCGGGGTGAATCATCTCGAGGGTCATGTGTACGCGAGCTGGCTCCTGGATCCCGGGCTGGACGCTCCCGAGCCGACCTTTCCGCTGGTGGCGCTCGTGGTCTCTGGTGGCCACACGTTCCTCGTGGAGATGCGGAGTCACCTCGAGTATCGACTCCTCGGGCAGACCGTGGACGATGCCGCCGGCGAAGCCTTTGACAAGGTTGGCCGGTTGATGGGCCTCGGGTATCCCGGCGGACCGGCCATCCAGCGCGCCGCGGGTGCAGCGCGGGCCCATGACGCTGTCTTTCCGCGAGCATGGCTCGGCGACTCGTTCGATTTCAGTTTCTCAGGGCTCAAGACCGCTGCCCGGCGGATCGTCGACGCCGCTCGTGCCGAGGAAGGCCTCCTCGAGACATCGGACGGCGGATTGTCCGAGGCCCGTACTGCCGAACTCGCCTGGGGCTTTCAGGACGCGGTCACCGATGTCCTGGTGACCAAGACGATTCGCGCGGCACGCGCTGTCGACGCGCGGTCGATCATCCTCGGCGGCGGGGTCGCCGCGAACGACGCCCTCCGGGCGCGGCTCCTCGGCGAGGCCGAATCGCTCGGGATCCCGGTGATCATCCCGCGGGCCGGCCTGTGCACGGATAACGGGGCGATGATCGGCGCCGCCGGAGCGCGGCGGTATGCGGCCGGGGAGCGAGCTGGGTTGGACCTCGACGCGCGGCCATCGCTGCCGCTGGCGGTTCGGTGAGTCCCGCGCCGACCGGGTCTCGAGGGCCGATCAGGCTGGATCCCCTCGCCGTTCGGCGGTTGCTCCGGGACGAGGGCCTGCGGGCTCGACACTCGCTGTCGCAGAACTTCCTGGCCGACCCGGACGTTCTCGAAGCGATCCTCATCGAGGCGGAACCAGTGGTCGGCGGCCGGGTCCTGGAGATCGGGCCCGGCCTCGGCATCCTGACCGAGGCGCTCCTCGGAGCGGGCGCCGCCGTGACCGCCGTCGAGCTTGACTGGCGCCTCGCCGCCCTGTTGCGCAAGCGGCTCCATGACGCTGTTGAATTTGGCGCCCGAGACCCGGACGCTCCCGGCGCCCTCACCCTGATCGAAGGGGACGCCCTGGACCAGGATCTGCCAACGCTTGTCCAGGTTCCCTTCCTGGTGGTTGCCAACCTGCCGTACCACATCACCAGCCCGATCCTTCACCGACTCCTGGGGTCGGCGCCGCGTCCGACGCGCCTGGTCCTGATGGTCCAGTGGGAGGTCGCCGAGCGGCTGGCTGCGCCGCCCGGGCGGATGAGCTACCTGTCCGTCTTCGCCCAGTACCACGCGACCGTCCGGATCTCCTGCCGTGTCCCGGGCGACGCGTTCGAGCCGGCACCCAGCGTGGCCTCGGCAGTAATCGTCCTCGAGCCCCGGCACCCGGGCGGAACTGCGGCCGTCCCGGACCTCGGTGCGGCGGCGGAGGATCGGCTCTGGGCGCTCGTCCAAACCGGGTTCCGCGAACGCCGAAAGATGGTCCGGAACGTGCTGGGACGCCAGCTGGCCGTCGGTCAGGCGCGCGTCGATGCTGCGCTCGCCCGGGCGGGGATCGCCGGCGACCGGCGTCCGCAGACACTCTCGGTCGAGGACTGGATCGCCCTGCATGGGGCCCTGGATGCCGACGGTGGCTGACCTCGCCACGCCGCGGAGCCGCCGCCTGTCGCCGATCGTTCGTACGGCGCCGGCCAAACTGAATCTGACCCTCGCGGTCCTCGGCCGGCGCGCGGATGGATTCCACGACCTGCACTCCGTCGTGGTCCCCCTGGCGCTGGCGGACCGGTTGAGCGTCGCACCGGCTGGTGGGGCCGAAGACACTCTCAGCGTCGCCGGCCGCCCGGCCGGCCCGCTCCGCGAGAATCTCGTGCTGCGCGCAATCGCGGCCTCCAGGGCCGCCGTTGGCCGGGCCGTCGAGCCCGTGCCGGTCGCCGCTCGACTCGAGAAGCTGATCCCGGTGGCGGCTGGCCTCGGGGGTGGGAGCAGCGATGCCGCTGCTGCCATCGAGGCCGCCTTCGATCTGTGGGGCGTCGCGGCGCGGCTCGATTCACAGGCCACGGCCAGACTGCGCCACCGAGTGGCAATCAGCGTCGGATCAGACGTGGCGTTCTTCCTGTCCCGCGGTCCCGCGGTCCTGAGCGGGCGAGGCGACGTCGTCGAACCGCTACCGCCACTGCGCGGAGCACCGCCGGGCGTTGTGCTCATCACACCGGCCGTGCCCGTGCCGACGCCCGACGTGTTCGCGGTGCTGGACCTGGACCCTCGGGCGGCACCGGCAGATCCAGGCAGCACGCGCGCGGCATCCGCGCATCTCGCCGGCGAGTGGCAGGCCGGCCTCCGCGCCGAGGCGCTCATCGTGCGCGCCGGTGTCCTCGCAAGCGCCAACGACCTTGCCCTGGCCGCCGACATCCTCGTCCCGGGACTGCGAGCGCTCCGCCGGGCGCTCGTCCGAACGCTCGGCCGGCCGGTCGGATTGTCCGGGTCCGGTCCCACCCTGTGGGTCCTCTATGCTTCGGCGACTGCAGCGGCAGCGGCAGCGGCCGCCGTCGAGGCCGGCGTCGCCGACGGGACGATCGTCGCCCCGGGTGCCGGTCAGCCATTCATCGTGGCAACGACCATCGCAGCAGCCGAGGTACCGGTCGTGCCCGGGTCAGAAGAGGAGACAGGACCGTGACGCGAAAGGCCATCACGACATCGGGGGCGCCGGCCGCCCTCGGACCCTATAGCCAGGCCATCGTCAGCGGCGACCTCGTCTTCTGCGCCGGTCAGCTCGGACTGGATCCGGCGACTGGCGAGATGGCGGACGGCGTCGAGGCCCAGGCCGAACGGGCCCTGCGCAACCTCGGGGCGGTCCTGGACGCCGCCGGGTGCTCATTCGGCGACGTGCTGAAGACCACCGTCTTCCTCGCCGACATCAACGCCTTCGGGATCGTCAACCCGATCTACGCGCGGTTCATGGTCGACCCCGCACCGGCCCGGTCGACCTTTGCCGTCGGCGCCCTCCCGAAGGGCGCCTTGATCGAAATCGAGGCCATCGCCCGCCGCCATGGCTGAACCTTCGCGGCGCCTTCAATTGACACTCCCGGCGAGCCGCCCATACGCTACCGGGACCTTCTGATGACGCTTCCACCCACGCAGTCGACCGGGCGCACCGCCGCCATCATGCTGGCCGCGGGCCTGGGCACGCGGATGCACTCCGGGATTCCCAAGGTCCTCCACACGTTGTGCGGTCGCCCGATGCTGGCCTATGTCCTCGATGGGTGGATCGAAGCCGCCATCGCTGAGCCGGCTGCCCCGCCCATCGTCGTGTACTCCCCGGCGACCTCGGCGTTGCTCGATGCGGGGCTCCCGGGCAACCCCGTTTTCGCGCTCCAGGACGTTCCGCGGGGCACTGCGGACGCCGTTCGAGCGGCTCTGGCCGTGCTCCCCGACGCGACGTCCGAAGTCCTGGTCCTGTCCGGCGACGTGCCCCTGGTCACCGGACCGCAGCTCCTCGCCCTCCTTGAGCAACGCCGGATGGACGACGCCGCGATCGCCCTGGCCAGCGTCTTCGCAGCGGTGCCCGGGAGCCTCGGACGGGTGGTCCGCAGCGAGTTCGGGACGGTCGAACGCATCGCCGAGGCGAAGGATGCCTCGCCCGACGAACTCGAATCCAACGAAGTCAACGCCGGTTGCTATGCCTTCGATGCGGCTTGGCTGCGCCGGCGGATCGATGCCGTCGAGCCGTCAGCAACCACGGGCGAGCTGTACCTGACCGAGCTCGTTCGCCTCGCCAGGGAGGACGGCCGGATCGTGAGTGCCGTTGGGTTCGATGACGACGGCACCTTCGACGGGATCAACGATCGGGCGCAGCTGGCCCAGGCCGAGTGGGCGCTCCGTGTCCGGATGAACGAAGCCCACATGCGCGCCGGGGTCACGATGCGCGACCCATCCACGGTCTATCTCGACTGGAGCGTGGAGCTGGCCGCCGATGTCGTCATCGAGCCGAACGTGATCCTGCGAGGCGCTACCACCATTGCCCCGGGCAGCGTCATCGGGCCGGACAGTACGATCATCGATTCGGCCATCGGCCAGGATTGCCGCGTCTGGGCGAGCGTCGTCGAACGGTCGACGGTCGAGGCGGGCGCCTCAATCGGCCCATACAGCCACCTTCGCGCCGGCAGTCACGTTGGCTTGGGCGCGGAGATCGGCAACTTCGCCGAGGTCAAGAACTCGCGCCTCGGCGCAGGTGTTAAACAGCACCACGTCAGCTACCTGGGCGACGCGGATATCGGCGATCGGACCAACGTCGGCGCCGGCACGATCACCGCCAACTGGG
>CAZOJS010000016.1:0-2626 GCA_964580175.1 uncultured Anaerolinea sp. | reverse complement strand
GGACGTCCTGGCCGGGCGGCGCCCACGGCTCACCGTGATCACTGCCGGCACCGACCCGGCCGTGGACGGGGCCGCCTTCGGCAAGCTCCAGGAGTTGATGGTCACGGTCGCCCGGGAACTGGCCGCGGTGGGCGGCGGCGTTGCGATCATCCCGGAAGTTGATCGGCAGACGCTCTACCTGGCGGCCCAGGCAGACCAGCTCGATGTGCTGGCACCCGTCTTCCTCGCGTACTTCGCGTACTTCTTCGTGTTCATCCTCACCGGCATCAGCTTCCTGCGGGAGCGCACCGGCGGAACATTGGAGCGGCTTCTCGCGACCCCCGTGTCGCGGGCAGAGATCGTCCTCGGCTACAGCCTCGGCTTCGGGTTTTTCGCAATCCTCCAGGTCATCGTGCTCACCCTGTTCGTGCTCGCGCGGGTAGATGTCCCCTCGATCGGGCCGCTGCCGGCGTTCACGATCGGCCTCGACGTGCAGAGCGTCGGGTCGCCGATCATCGCGTTTCTCCTGGCGGTGGTCCTGTCCCTGGGCTCGGTGAACCTCGGCATCTTTCTGTCCACGTTTGCCCGGACGGAGCTGCAGATCATCCAGTTCATCCCGCTCGTGATCATTCCGCAGGCCCTCATCGGCGGGATCTTCTGGCCGGTGGACCGACTGCCGGACGTCCTTGCGGTCCTCGCCCACGCCATGCCGATGACGTACGCGGTCGATGGGCTGCGCGCCGTCATGCTCCAGGGCGCCGATTTCGGCGACGCCGCCGTGCAACTTGACTTCCTGGTTCTGACCGGCATTGCCGCGCTGTTCGTGGTGCTCGCGGGGGCGACCATCAAGCGCGAGGTCGCCTGATCCCCGGCGCGATCCACGGCTGTGGGCGACGGCAGCCATAGGCCACGAGCGGCGAGGCGGGAGCGGCGCCGGTATGCTCCCGGCGATGGACCAATCAAGCCCCGTCTCTTCCGATCGCCCGCCCGTGGTGGCGCTGGACGGTCCAGGGTCGTCCGGCAAGACCACGGTCGGGGCCGCGGTGGCGGCGTCGCTTGGGTACCGATTCTGCGATACGGGCCTGCTCTATCGCGCGCTGACGTTTGCGGCACTGCGCCGCGGAATCGCCGAATCCGACACGGCCGGACTCGTGGCGCTGGTCGGGCAGGTGCGACTCGAGGCGGATCCCACGGGTCGGTATGGGACCGTGACCCTTGACGGGGTGGATGTGACCGCCGATGTCCAGGTGCCCGAGGTTGACGCAGCGGTGTCCGGCTATGCGCGCGTCGCGGAACTCCGCAACGCGCTGCTCGGACGCCAGCGTGAGATTGCCGCAGCCGGCGGCGTCGTGATGGCCGGACGCGACATCGGGACGGTCGTGCTGCCGGATGCGGACGTCAAGATCTACCTCGACGCCTCGGTCGAAGAGCGCGCTCGTCGCAGGGCCGAGGAACGAGACCTCGGCGCGGACAGCGCGGACGCCGTCGAGATCCTGGGCCGGCTCCGGGACCGTGACGAGCGTGACGCCTCGCGGGTGGTGGCACCGCTGCGGCGGCCCGCGGACGCCATCGTGATCCAGACCGACGGCCTGACGCTGGACGAGTCGGTCAGTCGTGTTGCCGCCGCGATCCGGGAACGGCTGGCCACGGCCGCCGTCGCGGATCCGGCGCGCAGTCGGCCGGGGCCGCCCCCACGCGCGACGCGCCGGCCGTCGGTGGGATCGACGCCCATTGCCACCCGGATCACGCCGCTGATCCGTGTCGTGTCGTTCCTGATGCGCCTGGCCACCTCGTTCTTCACCCGCGTGGAGATCGAGGGCGACCTGTCGGCAATTCCTCGCGAGGGGGCCGTGCTGGTGGCGGCGAACCACGCCTCGAATGTCGACCCGGTCCTGATCGGGGGCTTCCTGAACACGCGACTCGGGCGGCCGCTCAACTGGATGGGCAAGCGCGAGGTGTTCGAGTGGCCGATTCTGTCGTGGTTGGCCCGCCATGGCGGGGTCCACCCGGTGGATCGCGGGGCAGCCGATGTGTCGGCGTTCAAGACCGCGATGCGGATCCTCGACGCGGGTCACATGCTCGCGGTGTTCCCGGAAGGAACCCGGAGTCCAGATGGCCGGATGCAGCGCGCCAAAGACGGTGTGGCCGTCCTTGCGGCCCGCTCCGGCGCGATGATCGTGCCGATCGGGCTCGGCAACGCGGACCAACTGTGGCCGCGAGGTCGGCGGTTCCCGCAGCGGACGCCCCGGGTCACCGTGCGCATCGGAACGCCGTTCCTGCTGGCCGATGCACTCGCCGCCGAGGCGGCCCTGGCGCCCGCGCCCGAAACGACCGTTCCGGCAGATCCATCGGCGTCGGTTGCCTCGCGCCGGCGCTCGAATGCGGCCGGGACGGACCTGATCATGCGCCGGATCGCCGCCCTCCTGCCGGCCCGGCAGCGCGGCGTCTATGGGGACGATCTGCCCGATTGACCGGCCAACCGGCGGGCCCATGCGATACTCGGGCCCGCATGGGAACTGTCACCGAGATCCGAATCGCGAAGCGGACCGGCTTCTGCTACGGCGTCCGCGAGGCCATCGACAAGGCCAAGGAGTCCAGCGCAGCCGGAAGGGCCACCCATACCCTCGGCCAGGTCGTCCACAACGAG
>CAZOJS010000015.1:0-2992 GCA_964580175.1 uncultured Anaerolinea sp. | reverse complement strand
TGCGTGACGGCGTTGACCAACCCGTAGCCGGACAAATCACCCGCGACAATGAGGTGACGCAGTACGCCGGCACGTTCAGACTCGTTGAGCGTGTAGCGATTGGCGAGCACTTCGACGGTCTTGACGGGATCTCCAGAGATCTTGATGTCGAGCGTCTTCTGCATCTTCTGCGCCACCTGTCGGAACGTCGCCTCGGAAACTGCCGCTTCGACCACATCCCGCACTTTCAGGAAAAAGGCCTTGTCGTCCGCGGCCAGGGTATCGTCCCTGAACACCGTGATCGCCTCGTCTTCCGAATGCAGAGTGCGGCCGACGTGCGTCTTGCGCAATGCGCGGTCCGACGCGATCAGCCCGTTTCGACATACCAGCCGGTAGACCATAGGCTGCACCGACAGCGTGCCGTGGCCGACTTCGGAGTTCGTAATCACGATACCGGCCTGCACTACATCACCCGGCGCGATTTCGTACTCGACACGCGGCGTGACGACCTTGAGATACATCTTCGTCTCGGTCAGTTCGACCGACTCGAAGCGTGCTCCCTCAAGCCGCTGCAGGATGGGCAGGACATTCTCTGCCAGATCGAAGTTGTCCAGGCGGCGGTAGCGGTCGGACAGCACCGCGCGCACCTGCCCGTCCAGCGTACGAATCATCCTCGGCTCGTTGTCGCCCTGAAGCCAGGTGTTGACGTTCCGGTCGAGGAGACCCGGTTGTTCCGTCCGCATGCGTTCGAAGTACGTGAACGGAATCTTCAACTTGTCGGCCAGTTGCCGGCGTGCGAGGTTGGTAATCCCGTACACACCGTCACAGCCGTTTGCATCGACGATCATTTTCAGATCGCCACCTTCATCCGTACGGCACTGCAGGAGCGACGAGGGCACCACCAGGTCCCGCTTCGTCGCGAGTTGGCGCTCCAGTTCCTGCGCCAGATTTACGAGAGAACGTCCGCTTTTCATATCGATTGCTCCAAAAGAAAAGCGGGGACGGCGAACCCCGTGACGGGGATGCACATCCCCGCTGGGGTTGATGAGACAGCCCGAGAGATGTCGGGCGGCCTTCCGATTGCCTGAAGGGATCGCTCCCTTCAGGCAGTACTACGTCGAACTACCTACGACGAATCAGGCGGCGAGCCGCCCGTACTTCACAAGCCGTGCACGCACCCCGGTCTGCGTACGCTCGTGCGCGGTGGCGATTTCCGGCAAGCCCCGCCCTGCATCGAAAGCGGCGAGCAACTTGCGGTCCTCATCCTCGTTCCACGGCTCGCCGGTCTTGGCGGGCATCTGCGCCTTACGCCGGCCGGAGCGCTCTACCCGCTCCAAGGCAGTGGCCGCCTCGTACAAGGCTCGGACCGTCTGTGGACGTTGATAGACGCTCTCCGGTGGGAATACCTCGCCCGATTCGGGATCGACTCCGTTGGCAAGGCTGCGAACAACTGCGAGTGCTTGGGCTGAATCCATTTTCAAATCTCCTTTTTGAGGTTGGTTGACTAGAACTACTGGGTGAAACTGCTCTACAAGAGGCCGCGCTCGGCAAACGACATCACAGCGCTTCCGGCGACGATGAAGTGATCCAGCACCTTCACATCGACGAGTGCCAGCGCCTCCTTCAGCGACCGCGTCAGCAATTCGTCCGCATTACTGGGCTGTGCTACGCCGGACGGATGGTTATGCGCGAAGATCACCGCCGCGGCGTTGTTGACGAGGCTTCTCTTGACGACTTCCCGCGGGTACACGCTGGTTTGGGTCAGCGTGCCGCGAAACATTTCCTCGGACTCAAGGACCCGGTGCTGTGCATCCAGGAACAGGACCATGAAAACTTCATAGTCCCGGCCCGTCAGCGTCATGCGCAGGTAATCACGCACACTCGCCGGTGATGTCAACGCATCCCGTTGGCGCATCGGCTCGATCAGCGAGCGCCGCACCAGCTCCGTCGCGATGCGCAGCTTCGTTCGTACCCTTGGCCGCACGTTGCAGCTGGGCATCGATTCGTACAGCACCTTCGAGAGGCTGCCACCCGCGTCCTTCAGCAATTGCGCAGCGGTCTTGCTCCCGACGATCATGCTGAGCAGATCGACATCCGACATTGCTTCAATGATTTGACTCACGGTGTTCTCCTTTACAAAAGAAAGGGGAACACCTCCCCTTCGGGGAAGAGACATCCCCCGAGGGTTGAAAGACTTCGAAAACTGCTCATTCACGACGATCTCGCCGGACGTGAGTCCGGGCGTGAAGTCGGTCCAGCGGACCACTGTTACAACGTGATGCATGACAGTTACCTCCAGGCCTTTCGGCCACCGGCTTTCAGGAGATGAGGCCGGTTTCAAGGGCACTGCCTATCGGCAGTGGGCAAACAACCATGTGCATCACGGAAAGTGGCTGGCCAAGGCCGGCCCACCCGGAATGAGCTCTACCGAAACCGTGGTGAGCCACGGCTTGGGTAGAGCCCCCGCTGTAAAAAGTCCAATAGCGAGGGGCTCCCCGGTGCACGTTCGCCTGAACGCTGGCATGCGAGACTGACTTCGCCTCACGCCAGGATCCGGACGATGACGATGACTTGTGAGATCAGGACGCACAGCACCATGATCTTCAGGTTGGTGACGATGTTCCAAAGCGCTTGCTTCATGGGGCCTCTCCTTCAAGTGGTTGGCGGGGTTTTCACCTCTGGGTTGGCCCACAGGTGAAAACCCCGCCCGAAGGAGAGGTTTTCGAAAACGGTCAGGCGATCGCTTTGGCGAGCGCGACGACCTGGGAGAGAACGAAGATCAGGACCATGAGCTTCAGGTCCGTGACCACGTTCAACAGGGCTTCTTTCATGACGGTCTCCTCAAAGAAAAAAACGGGGAGACCACTCCCCCGGGGAGAGAGATCTCCCCAGGGGGTGAAAGAACTACTGCCTGATGCGAACGGTTAGGCCGCGACGCTCTCGGGTTCGCTCGAGGGCGCCGGTTGCGGCAGGTCGAGTGATTCGCCGTTGACCTTGGCAAACTTGACCCGCA
>CAZOJS010000014.1:0-2568 GCA_964580175.1 uncultured Anaerolinea sp. | reverse complement strand
CGTTCAGGACGACCTCAAACTCACTCCCAAGCTCACTCTGAATCTCGGGCTGCGGTACGACGCCGATCTTCCTCCCTACGAGCAATATGATCGGGCGTCTACCTTCAGACATCCTGACCTCCAAGGAAATTATTTCGAGCCAAGTTCGTAGACCAGGCGCAGGTCCGTGCCCGGGAAGATGGTTTCCGTCGCGTTGAGTTGATCGCAAAGGTGGCCGACCGCAACATCGTGCGCATTCTGCGCGAGATGGTGCAGTCGGACCGTGAGGGTCTTGGCCTGAAGATCGGGAGCCAAGTCCACTTCATTGTGAAAGATGTGACGTAATAAAGCGCGAGCATCGTCGTTGCGAGCGAGCCGGTCCCGAATCACCCAAGCCATGCTGGTTTCAGCCCGATAGGCAAGCAGCTTGATGGTGTCGACAAAATGCTTGCGCTCCGGCAGCAGCCGCTGAAACCGGTCCGCTTCGGGAAGGTCCCCCATTGCAATGCGCTTCGGCATTTGCTTTCTCTCTCCCTTGAGCTTGTCCAGCGCCTGCTGGAGATCCAGGATCTTCTCGTGTAATTCCGATTTCTGGATCTTGTAGCGGGTCATGGGTTCGGCCTCCATCGGGCCGTCCACATGCAGAGAGCCGAATCGTGCGTTGCAGCGGTTCACCTCAGCGGTCAGCGCGCGGATGTCGGACTCCAGCTTCCGGCGAGCCGGATTGACCACCGAAACGGTGTCAGGAACAGGCCCCACGGCATACTCCACCAACCGGTCTAGGCTATAGTGTTCGCGCATATATTTGTAGAAGTTTTCCTGCGACCAACGGGCGAACATTGCCGCCGCCAGCCGTTCCATCTCCATCGCCCCATGGGTGCTCACAATCGATACCTGATGGCCGGTCTCGCCGCGTTTGCGGATCTCTCTCACCTTTAGCCGATTGCTCAGCACGCTCACCCGTTCCGCCAACTGCATCCGCACCGTTTCGCCTCCCGCCAGTTTCACCTCTCGTTGTGAAAACTCTTCCACTGGCCAGTCCGGACCGGCGTACTTGTGGTACGACACAATGGCTATCCGCTTGGCTTCCATCTCGGAGAAGAAATCCGGACTATACCCTTCCCGGTCGAAGATGAGTGTGAACCAGGGTTGACGTGGGTCGGCCGTCATCCGCTCGCGATGCTCCGCCGGGATGGCGGCATGGGCCTCCAGCCATGGAACCAGATCCTGCCGCAGCGTGGCCAGCAATCCCGGATCGGCTTCCTTGTTCACGTAGAGGAACGGCTGCCCGTCCATGGCGTTGATCCAGTAGTCGGTGGTCGCGCGCAGACACAACCGTTGTCGCGCCACATAATGCCGCGGCAGTTCTGTCTGCGATCCGTGATAGACCCGCACGTGACCATCGATGTAGAACAGCATCTCGCCTTCAGGAAGTTGCCCCATCCAGTCCTTGGCCAACGCGGTGTTCCACTTGGCCGCCTGTCCCTGCTGACGGCTCAACAGCTCCAACTTCTTGCGCAGGCAGCGCACTTCCGGAACGCGGTCCAACCCCAGCAGATTGCCCCATTCGCCGGGTGCGCTGTAACGCAGTTGCTCGATCGAAGTCAGCCGCGCCAACGCCATCATCGCCAGCAGCAGGAAGATGCTGTCGATGCCGTAATAGCCTGGGGGGAGTTTGTAGAAGCCGGGCGTGTAGCGCAACAGGCCGGTCGCCAACAGCGCCGGCAGCGCCAGCAACACGCCTCCTTCGGGAATGTCCGCCGCCGCCTCGAACCTCACCGGCGCCGACTCCAGTTGCCCCATCGCCGCTGCAACGCGCTCCAAGCTGCGCGTAGTCCCGTAGCCCATGGGTGCCTGGCTGTCGGCCTCGCTTCGTTCACTCTTGGTGCTGGCTTGCTCCGCTGCCGCCGTCAGCGTTTTTTTTTTACTTCCAGCCGTTGGCTCTTGATCGCTTTGTGCAGCGTCGACGGCAGCACGTTCAAGCGCCGTCCCACTTCCGCCACATTCTCGCCCTCTTCCAGCAACTGTTGCGCTTGCTGCTTGATCTCACTCGTCAGCTTCGTCTCGCTTCTTTGCCTCTGCCGCGGCTGGAAGAACCCCTCCTCTCCTTGCTCCCGGTACACCTTCACATACCGCTTCACCGTTGCTAGCGGCACTCCGAACGCTTTCGCAATCTCACCGGCCTTAGCCGCTCCGGCATCGATCAACTGACTGGTGTAGTAGCGAAAGGTCTTCAAGCTCTCCGCTTTGTGCTGATACACAGGCAGGTGTCCGTGGATATACACGACCATCCCATCCTTGCACTGCACGCCGATGTTCCGGTTGATCTCTTGGACTCCGGCCGGGAAAATGGGTAATTGAAGTTGGGGCATAGCGAGTTTGTTCAGTGTCGCTCGCTCTCCCCCTGCTTCGCAACTCCTTATCCCTGGCTCATTCTCCTTTCCACTTTCCCGCCTGAATACCCGCCGAGATCAGGATGTCTGAGGGTGCGGATCTCCTCGCCGCTTTCCAGATCCCACACCTTCAGGGTCTGGTCCCAGGAAGCCGAGACCGCCCGCTTCCCATCCGGGCTCACCGCCACGGACCTGA
>CAZOJS010000013.1:0-3935 GCA_964580175.1 uncultured Anaerolinea sp. | reverse complement strand
CGAACGCAGCCGGATCGGGCGGGCCACCGGCTTCGAGGATGTTGAGGATCTCCAGCGCGACGATCCCCGACGAGTTGGGCGGATGGCTCGTGACCCGGACCCCGTGATAGGTCGTCTCGATTGGGTCTGTCCAAGTAGACGTGTGACGCTGGAAGTCAGCGGCGACATGGGAGCCGCCGAGTGCGGCCAGCGTGGCGGCCTGGCGCTCACCGAGCCCGCCGTCGTAGAAGGCATCGAGGCCTTCATCGATCAGGCTGCCGAGCGTTCGAGCGAGGGCCGGCAGTCGGACCAGCTCGCCCGGCGCCCACGGTCGAGCGTTGGGTCGGTAGATCTGCCGAAAGCCCGACCCGGGCCCGAGTGCCTCGTCGACGATTGGAGCAGTTCGCTCGACGGCCCCGATGAAACCGTCCCAGGCCGGGAACCCGTCGGCGGCGAGCTCGAGGGCCGGGGCCAGCAGCGTCTGCATCGACAACCGGCCGAACCGGGCGTGGGCATCGCGCCACGATCGCACCGCGCCCGGGATGGTGACTGACAGTGGCCCCCGGAGAGGGATCACGTCCAATCCGCCGGCCCGGAGCGCGCCCGCATCCACCCGGAGGGGCGCACGCCCGGAGCCATTGAGGGCGAATTGCCGGCGGGCCGCCGCGTCCCAGATCAGCCAGAAGGCGTCACCGCCGATGCCACATCCGTTGGGCATCACCACGCCGAGCACCGCGTTGGTGGTGATCGCCGCGTCGACGGCATGCCCACCCTGGCGCAGGACCGCCAGGCCGGCCGCCGTTGCGAGGTGGTGTGGCGCCACGACGGCCCCATGCGATCCGCGGGCCAGCGGCACCGGGACGCGTGGCCCTTCGGGGGCGCTCGTCACGTCATGTCGCCGAGGATGGCAGGCGAGTCGGGTCCCAGGTAATGCTCCATGGCGCGGAGCCTGGACAACGGGATCAGAGCGACCACCAGGAGTCCTCCGGTGGCCAGCAGGAGTCCGTCCATTCCGAGACCATCGGCCGCGACCCCACCGATCAGGCTGCCGCCGATCTGGCCGAGCGCAAGAAACACGGAGTACAGCCCCATGATCGCCCCACGATCCTCGGGGAATCGCTCGCTCACGTCGGCCAGGAGGCCCACAGCTGCCGGCGTGGCACCGGCGAGCACGAACAGGCCCGCGGCGAAGCCAATGGCGGCCGCCACGACGGCGCCGGCAACGAGCGCAGACTCCCCGGCCGAGGCGCCGGCATGGTTGACCACGAGACCGGCGCCGACGAGCCCGATCCCACCGAGGACGCCGAACAGGATCATGGTGGTCCTTCGGAACCGGTTGAAGCGGTTGCCCCACCACAGGATTCCTGCCCCGAACACGATGGCGATGACCACCGCACCGAGGCTGATTTGCAGCGCCGAGAACCCCTGCAGCAGCCATTGGTCCGGAAACGCCGGATTTCGCTTCGAGAACTGGAACAGAGATTGGCTGAACCACAGGCCGATCGACGCGTTCACGGCGATCCAGGTGGGCGCCAGCAGCAGCACGTGCGAATGACCGATCAGGGTGAGATAGCGCTGGACGCCCGGCTCGCCGGTCGTCCGGGCCGGCGGGGCGGCATGGGCATCCTCCACCCCGAAGCGATAGATCAGGAGTGACCCGATGTAGATCAGGGCGTTGAGCAGGAATGCGTTGGCCCCGATCGCCTCGAACAACAGCGGCGCCACGATGAAGCCGGCACCGAGGCCCGCCAGCGTGGCTCCTTCGAACCTGGCCGCCGCCCTGCCGCGCAGTGACTCGTTGCCCGCCGTGGCCAGAGCGATGAAGCCCAGGATCGAGGGGACCGAGGCGGCGGTCGAGGCGCCCTCGAGGAGTCGGGTTCCGCCCAGCACCCCCACATGGGTGGTGAACGCGGTTATGACCACGGCAACCGCCCCAAATGCCGGCCCGTACAGCATCACCTTGCGATGGCCGAGGCGGTCGGCCAGGACGCCGAAGACCGGCGACAGAACGAGTTCGGCGAGGTAGAACAGGGCGGACAGCGCACCAACCACCTTGCCATCGATCCCGCTCTCGCCGGCCTGGGCGAGGTCCGCGAGGTAGAAGGCCAGCATCGCGCCCGTGAGCCCCGTGCTGAAGCGTAGGGTGAAGGTCCCGACCAGGACCGCACGCAGGGATCGTTCCATCCACGGAAGGGTAGCGGGTCATCCTCGCTGGATTTGGCACTGGCCGGTCCACCGATTCATGGTTCCGCCTGTTGCCGCGGCCCGTATCATTCCGGCAACGCAGGGTGCCGGCCGATTCCACGGCAGTACCTCGAGAGGAGACCCAGTGAGCCAAGTCGCCGTCGTCACGGACTCCGCATCCGACATGGACCCGGCGCGAGCCGCAGCCCTCGGGATCACCGTTGTGCCCCTGGTCGTGACCTTCGGCACCCAGACGTTCAAGGCGGGCGTGGAGCTGTCCACCGCGGACTTCTGGGCCCGAATGACCGCGCCGGATGCACCGTTCCCGACTACAGCCGCGTCGGCGCCCGGGGACTTCCTGAAGGTCTACAGCGCGGCGTTCGATGCCGGCGCCGGTGCCATCGTGTCCATTCACGTCGCCGGCAGCCTGTCGGGAACCATCAAGAGTGCCGAGATCGCCAAGGGGATGCTGCCGGACAAGGAGATCCACATCGTCGATTCGCTGGCCGCCTCCATGGGCGAGGCGCTGCTGGCGGAAATCGCGGTCCAGATGTCTCAGGAAGGCAAGTCTGCGGCCGAGATCGCGGAGGCATGCGAGGGGCGACGCGCTGATATCGCGACCTTTCTGACGCTCGACACGCTCGAATACCTCAAGCGAGGCGGCCGGATCAGCGGCGCCCAGGCTGCGATCGGCACGTTGCTGTCCCTCAAGCCCATCATCGAGCTCAAGGACGGCAAGGTGGACACGCTCGACAAGGTGCGGACCCGGGGCAAGGCGCGTGAGCGAGTCATCGAGCTGATCGCAACTCGCCCCATGGAACGGCTGTCCGTCCTGCACACGACCAATGCCGACGTTGAGGCGTTTCGGGACGCGCTCGTGGCGCGTGTCCCCGGCGGGATCGACCCGTCGAAGGTCTCGATCGAGCTTGTCGGTCCCTCCGTGGGACCGCATCTCGGGCCCGGCTGCGTCGGTGCGGTGGCGCTCTACCGCCGGTCATAGGCGTTTGAGGCAGGGTCGTCGGGCCTCGCTGCGGCATTTGGGGGCCGACCCCACGAAGGTTGCGGCATGGTTGCGATCCGGATTCCAACCAGTGCCGATCGGTGGAAACCCCGGCTATACTCCGCTCGCATTCCGCGCTCGGGGCGTACCGCTAGGTCGGACGCGCGTCGCGCACCGTGGGGTCGCCCGGGAGACGGCTCAGCATTGGGCTCTGCGATCGCCGGGCCGAACCGGAGGAAACCCTCGTCCATGACCACCGAACACGCCACCGCCCCGATCAATCCCTGGGCGGTCGCGCAGGAGCAGTTCGATCTGGCCGCCGAGCGTCTCGGCCTGGATCCCGGGATGCGTGCTGTACTCCGTGAACCCCGCCGTGAGTTGACCGTGCACTTCCCGGTCCACATGGATGACGGCTCGGTGCGCGTGTTCACCGGCTACCGAGTCCAGCACAACCTCGGCCGCGGACCGGCCAAGGGCGGCATCCGCTACCACCAGGACGTGTCGCGCGACGAGGTCAAGGCGCTGGCGATGTGGATGACCTGGAAGTGCGCCGTGGTGGGCATCCCCTTCGGTGGCGGCAAGGGCGGCGTGGCCGTGGACCCCAAGCAGTTGTCCAAGCGTGAGCTGACCGTCAACTTCCCGGTCGAGATGGACGATGGCTCGGTCAAGGTCTTTACCGGCCACCGGGTCCACCACAACACGGTCCGCGGCCCGGTCAAGGGCGGCATCCGCTACCATCCCGACGTCACGCTCGACGAGGTCAAGGCGCTGG
>CAZOJS010000012.1:0-7476 GCA_964580175.1 uncultured Anaerolinea sp. | reverse complement strand
GACCACTCGCGCTCCTTTGGTGCTCAACGCATCAATCATCGCGGCGAATATATTTCTGGACCACGGCCAGCGAGCCTGGAGTTTCTCACAGGAATCTTCATCAATGGTCACAATAACCACTTCTTTTATCTGGTCAGGGATGGGGGTCGATAGACGGCGGATTTTGAAGAAAACATCCCGTGTTTGAAGCGTGAGGTTTTGGAAGGCTTCTGATTCGTGAAAGTAAGAAGGAAGGGACCAAAAAAGAAGGGAAAAAACAGCTAAAACCGTGACGGTGTATAGGTTTTTTCTCATAAAATTATGCGGAAGGAGGGAGTCGAACCCTCAAGCCTTGCGGCACAGGCTTCTGAGACCTGCGCGTATGCCAATTCCGCCACTTCCGCTTTAACTGGCTTTAGTCTGATCTGCGTTTTGAGAGCTGTTCTTCGAGAGACTTTTTATCCACGAGGCTCCCACGTCCTCTAGGGCAGATTTGATAGGGCTGGTCTTATCCGGTGCTAGCTCCGGCTGGACGATCACCGCGGGCGCGGAGTACGGAGCTTCTTCGGGCTCATTCGCTGAAAAGAAAGTTTTTTTAACATTATAAACACCTAAAATCAGAGTGGCCAACCCCGCCAAAATGGCGATGGACACCTGCACTCTTCTTAAAAAAATATCGTGCTTTGTTTCTTCTGCCATTATTTACGATTCTTAATCGGAACGTAGGTCTGGTCCGTTTTTCCCGTATAGCTCGACACCGGACGAATCAAACGATTATCCGCGAACTGCTCCAGCACGTGAGCCGTCCAGCCTGCCATGCGGCTGATCGCGAACATCGTGGTGAAAAGGTCAGTGGGGATGCCTAGCGTATATAAAACGGAAGCGGAATAAAAATCAACGTTACAGTTAAGTTTTTTCTTGGCCCAAACCGCCTGCTCAAGCTTCTCGGATATGGCGAACCACTTAGCCTGCTGGGGATTGCTCTCCGCGAGCGCCTTTGCCATGGCCCGGAGGTCATCAGCACGTGGATCCGGCCCTTTATAAACCCGATGTCCAAAACCCATGAATTTCTTCTTATTCTGTAGTGCGTCCTCTACGAAAGAATCGACTTTATCGATACTGCCAATTGCCAACAAACTTTCCATCGTGCGGGTATTGGCGGAACCGTGCAGATCCCCTTTTAACGTGCCAATGGCTGTGACAATCGCGGAGTAAATATCAGACAGGGTTGAACAGGTGACCCGCGCGGAAAAAGTTGAGGCGTTGAGGTCGTGCTCAGTTAGGAGAATAAAATATTTGTCGAGCATGCTCACTTCGGTCGGGCTGGCTTCCTGACCCCTTAACATGTAAAGAAAATTGGCAGCCGTGTTCAAGGAAATATCCAGCTTGGGGTGAACCAGCTTCTCGCCCCGCCGCACCCTGTCAAAATAAGCGACTATGCTCGGAACCCGAGCAATCAAACGGATCACTTTTCGGACATTGGATTCCATCGACTGATCATCGGCTTCCGGGTCAAAAAAAGATAAAAGTGAAACGCCCGTTCGAAGCGCGGCCATCGGGTTGGCTGTTTTGGGAAATAACTCGATTAATTTGATAAGGTCCTTCGGAATTTCCCGCTCGCTGATCAGCTTGTTGTTAAAATCCAGCAGCTGACGCTCCGTCGGTAGATTTCCAAACAGCAACAGGTAGGCAGTTTCTTCAAAATTAGAATTTTTGGCTAAATCATGAATGCTGTAGCCGCGATAAAAAAGCTTCGAGGCTCTGCCGTCAATCTGGCAGATCGCGCTTTCTCCTGCGACGATGTCTTCCAAACCTTTTGAAAATGTGTCTTGTTCCTTGACGGTCATTGCAGTGCTCCCGATTGGCTCATTCATTGCTGTTGGACTGGACCATTTTGCCATCCCACCACGGTAAAATCAACGACTTATTTTCCTGGAATCCCCGGCTCCGTCATTTTGACCGGGTCCATGATTTTCTTGATCTGATCCTCTGACAAAATCTTCTTTTCCCGAATGACTTGGATAATCGTCTTCCCTGTCTGGAGCGCTTCCTTGGCCACTTCGGCAGCTTTCGCGTAACCGATGAAGGGGTTCAGGGCGGTCGCCAAGCCCATGCTGCTTTCGGCGTAGTGCCGGCAACGATCCGCGTTTGCCGTAATCCCCGCGACGCATTTCTCTCGGAGAATACCCAGACTGTTACCTAGAATCATCGCTGAAAAATTTAAATTAAAGGCCATCACTGGCATCATGACGTTAAGCTCCAGCTGGCCCGCCTGAACCGCCATCGCCACCGTCGCGTCACTCCCCACCACCTGAAAAGCCACCATGTTAACCATCTCTAGGATTGAAGGATTTACCTTCCCCGGCATGATCGATGACCCCGGGGCTGAGGCCGGCAGATTGATTTCCGCCAATCCGGTCGTTGGCCCGGAGGACAAGAGCCTTAAATCATTCACAATCCTGATAATCTCAAGCGACAAATTCCTCAACGCCGAGGACACTTCCGCCAGCGGCCGCTGACTCTGCATCGCCTCTCTCATGTCGGAGCAAGGCACGAGCTTCAAAGCTGTGATTTTTTCAAGCTCTTTTATAACATCTTCACGATAACCCGGCGCGGTGTTCATCCCAGTCCCGGCGGCACTGCCCCCTATCCCAAGCTCGTACAGTGATTTCTCAGCCTGCAAAAGCGACAGACGCGACTTCTTCACGGCCTCCCCGTACGCGGCAAATTCCTGGCCCAGCCGTATCGGCACAGCGTCCTGCAAATGCGTGCGCGCTGATTTTAAAATGCCGTCAAACTCCTTCCCTTTTAAAAATAATTCTTTCTCAAGCGCTTCGAGCGGCGCATGGAGAGACTCTTTAAGAATGAGGAGAAGGCCTATCCGGCAGGCCGTGGGGAACGTGTCATTCGTGGACTGCCCCATATTGGCGTGATCATTGGGATTGATGGGGCTGTACGCGCCCTTCAGCCCCCCTAGGATCTCATTCGCGCGGTTAGCGATGACCTCGTTCACATTCATATTGAACGAAGTGCCCGCCCCCATCTGGAACACATCCACGGGAAACTGATCGCGCAACTTGCCCGATAAAATCTCGTCGCAGGCTTTTACCAGCGCATCTGCCATGTCTTTTGGCAAAGCTCCTGCCTTGAGATTGGCGAGCGCGGCCGCCTTTTTGATGATCAAAAAAGCATCGATAAACCGGGGGTGGGCCCTCAGGCCGCTAATGGGAAAATTCTCAACGGCTCTGTCGGTCTGAATACCGTAATAGACGTCTTCGGGTATCTGCCGGACGCCAAGAGAATCTTTTTCCGCGCGGGTCTTTATCACTTCAAATCAGAATCTACTCTTGGCTCCACGACTGCCTTGCGGGATTTTTCTTCCAACTGAGACAAGGTCGTGTCTAATTTTTCGCTCAATAAACGCTTGTCAGTTTCCGCTTGGTTCAGCGCCGACTGTTGATCGCTCAGCTGCCCGTTCATCCTGCCGATCTCCTCGTCCTTGGCCGAAAGCTGGCCCTGTAGAGTCGAAATCCTCGCGTTCAGAGAGTCAATATCAGGCTGATAATTTTTGCTCGTCGTCGCACACCCAGAAATCATTACCACACCTACCACTAACAGTAACCACGAATTCATTTTCTTCAACATCACTTTCTTCCCCTCCTTTTTTATGATAAGTACGTCCGATAATCAATCTCCGGAAAAATATTATCCGTAGATTCTATGCCTTGCAAATAGTTTGTGTCTATATAATTTTCGTTGATCTGTGACCAAAGGCGGGTAAAACGCTCGAGATGCTCAGTCGTACGCTTTGAGGCGTAGGAAGTGTGTGTCCCCGTCTTCATGATAAAAGCCCAATCGCTGGACTGGGCTAAAAGCAACTCACGGGCCATTTGATTGAGCGCCCTTTTTTCCAGCCCTTCGGCCTGCGGGCGCCGATTCGTGACCTCGATCATTCTTTCCGCGGCCTTGTGGAGATGCCTGTAGATCCAGTCGTTGGAACCGTTGAGCCATACCTCGGCGTAACCGTTGTATCCCCAGCTCGACATCGAGGGGGTCACCACCTGATTTCTGGGATTTGCCTCAAGGTATTCCAATGGCGTGATGGTCTTCACACTATTTTGATCGTGATGAATTTTGCGAAAAAGATACTCAAGCCACATCGGGCCCTCAAACCACCAGTGGCCAAAAAGCTCGGCGTCGTAGGGGGAAATAATCAGAGGCTTCTGTCCCATAAGGCCTCCGAGGTACTCCACCTGTTTTTCCCTGTTGAACATAAAATTGCCCGCGTGAGCCGCCGCCTTTTACCTTGCCGCCTGAGGAGAATAGGGCTCCTTGTGGCCGCTCTTTCCCGTGATGCGATAATATTTAATGCCGGTGTTGATGCGGCTGCCATCTCCGTTCAAATAGGGGCGGATGTAGTCGTAATCGAGATCAAAACCGATGTCGCGGTAAAATTCTCGGTAGTGATGATCCCCGGGGTATCCCTCCTCGGCGCTCCAAACACTCTTTGAGGATTCGATGTCGCGCCCACACGCCGCGACGCATGAACGGCAATAAACAGGCGCGTAGATCCCATACTTGGGCCGGGGACTCCCAAAAAGAATCCCGTGCGTGTCGACAATAAAATAACGGATACCCTCTTCTTTTAAAATCTCATCGAGCCCGGGGTAGTAACCACATTCAGGAAGCCATATGCCGCGCGGCCGCTGGCCAAGAATTCTTTCATGAAGCTCGGCCCCCACCCGGATCTGTGCCCTGACCGCTTCTTTCTGAATTTCCATAAGAGGAGTGAAGCCGTGAGTGGCCGCGCAGGTAATAATCTCCAGCTTTCCGATATTTTGAAAATGCCTAAAAGCAAGGGTGAGATTATTTTTATAGCGGTCGCAGAATATCTCGCGGGCTTCCACAAACAGGCCGTGGTACATTTCTGCCAAATGCCTGAAAGCGCCGTCGTGCCGGGTTCTTTCCATTTCTTTCGCGGAGAGATCAATGAGGCGGTTCAGATGCTTGACGTACCGCGACTGAAGGAGCGGGTCCACCATCATCGAAAGAAGCGTGGGAGTCAGAGACATTGTGATGCGGAAATCCACCCCGTCACGAACCAGCGCGTCAAACGCCTTTATCAGGGGAATATAAGTCTCAGTGATGGCCTCGTAAAACCATTCTTCTTCCAGGAACCGCTCGTGTTCGGGGTGCCGAACATAAGGCAGATGCGCGTGCAGAACGATTGAGAGGTAGCCTTTTTCCATAGAGAATTTGCGCTTTATTTGTCTACTTGTCTACGAGGACCCTGGCGGATGTGCCAGGGGATGCATTGCTTTGACTATCCCGGGTATAAAACCCGAGACTGGATGAGCTTTCGGAGGAAGTAATATTCTTTAGAAACCTTTCCAAGATTTCACGGACATCCAGCGAGCTTTTTTGCTTTCCCAAGCCGCCTGCGAGCCCAAATATCTTCCAGTAAACATCATCTGGCAACATCCATTCTTCATCAAGAACATCTGAAACCCCAAAACGCGGCGTCCGTACCACATTTGATCTGACCAACATAAAAAACCGGCCGTCCCGTGACCGAATCCCAAGCTCCACGACCCATTGTCTGTTGGGCTTACCCACATCGATATACCAGTTGCTGGCAATAAATCCAAGCTCAATGTCAAAATAAGAGTGGGCATTGGGCAGCGAAACATCGGTGACGTCATAAACTCTTAGAACGGTTTTGTCTCTTTCCTGGCCTTCACGGCGCATCACGCCCATCACTTCCCCTTCCCTCGCCGGGGTCACTTCCCAATAGGAGAAAATCCACCAGGGATCCCTAACAAGAAGCGCCATTTTGTTATCCCCGTAATGGGAAGGCAGCTCAAAACCTCTTGGCGATGAAACAGCCTGCGCTTTGACTTCCACAAAACCATCCGTCGACAAAGAGGCCGCTTGACGTATGTCTATTTTTTGCTTGGACTTAGAACGAATTTTTGAGGTGACTTTTTTGATGACCCGCTTAACGGAGGCTGGCTTTCTTTTGGCAGGCTTACGAGAAACTTTTCTTGGCGCTATTTTAGACGCTTTTCTGGGTGTTTTTTTTAAAATATTTTTGACGAATTTTTTATTTTTTCGAGCGGTTTTTTTCATGACTTTAGCCCTGGTTTAGACAATTAAGATTATATTCCATGACGGGCGTTAAGTAAAACAAAAAAGGAAGGTCTATTTCTGAACCAAACGGAGATCCTCAAAGGACCCCCGGATGGAAAGGCCTAGCGCCGGCAGACGGGTTTCAAAGGGCTTTAAGTCCTTTTCCCGGATTAAGCAGGCAAAAGCCTTGTCTTCCTTGGCTTGGGACAAAAAGGACGCTTCATCATCAAGATAGACAGTTCTTTTACCCAAATAGAAGGCTACCGCCGGCGATTCGTGCTGATTATAGAGATAAATGGTTTTCTGCGACAGAGGCACCCGGCTTCTAATGAGGGGCGCTATTCCCTTGATGCCGCGACTATAATCGTGGTGAAAAATATGCGAGTACGGAATATGGAGAAGCATGATGACCAGGAACGTGATACGGATAAAGTTCTGTTTCTCGCCGCTGAAAACCTTCGCCAGAAAATAACCTACCGATAAAGATAGGGCGGGATAAACGGGAAAAATATACCAGGGCAGCTTTGTTTGCATGAGCGTCACCACGATAAAGATGAAAAACATCCAGACGGAGAGAAAAATCATTTCCGGCTTCCGCTTCCGAATGGCCTTGTAAAGAAAATAGGGCGCCGAAATTACGCCCACAAGAATCCAAGGGTGGTATTTATTGACCAGTGTCCTGATATAGAAATAAAAGTTGCCTACGTGGCCGTCCAACGTTGATGTTGTCCGCAAAAATAAATGCTTAATCACCGCATCCTGCATAAACGCTTCCCTGTTGATAAACATTTCGTATAAATTCCAGGGAAGCGCGATGGCGACCGCGATCATCGTGCCTATCCAGTAGGATGAACGTGTCAAGATCGCGAGCTCCCCTGCCCACAAACAATAAATCCAAACAATGGGAAAAATAAGCAGCGCGGTAATACTTTTTGTCATGATCGCCAAGCCGATGGCTACTCCCGAGAAGATCAGATAACGGTTTCTCTCATAACCCAGCCAAAAAAGATAAAGCGCCAGCGTCATAAAAAAGGTTACTGGCGCGTCCATCATGCCGAAACGAGCAAAACGAAGAAAATGAGAAGAACTGAGAAGCACTAAAGCGCCGAGGAAGCCGATCCAGGAACTAAAAAGCTTCCGCCCCAAAAAATAAGTGAGGATGACGGTGCCAACACCGCACAAACCGGAAAAAAGCCTCGCGGAAAACTCATTGATACCAAACAGGTTGTAAAATAAGGCGGTCATCCAAATGGTAAGTGGCGGTTTTTCCAACCAGCTTTCACCCACTAGCGTAAGGCGCAGCCAATTACCTGATTCAACGATGTCTTTAGCGACCGAGGCATAGACCGCCTCATCCCAGCTGGCGAG
>CAZOJS010000011.1:0-6486 GCA_964580175.1 uncultured Anaerolinea sp. | reverse complement strand
GGAAACGGCCCTGTTCCTCGGGGCTCTCCTGCTCGGTCCCCGGACCGGGCTTCTTCGACGCCGAAGGATCGCCGCCTGATCGACCACGGCGCGTGATGGCCGCCCCGCCACGGCTGACTCGCTCGCGCGTCCTCGCGCTTGCCTGGCCGATCGTCCTCGCCCAGGCGGCAACAGCCACCACGGGCGTGGTGGACACCGTGGTCATGGGTCGCTTCGGCTCGGCCATTGATCTCGCTGCCGTGAGCATCGGGGCGGTCTCGATCAGCTTCATCTACTGGAGCTTCGGCTTCCTGCGCATGTCCACGACCGGGCTGACCGCCCAGGCCGAGGGTGCCGGTGACCACGCGGAGAGCCGCGCCGTCCTCCTGCGTGCGGGTGCGATTGGTCTTGGGCTGGCCGTCAGTCTCATCGTCCTGTTCCCGCTCATCCGGACCGTCGCGCTCGGAGCGTTCCAGGCCGAGGCCGCGGTCGAGCTCGAATCCACCGGCTATCTCAACGCGCGAATCTGGGGCGGGCCGGCCGCGCTCATCGGCTTTGCCATCAACGGCTGGCTGATCGGGACGGGCCGGACACGGGCCCTGCTCGTGCTCCAGATCGTGCTCAACGGGGTCAACGCCGCGCTTGATACGTGGTTCGTGGCGGGGCTCAACCTTGGACCCGCCGGCATCGGCGCCGGGACGGCAATCGCCGAATGGGTCGCTCTCGGCGTGGGCCTGTGGATGGTCCGAAGCCAGCTCAAGCCGGTCGCCCACCTGTTCGAGCGGACGCGGATGGTCGCGCTGCTCGCGGCGAATCGAGACCTCATGATCCGGACGCTGGCGCTCCTGTTCTCGTTCGCCTGGTTCATCAACTCCGGAGCGCGAGCCGGGACCGCGGAGCTGGCCGGCAACGAGGTGCTCCTGCAGTTCATCACGGTCGCAGCGTTCGTCCTCGATGCCTTTGCGTTCGTGGCCGAGAAGGAAGTCGGGGAGGCATTCGGCGCTCGCGATCCGGCGAGGCTCAGGAGGGCCGTCCGGCTCACCACGGAATTCGCACTCGGATTCGGCCTGGCCTTCTCCGCCCTCTATCTCGTCGGGGGGCGAGTGGTCATCGAAGGCGTGGTCGCCGATCCCGCCGCTCGCGCCGCGGCACTGGCCTTCCTTCCGTTCTGCGCCGTCGTCCCGCTGATCGGCATGCCCGCCTGGCAGCTGGACGGCATCTTCATCGGGACGACCCGCGGACGTGCACTCCGTACGGCTGGCTTCATGGCGGCCGTCCTGTACGTGGCCGCGGATCTCATCCTCGCGCCGCGGTTCGGCAACACCGGCGTGTGGACCGCCTTCCTGCTGATGTACGCCTTCCGAGCCCTGTGTCTGGGTGCGTTCTGGCCCGGCCTGCTCCGGGACACCGACGTGCCTCGCGATCCGGTGACCGCCGTGGACCCACGGGGGCGACGGTCGGACGACTGAGGCGCCCGATTTGACCCGACAGGGATGATCAACCTGGACCAGTCGTCGCCGACCCCACTCGGAACGAATCGCGAGGAGGACAGCCATGCGGCCACTCGAAATCGGGCTTGTGCTGCCGATGGGGGAGTCCTTCCTGGACGGGTCTACCGCTCGTTGGACGGGGATCCGCGAGTTGGCGGTCCGGGCCGAGGAGATCGGCTTCGACGCCGTCTGGATCGCGGACGAACTGCTCTGGCGCTCGCCGGACGGCCCGACGCAGGGCTGGTGGGAGTGTGTGGCGATGACCGGCGCCGTTGCTGCGGCGACATCGCGGGTCAAGGTCGGGTCCTGGGTGCTGTCGGCCCTGCACCGGAACCCGGGTATCACCGCGAAGGCAGTTGAGACGCTCGACGAGATCAGTGGCGGCCGCTTCGTCTTCGGCCTCGGATCCGGCCATTCGGGCCGACAGGGCCACGCCTTCGGGCTGCCCGAGGATCACGTGTACGGCCGTTTCGAGGAGGCAATCGAGATTATCGTTCCGCTTCTGCGCGGAGGGCGCGTCGAGTTCGAGGGCACGTATCACGCCGCCCGGGACCTCGAACATCGGCCCGTGGGTCCGCGTCCCGGCAAGATCCCGATCATGATCGGCGCCAACGGCCCGAGGATGCTGCAGCTGGCTGTGCGCCACGCGGACATCTGGAGCTGGTACGTCCAGGAGCGGAGCGATCTCGAGGAGTTCGGACCGCGGCTGACCGCGCTCGAGGCCGCCTGCATCGAGTTCGGGCGGGATCCTGCCACCATCGGCCGATCGGCCGGGATCATCGTCGAGCCGACCGAGGTCTCGGGTGCTGCCGACGCCCTGGCGACGCCGATTCGCGGCTCTGCGGAGGCCATCGCGGATGGCCTCCGCGCCTTCGCCACCGGCGGATACACGCAGGTTGAGGTGATCCTGTGGCCGCCGACGATCGCGGCCGTGGACGCGATGGCTCCGGTACTCGAGCTCCTCGACTCGGGCTGACGCGCCCGGCCGCGCCTTGCGGACTGGGCGACCTTCGGTACACTCAGCCCCCGCCGAGGCCCGATAGGAGACAAGACCGCGTGATCTGCTCGAATTGCGGCACGGAGAACCGAGTCGGCGCGAAGTTCTGCATGGAATGCGCGACGCCATTCGCGGCTGCCTGCCCGAGCTGCGGCGCCGCGAACCTTCCCGCCGCGAAGTTCTGCTCCGAGTGCGCCACGCCGTTGGGCGGAAGCGTGGCGACCGTCGCCACGGCCCCGGCCAGCGCGGCCGCGCGGGACGCGGTCGCCGAGCGCCGGCTGGTGTCTGTGCTCTTCGCCGATCTCGTCGGCTTCACCCCGTTTGCCGAGGAGCGTGACGCCGAGGACACCCGGGAGATGCTGTCTCGCTACTTCGAGATCGCCAGTGACGTCATCAAACGATACGGAGGCACGGTCGAGAAGTTCATCGGCGATGCGGTCATGGCGGTGTGGGGAACGCCGGTTGCCCACGAGGACGATGCCGAGCGGGCGGTTCGTGCCGGTCTCGACCTCGTCGATGCCGTGCGCGCCCTGGGGCCCGCCATTCAGGCCCGGGCCGGCATCCTGACCGGCGAGGCCGCCGTGACGATGGGCGCCACCAATCAGGGGATGGTCGCCGGCGACATGGTCAACACTGCGGCGCGTCTCCAGGGCGTCGCCCAACCCGGGACCGTCCTCGTCGGCGAACCGACGATGCGTGCCGCGTCGGCCGCAATCGCGTTCGAAGAGGCGGGCGAGCAGACCCTAAAGGGCAAGCAAGCCCCCGTCACTGCCTGGCGCGCCCTGCGCGTCGTCGCGCAGCGGGGAGGCCAGGGCCGGAGCGACCTGCCCGAACCACCGTTCGTCGGGCGCGACGAGGAGCTCCGTCTCCTGAAGGAGCTGATCGCGACGACGGGCCGCGACGGGCGGGCCCGTCTCGTCTCGATCACTGGCCCGGGCGGAATCGGCAAGAGCCGCCTGGCCTGGGAGCTGGAGAAGTACATCGACGGGATCAGTGAGCCGATTCTCTGGCACCGCGGCCGCTCGCCCGCGTACGGCGAGGGAATCACTTTCTGGGCACTCGGCGAGATGGTCCGCCGACGAGCCGGTCTCGCCGAGGATGACGACGAGGCGACCACCCGCGAGCGGATCCGGGCGACCGTCGCCGAGTATGTACCGGGTGACGAAGACCGGCGCTGGGTCGAGCCGGCGCTGCTGACGCTGCTGGGCCTGGAACCGGCGCCGCCCGGTGGCCGCGACGTGCTGTTCGCCGCCTGGCGGATCTTCTTCGAGCGGATCGCCGAGCGGGGCACGACGGTCCTGCTGTTCGAGGACCTCCAGTGGGCCGATTCGGGACTCCTCGACTTCATCGAGCATCTCCTCGAGTGGGCCAGGAACGCGCCGCTGCTCGTCATCAGCCTTGCCCGACCGGAGTTGCTTGACCGACGCGCCGACTGGGGAGCCGACATCCGCAACCTCACCCGGCTCGCCCTCGAACCGCTGTCCGACGAGGCGATGCGGGCACTCCTGGACGGCTTCGTGCCCGGACTCCCCACGAATGCCGTGACGGCGATCCTGGCCCGTGCGGACGGGATGCCGCTATACGCGGTGGAGACGGTCCGCGCCCTTGTTGCCGACGGCCGCCTCGAGCGCGACGGCGCCGCCTATCGCCCGATCGGTGAGCTCGGCGACCTGGCCATCCCGGAGACCTTGCGCAGCCTCATCGCTTCGCGCCTCGACGCGCTCGATCCGACCGATCGCAGCCTGGTCGCCGATGCCGCGGTTCTCGGCCAGACGTTCGGCCTGGCCGGTCTCGGGGCGGTGTCCGGACACGATCAGGCCGAGCTCGAGCCGCGTCTCAAGGCCCTCGTCCGTCGCGAATTGTTCGACCTCGAGCTCGACCCCCGCTCGCCCGAGCGTGGCCAGTATCGCTTCGTCCAGTCGCTCATCCGCGAGGTCGCCTACGGCACCCTCGCCAAGCGGGACCGGCGGACCCGCCACCTGGCCGCCGCCCGCTACTTCGAGGGCCTGGGCGACGACGAGCTGGCCGGCCTCCTCGCCAGCCACTACGTCGCTGCCCACGACGCTTCAACCGATGGGGCCGAGGCCGACGCCGTCGCGATCCAGGCCAGGCTTGCCCTGTCCGGCGCCGCCGAGCGCGCGGCTACCCTCGGCGCCCACGACCAGGCCGTTTCGTACCTGCGGTCGGCGATGGTGATGACCCGCGCCCCCGCCGAACGCGCCGCGCTCCAGCTGCGGGCAGCTCGCTCGGCCAACGCCGCGGCACGACACACCGACGCGGAAGGGCTCGTTCGCGAGGCCCTCGAGTCTGCCCGGGCTGTTGACGACCCGGTCGTCGCGGGCGAGGCCGAGGCGCTGCTGGGCGAGATCCTCATCGACGCCGGCAATCCGCCAGACGCGGTGACGGCCCTCGAGGGTGCGATCGAGCGGTTCCCCGAGGAGGGGCCAGGGGAGGTCCGGGCGGAGCTCCTGGCCAACCTCTCGCGCGCCCTGATGCGGAGTGCGCAACCGGCGCGGGCGATCGCCGCCGCCGATCTCGCCCTCGACCTCGCCGAGCACCTCAATCTCACCCGGCTCATCGCGGAGACCTTCAACAACAAGGGATCATCACTCGGCTACCTTGGGCGTCAGCGCGAGGCAAGGGCGCTCCTCGAGGCGGCCGTCGACGTGGCTCGGGCCGGCGGCCACGTCGCCGCCGAGATCCGCGCGCTGAGCAACCTTGGGTCGACGATCGACGACGTGCGGCAGTCTGCGGCGTCGTATCGGACCGCCACCGAGCGGGCGTTGCGCGTTGGAAACCAGTCCCTCGCCACCTGGGCGGCCGAGGGGGCTCGCTTCGCGAGCTTCTGGTCCGCCGATGGCTGGGATGAGGCGCTGGCGAGCAACGACGCGATCGATGATCCGGAAGGCAAGGGCATCGGCAGTCCGCTCGACGCGATCCGCCATCTGGCGATCTCCTCGCTCATGCTCGTTGCCCGCGGCGATCCGTGCGACACGATCCTCGAGCGCCTCACAAGGCTCGGCGCCGAGGTCACCGATCCTTATGCGTCGTCGTCGGTGCGCTTCCTCCACTCGGATCGGGCCCTCATCGCGGGCGACTATGTGCGTGCTGCCGACGGCGTCCTCGATGCGGCGGACCTGGACTCCCAGCTGTCGGCGATCTATCTCAATCTGGCGACGCTCCCGGTTGTGCTGGGACGCGATCTGGAACGTGCTCGTGTTGTTGCCGGTCGCCTCGATGCCGATCCGGCGACGGGAGTAGCAGTCGACGCGAGTCGCGTCTGGGCCCATGCCGCGGTCGCCGCGCTCGAGGGTCGCCGTAACGATGCCGTGGCCGGCTATCGGGATGCCCGCGCACGGATGGGCGAGGTTGGGCTCGAGTGGCCTCGGGCCAGGGCCGGACTTGAATTCGTCCTGCTTGTCGGGCCTGCACACCCGGCCGCTATGGAGGCGGCGCTTGAGGCACGAGCAACCTTCGAGCGTGTGGGCGCGAAGCCGTATCTTGCCTGGCTTGACGCCGCGCTCGAGGTACGCGTTCCAACGGCCGCCGTTGCAGGAGATGGGGCGGCCATGTCGGCCGCGGCTGGCTCTATCGTCGACTAGCTGGCTGCGAGCGCAGTGCACATGGTATGGTATGTGCATGTACAGCCAGCGAACCCAGGTCCTGCTCTCCCCACAGCAGCTGGAGCGACTGAAGCGCATCGCTGCCAGCGAGGGGCAATCGGTCGGTGCTGTCATCCGCGACGCGGTCGACGCCTTCACTGGGTCGGCCCCGGGAACGCGCGAGCAGGCGATCAGGTCGATCCTGTCGATGGAGGCACCGGTCGACGACTGGGCGGTCATGAAGGAGCAGATCCAGCGCAGCCAGCTCGGCGGCGGATGACCGTCTTCATCGACACCGCCGTGATCATGTATGCGGCCGGGAGCAGCCACCCGCTCCGCGACCCGAGCCGCCGGATCCTGACGATGGTCGAGTCGGGCGCCCTGCTGGCAGTGACCTCAACCGAGGTGGTCCAGGAGA
>CAZOJS010000010.1:0-22181 GCA_964580175.1 uncultured Anaerolinea sp. | reverse complement strand
AAGGGCGCCGGTCTCGCGGAGATGACCAGCGCCGGCCTGCCGGTTCCTCCCGGCTTCACCATCACCACGGAGGCGTGCAACGACTACTTCGCCGCCGGCGAGCAGCTCCCGGCCGGTCTGTGGGACGACGTCCTCGAGGCGGTCCGCGAGGTGGAAGCCCGAACAGGCAAGGGGTTCGGTGACCCACAGAACCCGCTCCTGGTTTCAGTCCGCTCAGGTGCACGGTTCTCGATGCCCGGAATGATGGACACGGTGCTCAATCTCGGCCTCAGCGAAGGCACGCTCCAGGGTCTGGTTGCCTTGACCGGCAATGAGCGCTTCGGCCGGGACGCCTATCGACGGTTCATCCAGATGTTCGGTCGGATCGTGATGGACGTTCCGGGCGAGCGGTTCGACCATGCCCTCGACGCCAAGAAGCAGGCTCGCGGTGCCAGCCTGGACACGGACCTGACCGCCGCGGATCTTCACGAGCTGGCCGTTGAGTTCAAGGGAATCGTCCATGAGGTCACCGGCCGCGACTTCCCCGAGGATCCCCAGGAGCAGCTTGACCTCGCGATCAAGGCGGTCTTCGCGTCCTGGTTCGGCAAGCGGGCTCGTGACTATCGCGACTACAACAAGATCGCCCACGACCTCGGCACCGCGGTCAACGTGCAAACCATGGTCTTCGGCAACATGGGCGACGATTCCGGGACCGGCGTCGCCTTCACCCGCGACCCGAATACGGGTGCCAGCGCACTGTTCGGGGAGTACCTGACCAATGCCCAGGGCGAGGACGTCGTCGCCGGGATTCGCACACCACAGCCGATCGCCCAGATGCGCAACGTGATGCCGGCCGTCTACGACGAGTTCCAGGCGATCGCGGCGCGACTGGAGGCCCACTACCGGGACGTGCAGGACCTCGAATTCACCATTGAGCGCGGGCACCTGTACATGCTCCAGACGCGATCCGCCAAGCGAACCGCCGCGGCCGCCGTGAAGATCGCGGTGGACATGGTCGCGGAAGGGATCATCTCCAAGGAGGAGGCGATCGGGCGGATCGAACCGGCCATGGTCGACCAGCTCCTGCGCGACCAGTTCGATCCGAAGGCCCGGGCCGGTGCCACGAGGATCGTCAAGGGACTCAACGCCTCACCGGGCGCCGCCGTCGGCAGGGCCGTCTTCGATGCCGACGTCGCGGTGGCCTGGGTCGCCCGAGGCGAGAAGGTCGTCCTCGTCCGGATTGAAACCTCGCCGGACGACTTCCACGGGATGGCCGTCGCGGAGGGGATCATCACCGCGCGAGGTGGCGCAACTTCGCACGCCGCGGTCGTGGCGCGCCAGATCGGCAAGCCCTGCGTGGCCGGATCCGCGGACCTCGTCGTGGACTACAGCACCAAAGCTGCCCATTGCGGGGTTACCGGGATCGACTTCAAGGAAGGGGACTGGGTGAGCCTCGACGGGAGCACCGGAGACCTGTTCCTCGGCGCGCTCCCGACCGTCTCGGCCCGGTTCGAGGATCAGCCGGAACTCCAGGCGATCCTCGGTTGGGCGGATGCGTTCCGGCGGATGGAGGTCTGGACCAACGCCGACAAGCCCGAGGAGGCCGCCCAGGCCCGCCGCTATGGCGCCCAGGGGATCGGGCTGTGTCGAACGGAGCACATGTTCCGTGAAGGCGACCGCCTCGATATCGTGCGTGGCGCGATCCTCGTCGCCAACCGGGCGACGCGGGCCAAGGCAAGGCTTGCCGCCGGGGAAGCCCTCGGCGTGGACGAGCAGGACGCGGTCACGACCTTCGACGCCGCGATGGCCAAGCTCGAAGTGCTTCAGCAGGGTGACTTCGAAGGGATCTTCGAGGCGATGGATGGCCTGCCGGTCGTGATCCGCCTGATTGATCCGCCGCTCCACGAGTTCCTCCCGAACCTCGAAGAGCAGCTGGTCAAGGTCACCAAGGCCGGCGATGCGGCCAGCGAGGAGGACCGGGAGCTCCTGGCGACGATCAAGTCCCTCCACGAGCAGAATCCGATGCTCGGGCTGCGCGGCTGCCGCCTGGGCCTGATGTTTCCCGACTTCGTGAAGGTCCAGACCCGGGCCATCCTCAACGCGGAGATCGCGCGGTCGAAGGCCGGCGGCAATCCGATCGCCAAGATCATGATCCCGCTCGTCGGGCACGTGAACGAGCTCGCTCGAACACGCGACCTGCTCGAGGCGGAGGCGAAGGCCGTCGAGGCCGCAGCGGGCGTCCCCGTCGATTACAAGTTCGGAACCATGATCGAGGTCCCGCGCGGCGCCCTGACCGCCGATGAGATCGCGACCAAGGCAGACTTCTTCAGCTTCGGGACCAACGATCTGACCCAGATGACGTTCGGCTACAGCCGCGACGACGCCGAGGGCGGGTTCCTCCTCAAGTATGTCGAGGACAAGATCCTGCCCTTCAACCCGTTCCAGACGCTGGATGACGCGGTGGCCGGCCTCATGCGAATCGCGGTGGAAAAGGGTCGATCCGTCAAGCCAGGACTGGAGCTCGGGATCTGCGGCGAGCACGGCGGCGACCCCGCGTCCATCACCAAGTGCGAACAGATCGGACTGGACTACGTGTCCTGCTCGCCGTTCCGGGTTCCCGTGGCAAGGCTCGCCGCCGCACAGGCGACGCTCGCCTCCGTCGAACGCGACAAGTAGCCGAGCCGACCCCGTGAGCGGCCCCGCGCGACGTCGCATGGCGACCGCCCGCGGGTTGATCATCGATCTCGAGCCGCTCCGACGAGATCCGGACTTCCGGCGCCTGTGGGCCGGCCAGTCGATCAACGTGATCGGCAGCCAGATCACTCGCGTCGCCCTGCCGTATCAGGTCTATGTCTTGACCGGTTCCACGCTTGCGCTCGCCGCGCTCGTGCTCGCCCAGCTCGTGCCGTTGCTTCTGTTTACCCTCGGGGGCGGCGCCATCGCCGACGCGATCGATCGGAAGCGGGTCTTGCTGATCACGCAGTTCGGCCTTGCCGCCACCAGCCTGAGCCTCGTGGTGCTGTCGCTGCAGGAGCAGCCGTCGGTGCCGCTGTTGTTCGTGACTGCGTTCGTGGCATCGGCATTCATGGCGCTCGAGTGGCCGGCCCGGTCGTCGGCAATCCCGCGGCTCGTCCCGAAGGAGCGCCTCCGTGCCGCGATCGCGCTCGGCCAGTTGAGCTTCAACGGCGGGTCGGTCCTCGGCCCGGCGATCGCCGGCGGGTTGATTGCTACGGTCGGCGTTGCAGGCGCCTATGCCGTCGATATCGTGACCTATGGACTTTCCCTCGTCATGATCGCGGGCATGCGGCCGATTCCACCCGTCGGGTTGCCCCGTCGCCCTGGGATCGAGGCCATCCGTGAAGGACTGCGCTTCGTGCGCGTCCGCAAACTGATCCTGTCGACCTTCGCGATAGATCTGAACGCGATGATCTTCGGCAGCCCGCGGACCCTCTATCCGGTGCTTGCCCTGGACGTCTTCAAGGTCGGTCCGGTCGGCTTCGGGCTCCTGGCCGCCGCGCCGGCGGCCGGTGCCCTGATCGCCATTCTCCTGTCGGGCGGGATCTCGCGATTCCGCCGGATCGGGAGAGGCATCATCTTGGCCGTGGCGGGCTGGGGCGCCGCGATCCTGCTGTTCGGGATGTCCACCGGGTTGTTTGCCCTGGCCCTGGTCTTTCTGGCGATCGCCGGTGCCGCGGACGTGGTCTCGGCGGTGTTTCGTTCAAGCGTCGTGCAGATGGAAACGCCGGACGAACTGCGCGGTCGCGTCGCGGCCATCCATATTCTCGTGGTGACCAGCGGACCACAGGTAGGCGACATCGAGGCAGCCCTGGTAGCGTCGGCAATCGGCACGCAGCTGACAGTGATCAGCGGCGGGCTGCTCTGCCTGATTGGTGTTGTCGTCGTGGCGCGCCTGTTTCCGGAGCTTGATGCGCATGTCCTGCCACTTCCCGATGACCCCTCGTCAGCGCGGACCGCCGGAGACTAGGGAGCTCCTTAGGCTCTCGAGCCATCCTCGGGCCTGGCGGGCGATCGCCGGTACGGTGCGTAGGCGGGCCACCACATCGAGGCATCGACCTGACCAGCCACGTCGCTGGTCGGCGGAAGTGGTGACAGGCCGACCCGCAGCGCTTCCGCCGCAACGCGGATAGCGATCTCCCGTGAGATCGCTCGCAGGTCGCCGACCCTCGGGTAGATCGCCCCGAGCGCGAGGCGGTCCGGCGAGACATGCTCGGCAAGCGCGGTGGCCGCGGCGAGGAACATCCCGTCGGTGACCTCGCGCGACTCGGACACGATGGCCCCGAGGCCAACGCCCGGGAAGATGAACACGTTATTCGCCTGGCCGATCACGTGACGCCGACCGTCAAGCTCGACATCCGGAAACGGCGATCCAGTCGCCACGATGGCGCGTCCGTCGGTCCACGCCAGAACGTCCGCGGGCACCGCCTCGGACAATGAGGTGGGGTTGGAGAGCGGCATGATGACCGGCCGCGACGTGCCGGCTGCCATGGCTCGGACGATGCCCTCGGAGAAGGTGCCGGCTCGCCCGGTTGTTCCGATCAGGACCGTCGGCGCGAGGGCGGTCACCACCTCGAGCAGGCCTGGGTCGGATCCTCGCCCGTCGATGGGCACCGTCAGTCCGGAGTCACGTACGGCGTCGGCAGACAAGGCGAGAGCCTGCTTGTCGCCGTCGAGGTCCTCCCGCGCGTCGTGGACGAGCCCACGCGAATCCACCATCCCGATCGCCCGGCGTGCGTCCGGTTCGTTTATGCCATCGGCGATCATCGCCAGGCGGAGCAGGCGCGCGATCCCGGTGCCGGCGGCCCCGGCCCCGGCGAGCACCACACGCTGATCCGCCCAGGTCGTGCCGAGGTGGCGCATCGCCGCCAGGATGCCGCCGAGGACGACCGCGGCCGTGCCCTGGATGTCGTCGTTGAAGCACGGGATCCGCCGTCGGTATCGATCGAGGATCCGGAGTGCATTGTGTTGCTTGAAGTCCTCGAACTGAATCAGGCAGCCCGGCCAGACCTGATGGACGCCCACGACGAACGCTTCTACGAAGGCGTCATAGCTCGCTCCGCGGAGGCGGGGCGCCCGGAACCCGAGATAGAGCGGGTCATCCAGGAGCGCTTGATTGTCGGTCCCGACGTCGAGGGACACCGGTAGCGTCACCACGGGATGGATGCCGCACGCGGCCGTGTAGAGGGCCAGTTTTCCGATCGGGATCGCCATCCCGCCTGCGCCCTGGTCACCCAGGCCGAGGATCCGCTCGTTGTCCGTGACCACGATCAGGCGAACATCCTCATAGGGCGCGGCTCGCAGGACTTCGGGGATCCGGTCCCGGTCCGCCGGGGTGAGCCAGATCCCGCGCGTCCGGCGCACGATGTGACTGAATTCCTGACAGGCTCGGCCGACTGTCGGGGTGTACACGATGGGCAGGTATTCCTCGATGTGCTCGGCCAGGAGCCGATAGAAGAGTGTGGCGTTACGGTCCTGCAGGGCCGCCAGGCCGATGTACTGCTCGAGCGCATCCGTCTTGCGCCGCAGGTGTTCGTGCTCGAGATCCAGCTGCTCCTCGATGGAGAGCACGCGGTCGGGGAGGAGGCCGCGGAGTCCAAACGCCGTGCGCTCATCGAGCGGAAACGCCATGTCCTTGGTGAGCAATCGCCGGTTCAGGAGTTCGCTGCCCGAAACGTCGACATCCGCCGGGAGTCCGGCCGCGAGCCGATCGAAGGGAGCCGGGAGGGGGCGCACGGTTCGAGGATAGACGCCGCTCGCAGATCGGATGCGCAGCCCTATGCTCCGGGCGCCACCGAGGGCAGCCGGACGACGAAGGTCGTGCCGCTTCCGAGCTCACTCCGGACCTCGATGGTCCCGCCGTGTGCCGCCACGAGATCCCGCGCGATCGCCAGCCCCAGTCCCGAACCGGGCGACTCGTCGCCCCGCGCGAATCGCTCGAATACGTGCGGAACAAGGGTCGCGGGCATACCCGAGCCGGTGTCCGCCACGGACAGCATCACCCCACCCGCATCCGGGCCGACGGGAGTGGTCGGGCCGCGGTCGGCGTGAGCCCCCGTGACGGTGATCGTGCCGCCCTCCGGGGTGTGCCGGATCGCGTTGGCGAGGAGATTGGCGATGACCTCCCGGATCCGCACGGGATCGACATCCAGGAGAGGGAGGTCGTCCGGCACGGCCAGCACCAGCGCAATGTGCTTCCGGGCCGCGGCCGCCCGGAACGACTCAACGGTCTCGCCCAGAAGGACATCGGGATCAGTCGGCTCGCGGTGGAGCGGCAGCTCCCCAGCCTCGGCAAGGGAAATCGTGCGCAGATCCTCGACCAGGCGTTCGAGGACGCGAGTTTCTTCGACGAGACCGGCGATGTGCATCTCATCCGCCTGATGAACGCCATCGGCGATAGCTTCCAGGTTGCCTCGGAGGACCGCGAGCGGCGTGCGGAGCTCGTGGCTGACGTCGGCAAGCAATGATCGCCGCCGCTGCTGGTCCGACTCCAACCGCGACGCCATGGTGTTGAAAGCTCTCGTCAGTTCACGAACCTCCCGGGGTCCGCGAGTGACTTCCGGAACGCGAACCGCATATTCACCCGTCTCTACGCGACGAGCCGCATCCACCAGCGCACCGATCGGCTTGGCGAGTCGGCGGAATCCTCGGATCAGGCCCACAACCGCCAGGATCAGGATCACGAACGCGAGGCCCGCCAGCGGCTGCGTCACGAAGGCCAGCGGGCCGAAGACGACGGACAGAGCCTGGCCGACGATGAAGGTAGCGCCGGCGAAGGCGAACAGGACAATCACCCCGACGAAGCAGCCGACGGCCGGCCACATGCCGTGCCGCCGACCAGTCCAGATCGGCTGCCCATTGGCGTCACGGGGCGGCCACGTCTCGTTCTCTGGCCACCACGGCGGTCGGCGGCGCGGCGGCGGCGCGTGCCAGCCTCGGCGGTCAGTCATCTCGATCGTCCGCAAACCGGTAGCCGACTCCGTGGACCGTCAGGACGTAACGTGGGAGCCGTGGGTCCGGCTCGAGCTTCCGGCGGAGGTTCTTGATGTGGGTGTCGATCGCCCGCTCATAGGACTCGAAGGCCACGCCATGCACAGAATCAAGGAGCTGAGAGCGCGTCTTGATCTGGCCGGGGCGTCGTGCCAGCGTGACCAGCAGCTGAAACTCCGTCGGCGTGAGTTCCACCGCGACTCCCGCCACGTCGACCCGCATCCGATCGAGGTCAATCGTCACCTCGCGGGCCCGAATGACATCGTCCGGAGCCTGCTCGGTGGGCCGCCCGACCGATGCTGGCTCGGAACGTCGCAGCACCGCGCGGATGCGCGCGACGAGTTCGCGGGGACTGAACGGTTTCGTGAGGTAGTCGTCCGCACCGAGCTCCAGCCCGACGACCTTGTCGATCTCGTCGTCCCTCGCCGTCACGATGACGATCGGCACATTCCCGGCCATTCGGAGCCGCCTCGTGACCTCCAGCCCGTCGATCCCCGGCAGCCCGAGATCAAGCACGACGAGGTCGGGTCGGTCGGTCGCCACCGCTTCGAGCGCCTCGGCGCCGGTTGCCGCACTCACGACCACATAGCCCGCGTGTTCGAGGTAGTCACGCGTGATCTGCACGATCTTGGGTTCGTCGTCGACAACGAGGATGGTCGTCATTCGGGTGTGCATGGTAGTCGTCCGGCAATGGGGCGACCCGGACGGGGTGAACCGCCCGGGTCGCGAAACAGGTTGAGTCTGACGATTGGGTGTGCCGGACGGCTCAGCCGCGATCGCTGCCCGCGTGATCGGCGCCTGGTGTGGCGGTGCCGGTGGACGAGCCGGCGTTCGCCGATCCACTCGAAGCCGAGCTGTCGTTCTGGCGATGCCACTCGTCGTGACGATCTCGCGCCCGACCCTCCCAGCCTCCGAAGTGAAGCCGGTCACCGCCGTTGCCGGGACCCCAGCCATGCTCATCGTGGCGATAGCCGTGGCGGCGAGAGCCACCGCCGAACACGAAACGAGCGAGCGCGATAAAGACGAACAGCGCGATCAGGGTGCCGAGGAGGTTGAAACCGCCGAAACCCCAGCCAAACGCAGGCCATCCGTACCATGGGCCGACGACACCGGCGGAACCGGCCGTGCCGGCAACGTAACCGGCCTGAAAGATTGCCCCCGCGATCCCGATGGCCACGGTGACCAGCAGGATCGAGCCGAGGAGTCTGAAGAACCACATCTTTCGAATCCACTCCCTTCGAGTGCTGACATGGGCAGCGACGGTGATCGTCGCCGGCGTCTCTCGACACTCTCGTTGTCCGGTGTGGAGAATGTGTGAGGCGATTGCGAATTCACCATGGTGATCCGGGTACAGTCATCCGATGGCCGACACCCCGACCTTGACTGACCACCTGGAGGAGCACCGGTTCGAGGCGCACCTCGGCCCGGAGCTGGCCGGTTTCGTCGACTACCGGCGGGCGGGAGGACGGCTGGTCCTCATCCATACCGAGGTGTTCGAAGCGTTTGCGGGCCGTGGCATCGGCGCGGCGATGGCCCGCTGGATCCTCGACAGTGCCCGCGAATCCGGATTCCGAGTGACCCTCAAGTGCCCGTTCATACGGGCCTATGTGGCCCGCCACCCGGAGTACGCGGACATCGTGACGCCCGACCCAGGGGACCGATCGCCTCGACCCTGACGGCCGGCGACCGCTCACCGACCGGCGGAACGAACGCGCGCCCTGCCCAGGTCGCTCAGCTACTGCCGGCGATGTCGATTGCCTTGCCGCTCGTCCCCAGGCGAACCGCGACAAGCACGGCGAGCGCCGCCACGACGAGGATCGAAGCGGCAGCGATGGCCGCCTCGAGATCACCGGCCTGAAATTCCGCATAGACCACGAGCGGCAGCGTCTGCGTTCGGCCGGTCACGTTGCCCGCGAACAGGATGGTGGCACCGAACTCGCCCAGGGATCGCGCCCAGCTCATCACCAGGCCCGCAGCGAGCGCGGGCCTCGCCAGCGCCGCGGTGATATGCCGAAAGACCCCGAACGGACTTGCTCCGTCCACCTTTGCGGCGTCCTCGAGGTCACGCGGGATCAGGGCAAAGCCGGCTCGCGCGGAGCGGATGAAGAAGGGTGCCGAAACGAACACCTGGGCGATCACGACGGCCACGGTCGTGAACGGGATCGCCAGCCCGGTGCTGGTATCGAGCGGCTCGCCGAGCAGCCCACCTCGTCCGAAGACGAGGAGGAGCGCGAGACCGGCAACCGACGGGGGCAGAACGAGCGGAAGATCGACCACGACCTCGACGATCGAAGCGCCGCGGAACCGTCGCCTGGCGAGGATGAACGCCAGCGGCGTCCCCACCGCGACCACGATCAGCAGGCTCGCGAACGTGGTCAGCAAGCTCAGGCGGAGGGCATTCAAGATGACCGGAGACCCGGCGACATCGGCCAGCGCCCCGCCGTCGATGGCCCGGGCCAGCAGGGCCACGATCGGAATGGCGAGGAACAGCGCCACCAGCGAGGCCGAGACCACGACGACCGCGCGCATCACGGGATCGTCGTGAACCCGAACGTCGCGAGGACCGCCTGGCCGGCCGGTCCCGTCAGCCAGGCGAGAAACGCGTGACCCGCGGCAACGCTCGAACCCGAGGCCGGCCCGAGGACGACGGCGCCGTAGGTTGCCACGACCATGGCGTCCTCAGGAATCGGGATCCGGATCAGCGACGTCGAGCGACCTGCGTCGGATGCGTACACGATCGCCGCGTCCCCCTCGCCGAGTTCGATCTTGGCAAGGACGGACGCCACGTTGTCTTCGCGGCTCACGACGTTTGCGGCGTAGCGGACCGGCAGGTCCTCGGGCGCGCCCGGCAGGACGGCGAGGCGATCCAGCAGGGTCGTCGCGTACTGCGAAATCGGGACGGCGTCCCCGGCCGCGATGATCTTCAGGCCAGGCCGTGCGAGATCCGACGGCCCGGTGACCTTGCCTGGATTGTCGGCCGGTACCACGATGGCCAGGGCGTTCATCCCAAACGCAACCGGGTTGCCGTCGGTCAGGCCCGCGGCCGCCAGGGTTGCGGGGTTCGACACATCCGCGGACAGGAAGACGTCGGCCCGCGCCCCGTGCTCGATCTGGACTCGCAGGGCCGTCGACGAATCGGCCGAGACGACGAGATTGGTCCCGACCGCGGCGACGTAGGCGTCACCCACGGCACGCATCGCGTCGCCCAGCGATGCGGCCGCAAAAACGATCAACGGCTCGGAGCTCGCCGGGCGCGTGTCTTTGAACGAGCATCCCGCAAGCGCGAACACGACGACGAGAGGAAGTCCGAACGCGAGACGAAGCCAGTAGGCCGGCGCGTCGGGCCGATCGGGCCCATCGATCACCGATCGGCCTCCACGATGACGTTGGTTGCCTTGACCACGCAGACGGCAGGATCCCCGACCTTGAGACCCATTTCCAGAACGGCTTCCGCGGTCATCAGGCTGACGATCCGATGCGGGCCGGCGAGTACCTCGACAACGGCGGCGATCCGATCCTTCTCGATCCGCGTGACCACGCCGCTGAACCGGTTGCGAGCCGACTGGCTTGTCGCTCGCGGATCAGGATTCAGCCGGCGTCGCTCCTCGAGCAGGCGGACGACCTCCGCGATCGGGACGAGCCGCTGGCTGCCGGCGGAACGATCCATCGTCAGGCGACCGCCCGCCTCCCAGCGCCGCAGCGTATCAACCGTCACTCCGAGCATCTCGGCGGCCTGGCCGACGCGAAGATGGCGATCCGTCAGTTCGGAAGATTCGGGTGTTTCATGCCTCATAGCGAGGTATTGTCGGCCTAGAATCATCAGATAGCAAGATATGTTCGGCTGCGACCGGGCCTGCGCCACGACGGCTTCCTGGACCGCTCTCCGCCCGGCGGCTCTAGTTGGGCGCAGGCTGTTTCGCCAGTGCCCCCGGCAGACCGAGTGACACCACGGCGATCGCGACGGCGACGATCGTGAGCACGCCGAACCCGAGCGAAACGGCGGCCGGCGTGACGGCCGCCGCGAGGATCGCCCCGGCGAGGCTCGCACCCACCACACCGCCCAGGTAGCGCCCCGTGTAGTACGTGCCGGCCGCCATGCCGACCCGATCGGGCCGGATCGACTCGAACGCTGCCGCCTGGCGCGGCGCTCCGGCCAACCCCATGCCCAGCCCGATGACCCCGAGGAGGATTCCCACGGTCAGGAATGACGATCCGCCGGCGGGTAGCCACAGGCCGGCCAGGCCCGCCCCCATGACCAGGGTGCCGGTGACGACCAGGGCGCGACGCCCGCGCCGGTCGGAGGCCCGACCGCCGAATGGCGCCACGATCGCGCCGACCCCGGAGATTCCGAGCAGGACGAGACCGCTCGTCGCGGCTGAGCCGCGCAGAATCTGCTCAACCAGCAGCGGGGTAAGGATGAAGCACGCGTGCAGGACCACGGTGTTCCCGAACACACCCGCGACGGCGGCGCCATACGGCCGATGGGCGAACAGGTGCGGATCCACCGCGGGATGCTCGATCGTGAGCTCGTAGCGCAGGAAGATCACACCGAGCGGCACGATCGCGACGGCCGCGATCAGGGGAATCGGTCCTTCGCCTCCTCGAATGGCCAGGAGGAACGCGACAATGATCGCACCCAACAGGGCCAGACCAATGAAATCGAGGGGTACCCGACGTCGTGCGGGTACGGGCGCGTCCGCATCACCATCGTCTGGCCCGGGACGGTCCGGGGCAGCCGGCCGAAGAAGTCCGACGCTGGCCAGCGCAATCAGCGCGACCGGCACGGCGATCACGAACAGGCTCCGCCAGCCGAATGTGACGACGAGCACCCCGCCGATGAACGGCCCCGCGGCCGCGCTCGTCGAGATCAGGAGGTCGAAGAGTCCGAATGCCTCACCGCGTCGGGCCGGTGGCGCCGTATCGCGAATGAGCGCTGCGGAACTTGTCGACACCAGCGCGCCGCTGACGGCCTGCAGCACGCGGGCCACCTGGAGCAGGCCGAACGTCGAGGCCCCGACGGCGACCGCGGAGGCTGCCGCGAAGACGAGGACGCCGAGCAGGAACATGCGGCGATGCCCGAATCGATCACCCAGCGACCCGCTCGCCGGCAAGGCGACGGCAACCGCTCCGAGATACAGGGTGACGAGCGAGGCAACCGGGCCCGCCCCCAGCTGGAATTCCTCCATCACGCCCGGCAGCGCGACGGCCAGCATCGTCGAGTTCAGGGGCACCAGGATGGATCCGGACGCAATCCCGAGCATCGTCGGCGTGAGCAGGCTGCGGGAGCCGGACCGGCTCACAGGAGGCGGACTGTCCCGCGGGCGCCGTCAACCTCGATCAGCCGGCCGTCGGTGATGCGCGTCGTGGCATCGCCGGTCCCAGTGACGGCGGGCAGGCCAAATTCTCGAGCCACGACCGCCGCGTGCGAGAGGATCCCGCCCGTGTTCGTCACAAGGCCGGCGGCGATGTTGAACACGGGCACCCAGGACGGATTGGATGACGGGCAGACGATGATGTCGCCCTCGCGGATCCGGCCGAAATCGGCCGGACCCAACGCGACCCGAGCCGGACCCCGGGCCACGCCTGCCGATGCGCCGGTCCCGCGGAGGACGTCTCGCTCAGTCGAGGTGAAACGCTCCCCGTCAAACCGATCGGGACCGTCCGACCTGGGTGGGCCGATCGTTGACGGTGGCTTCAACAGTCGATTCCGCGCGTGCTCGGCGCGTCGCGCGTCCACCATGGCCCGAAGGTCGGCTGGCTGTTCGATCAGCTCCCGGATCTCCTTCCGATCCAGCAGAAACACGTCGTCCGTGGCATCGAAACAGCCCGCTTCAGCCAATCGTCGTCCAACCCGCCTGGAAACGCTTCGGATCCTGGCCTGCGCCAGGCGATCGATCCAGTAGTTGTGGACCTCGGTCAACGGTCCAATCGCGCGAGCGAGCGCGAGGAGCCGCTCGAATCGCTCCAGCTCCGGCGGCCCGTCCGCCAGCCGGTCCCGAACGGCGTCGGCCAGCACGTCCGCCTCATCGGCGAGCCGCCGGCGCCGCGTCTCGGCCGACTCGCGAGCGTTGCCGAGGCGCTGTCCGACTTGGGCGAGGACGAGTGACGGTTCATCGGCCCACGAGGGCAGGTTGAGGTCGTCGAAACCCTGGCCAAGATGCCCGTGCCGGCTCAGGAACTCGTCCAGTTCGGCAAGGAACGCCGGGCCTCCCTGGAGGGGGCGCAGGTCGTCGGGAAGGAGCGGCGAGGGTGGCGCGGGGCTGCCCGACACTCCCGCGAGCAGGGCAGACTCGATCGCCGAGAGGGCGCGGGCAGATTCGGCAAGCCGTTCCATCCCAAGCTCGGTTTCGAGCAGCTCGTGCGCCGCACCCTGCACCAGGCGGAGCGACTCCCCGGCGCTGGCGCCCGGAACGACCTGTTCGTACAGATCGGCGAGGTCCTCGAGTACCTGGTAGGGCCCCAGGATGATGCAGAAGTGAAGGTCCCACATGCGCTGGGTGGCTGCCCACGCAGCGTCCCAGGCCGCCCCCAGGTCGGCTGGCTCGAGGGCCTCGATCGGGATGGTCCGCAAGAACGTATCGAGAGATCTCAACTCCGGCAGCACTTCATCTGCCCAGAACGCCTCGGTCACCTCGGCCCGCTGGCGCAGCACGCCAAGCCACCGGTCAGAGAGCGCGTCCCGCTCCGCCTCGGCCGCGTTGGCGTCCCGGGTGAAGTAGACGAAGCCGTTCCAGATCCGGGCGTGCCAGCGCTGCGGGAACCCGCCGTACAGTTCGGGGGCGAGGTTGAACCCCCGTCCGACGACCCGCACATAGTCCGCCGCGAGCGCGGTCAAGGCGAACGGAAAGTGCATGTCGTCCAGTTCCCAGGAACGATCCGCGTCGGCGGGTTCCTCCCAGGACACCGGAAACGGCTCCGGCGTTACGCGGGTTGGGTCCAGCGTGGTCACGGCGTCCTCGAGTTTCGTGATCAGGTGGCTGTGTGTGGGCGCGCGTCGGGGAGGAACGGGGTGCTACCCGCGACGGTGGATGAGCGCGGGCGGCACCGTCTGGGCGGCGGCGGCGGACGTTAGTCAGGCCTCGGCGGGCAGGCTCTCGGGCGCCTCGACGGGTCCGCTGCCGGGTCGGATCTCCTCGAGGTCGATCGTGCGCGAACGGCGCGTCCTTCCCGATTCCGTCCGAACCATGACCGCGGGGATCACCCCGCTGGGCTCGGATTCCACGACCGCGGACTCCCCGACGTAGAGACCGCTGAGGATGCGGACACGGTCACCGAGTCCGATCGACGACTGGCCCACGACTGCCGTCAGGTTGATCGAGACGGTTCGCCCGGCCGGATTGCGCGGATCATTCGCACCGAGCAACGGCGGCGGGCCCTTCGTGGCGGTCTTTGGAGGCGGATACGTGACCTTGCGGCGACGCATCGGCTAGTACCGGCGACGCGCGGTTGCGTCGTCCTTCTTGGGCTTGGGCTCATGACCGGGGCGGGGCGGTCGGGGCAACGTGCCGGGGGCCATGTCCGGCGGGCGGGCCTGCGGTCCACGCTCCTTGGCGGCTCGAACAACGGCGTTGAACTCTGCGGCGAGCGGAGCCGGAATGCTGCCCTGCCAGGCCCGCTCGATTTCCTGGATCCGTGCGGTTTCGGTGGCGCGACGCTGGCGCTCGAAGCTCGAATGCTTGGTCATTGTCCCTCGATTCATGGCGCCCCTCGATGGGGCGATGCGCCAATCGTACGCGTCTCCGGCCGAGACTGACTCAGGCAGCAGGCTTGCCGGTCGCCCTGAGCGCGCGGCGAGCGTTCCGAGCGCTAGACTCACGGGATCGCCGGAAGGATACGAGGTGGCGGGATGGCCGTGACGATTCGCAAGTGGGTGACCTTCGAGGAGGAGATCCTCGAAGAAGGCGGCAAGGCCCTCAAGCGGCCGCTTCGTCGTGTCGCGGTCGCCGTCGTGATCAAGAATCCGTACGCCGGCACGAACCCGGACGATCTGACCGAGCTGATCGACCTGGGTGAGTTCCTCGGTGACGAGCTGATGCGGCGATGCCAGGCGGCCCTGGGCACACCGGTGGAGGCCTACGGCAAGGGCGGGATTGTCGGGGAGTACGGCGAGGTCGAGCACGTTGCGGCCGTCCTGCATCCGAAGTTCGGCGCGCCGACGCGAGACCGGGTGGGTGGCGTGTCCATCCTCCCGTCGGTCAAGAAGCGCGGGGCGATGGGCGCAACGCTGGACATCCCGATCCATCACATCAAGGCGATGCTCGTGCGCAGCCACTTTGACGCCGTGGAGATTCGGGTCCCGGATGCGCCGGCTTCCGACGAGATCCTGCTCGCCCTTGCGGTGAGCGACGGCGGGCGGCCCCACGCGCGGGTTGGCGGCCTTCGCGCCGAGGACGCCGTCGGCGAAGACGGTCTTCGCTAGGCAACGGACGACCGGACGCGGCTGATCGAATGCGCACACTCATTCGCAACCTCGGCGAGATCGCGACCGGTGACATCGGGCGACCGCTCGCCGACGCCGATCAGATCCTGATCGTCGACGGGCGGATCGCGGCGATCGGACGGGATCTCGCTGCGTCCGCTGAGGCGACGTCTGACCAGGTCATCGATGCGCATGGGAGTACCGTCTTCCCGGGCCTGATCGATTCGCATGCCCACCCGGTGTTCGGTGACTTCAGCCCGCGTCAGCGCACCGTCGACTTCATCGAGTCCGGGCTCCACGGTGGCGTGACCACCGTGATTTCGGCGGGTGAGGTCCACCTGCCCGGCAGGCCCAGGGACATCGTCGGGCTCAAGGCTCTGGCGATCGTCGCCTCGAAGAGCTATCAGAACTTCCGGCCGGCCGGCGTCAAGGTGCATGCCGGCGCGCCGATCCTGGAAGTCGGCCTCGAGGAGCACGATTTCGCGGAGATGGCGGCAGCGGGCGTCAGGCTGGTCGGTGAAGTCGGTCTGGGCAGCGTGAAGACCGGCGCCCAGGCAGCGCCGATGATCGTCTGGGCGAAGCGGCACGGAATGATCGCGACCTTCCATACCGGCGGACCATCGATCGCGGGTTCCAGCGCCATTGGAGCCGACGCGGTGCTCGAGGCGAAGCCGCACATCGTCGGGCACATCAACGGCGGGACGACCGCCCTGCCGGATCTCGATGTCGAGCGGCTCGTGGCCAGTGACATGGCGATCGAGATCGTTCATTGCGGGAACCTGCGGGCGGCGCTCCTCGCGGTTCGGCTGGCGGGGTCCTCCAGCGCCCTCGACCGCGTCATCATCGGCAATGACGCGCCGTCGGGCACCGGCGTGGTGCCGCTCGGGATCCTGCGCACGATGGCGCACGTCGCATCGCTCGGCGGGATCGCCCCGGAACTTGCGGTCGCGATGGCCACGGGTAATGCGGCCCGCATCCATGGGCTGGACGTCGGGCGGATCGCTGTCGGACTGGCGGCGGACCTCGTGCTCGTCGATGCCCCGGTTGGGTCCGCCGCATCCACGGCCCTCGGCGCGCTGGCCATCGGCGACCTGCCCGGGATTTCCATGGTCCTCATCGACGGCGAGGTCCGGGTCGGCCGAAGCCGGAACACGGCCCCGGCCGGGCGGGCCGCTGAGATCGTCGGCAGCACCGGTCCGGCTTCCGGCGGCCACTGAGCCCCGATGCGCTACGGCCTGCGGCTTCCGTCATTCGCGCTCGCCGTCGGCGGGCCGTCCCTCGCCGACATGGGCCTCTATCTGCGCCGCGCAGAGGACCTCGGCTTCGAGACGGCAATGCTCATCGATCACCTGCTCGTTGCGCCGCCCGCCTATCGGGTGGCCTGGCTCGAGCCGGTCTCCCTGCTCAGCGCCCTGGCCGGGGTGACCCGAACGATTCGCCTGGGGACCCTGGTCCTGGTGCTCCCGTTTCGCGACCCGGTGGCCCTCGCGAAGGAATGGGCCACGCTCGACGTGCTATCGGGCGGCCGTTCGGTCCTGGGCGTCGGTGTCGGTTGGAACGAGGCCGAGTTCGCCGCACTGCGGATCCCGTACCGGGAACGGGGCCGCCGCACGACCGAGATGCTCGAGGCGATCATCGCACTGTGGGCAGGCGACCACGTCAGCTACGAGGGGCGCCACTATCAGTTCCACGACCTGACCATCGAGCCGAAGCCGATCCAGCGACCACATCCGCCGATCTGGATCGGCGGTGGCACCCAGCCGTCCGCCCGGATCTACGGCCAGGACGTTCCCTCCATCGAGCCGGTCCTGCGACGGATCGCCCGGTATGCCACGACCTGGGTTCCGCACTCCTCCGCGACGGCCGAGATGGTCGCGAGCGACTGGGCCGCCATTCAGACATACATGCTCGAGCTCGGCCGCCGGCCCGACGAGCTCTCCAAGGTCTACTCGAATTTCGTGCACATCCTCCGACCAGGTGAGAAGCCCGAGGCTGCGGTCCATCACTTCTCGGTCTATTCGGGGATGGATCTCGACTACTGGCAGCGCTTCTACCTCCTCGGAGAAGCAGAAGAAGTGGCGGACAAGATTCGCGCCAAGGTCGCCGCGCTCGGTGGCGTGGATCACCTGATCCTGAACCCGCTCGACTGGGATCCCGCCAATCTCGAGCTGCTCGCGGAGCGGGTTCTCCCTCTGGTCGGCGCGTAGGCCTCGGACGGGCTGTGGGCAGCTACGTTCGACCGACGACGACCGAGGCGGCCCTCGACGCGCTGGCGGCAGGGCTCCACGAAGGACGGGGATTGGCCATCGTGGCCGGCGCGACGGACCACTACCCGGCCCGGGTCATCCACACGCGGGATGAGGACGTCCTGGACATCAGCGGGCTCGCCGATGGCGGCTACATCAGGCCGGTCCAGGGTGGCTGGTGGGTTCCCGCAGGCGCAACCTGGACCGAGGTCATCGAGGCCGACCTGCCCCCGCGCTTCGATGGGCTGGTCCGTGCCGCCCGCTCGATCGGTGGGGTCCAGATCCAGAACCGCGCGACCGTCGTCGGCAACGTGTGCAACGCCTCCCCGGCCGCGGATGCAACCCCGAATCTGCTCGTGCTCGACGCCGACGTGGTCCTGGCGTCCGTTCGCGGAGAGAGACGGGTCCCGGTCTCCGAGTTCGTGACCGGCAATCGAAGCACGGTCCGGGCGGCCGATGAGCTCGTTACGGGCCTGTTCGTCCCAGGTGGCCCCGGCGGCGCCGCCGCCCATGCCGGCTCTGGGGTCCTCGCCGCCGAGAACGACACCCGATCGACGTTCCTGAAGCTCGGTTCGCGAGCCTACCTCGTGATCTCGATCGCAATGGTCGCGGCCGTGCTCGCCAGGGACGGGACAGGCCGGATCAGCGACGCTCGAGTCGCGGTCGGGGCCTGCTCTCCCATCGCGCAGCGGCTCGGTTCGCTGGAACGGGCGCTGCTCGGGCTCGCCGCGAAGCCGGGGATCGGGACGGCGGTTCGGCCGGAGCACCTGGCCGGACTGACGCCCATCGACGACGTGCGGGCAACCGCGACCTACCGGCGTGAGGCGGCCGAGGTCCTGGTTCGGCGGGTGCTCGAGGAGCTCGTGGCATGACGGTCTGGGTCAGCCTCCGGGTCAACGGATCCCCGGTCGATCTCGAAGTCGACCCGATGCGCCGGCTGGCCGATGTCCTGCGCGAGGACCTGGGCCTTACCGGGACGAAGGTCGGCTGCAACGCTGGCGACTGCGGCGCCTGCACGGTTCGGCTCGATGAGCGGCAGGTCTGCGCCTGCCTCGTCCCCATTGCCCAGGCGGCTGGCTCGAATGTCCGCACGGTCGAGGGCCTGTCGGAGCCCGCGCAGCCCGCCGAATTCGGCGACCTGGGCTCGCTCCAGCAGGCGTTTCTGGACCACGGGGCGGCGCAGTGCGGCATCTGCACGCCGGGCATGTTGATGGCGGCCGATGACCTGCTCGCCCGCCAGCCCGGCCCCTCCGAGCGGGAGATCCTCGACGGGATCGGTGGCGTGCTCTGCCGATGCACGGGCTATCGGAAGATTCTCGAAGCCGTTGCCGACGCGGCGACACGCGAAGACCTCGAAGCGAACGTCGGCGCGGAGACGCACGGCACCGAGCCTTCGGTCGGAACCAGGCTGCGCAAGGTGGACGGGATTGAACGGGTGAACGGCAGCGCGCTATTCGGAGCCGACGCGCGACCAGAGGGCATGCTCGTGGTCCGCGCGATCCGCTCGCCTCACGCTCGCGCGCGCTTCGCGATCGGCGACCTCGGTCCGCTGCTCCAGCGACACCCGGGCCTCGTCCGCGTGCTCAGCTCCGCCGATATCCCCGGCCAGAATCGATACGGCGTCTACGCCACCGGCAAGGACCAGCCCGCTCTCGCCGATGGCGAGGTCCGGCACCGGGGCGAGGCCGTCCTTGCGCTGGTCGGCGAGGCGGCCACGATCGCCGCGATTCGCGAAGACGAGGTGCCGATCAGCTGGGAACCGCTGCCCGCGATCTCGGACATCGACGCGGCGATGGCCGGCTCGGCGCCGATCATCCACGCGCACGCCCCGGCGAATGTCCTGATTGAGGGTCGGGTGGCCAGCGGAGACATCGATCGGGCGATGGCGGCATCCGCCGTGACTGCCGAAATCAGCATCGAGACCACGTTTGTCGAGCACGCCTACATCGAGCCTGAGGCCGGCTTCGCCCGCAGGGTCGGCGATCGGATCGAGCTGTTCGTGAGCACGCAGACGCCGTACATGGATCGCGATGAGGTCGCCCTGATCCTCGGACTGCGCCCAGACCAGGTGCGGATCATCCCAAGTGCCGTTGGTGGAGGATTCGGGGGCAAGCTCGACCTGTCGGTCCATCCACTTATGGCAACGGCCGCGTGGCTGCTGGACCGGCCGGTCGGCGCCGTCTGGACCCGCCCGGAATCGATGGCCGCCAGCCCCAAGCGGCATCCGGCCCGGATCCGGGCGAGTGCCGGCGCGACAGCCGGCGGGATCCTGACCGGGTTCCGGTTCCATGGCGATTTCGACACGGGTGCCTACGCCTCGTGGGGCCCCACGGTCGCCAACCGCGTTCCCGTCCACGCGATGGGCCCCTATGCCGTACCCAACGTCCTGGCCACGACCCGGGCGGTGCACACCAACAATCCGCCGGCCGGCGCCTTCCGCGGGTTCGGCGTCCCACAGGCCGCCGTCGCCCATGAGGCGCTCATGGACGATCTCGCCGCGCAGCTTGGGATGGACGCGTTGGAGTTCCGGTACGTGAACGCGCTCCGTGCCGGCTCGATCACCGCCACCGGCCAGCTTCTGCGGGCGAGCGCCGGGCTGCCGGCGTGTCTTGACGCGCTCCGTCCGCACTGGACCGAGGCTCGGGCGGCCGCCGCCGCATGGAATGACGAGGCTATCCAGCGCGGAGACCCGAGCCGTCGTGGCGTTGGCGTGGGGGCGATGTGGTATGGAATCGGGAACACCTCGATCACGAACCCGTCCACGATGGAACTCGGCATCGATCGTGAAGGCGGCGTCACGCTCTACAGCGGCGCCGTGGACATCGGCCAGGGTGCGTCGACGGTCGTCGTCCAGATTGCCGCCGATGCCCTCGGGGTACCGGCGGCCACGCTCAGGCTGGTGTCCGGAGACACGGACCGAACGGCGGACGCCGGCAAGTCCTCGGCCAGCCGCCAAACGTTCGTGTCCGGTAACGCCGCGCGCCTGGCCGGAGAGGATCTGCGCGCGCAGCTCGTGGGGCTTGCCGAGGTCGGTCCCGAGGCAAGGATCTCGCTCGGCAACGGGCGGGCGACACTTGCCGAGCCGAACCGGCCCGAGGTGAACATTGACCTTGCCGAGCTGCCACCCGTGCCTGCCCACGACGCGACGGCAACGCCGGTCCTCCTTGGGCGGGGCTTCTACGACCCGAGGACCACTCCACTTGATGCCGACGGACAGGGCGATCCCTACGAGACCTACGCCTTTGGGGCCCAGCTAGCGGAGGTCGAGGTGGATCTGGAGCTCGGGACCAGCAGGGTCCTCAGGATGGTTGCCGCGCACGACGTCGGCCGGGCAATCAATCCCACCCAGGTGGAGGGCCAGATCCACGGTGGGATCGCCCAGGGGCTCGGGTTCGCCCTGATGGAGGCGTACGTACCCGGGCGAACGGACAACCTGCACGACTACCTGATCCCGACCGCCGGCGACATCCCGCCGATCGAGTGCATCCTCATCGAGGATCCGGAGCCGGCCGGCCCGTACGGCGCCAAGGGGGTGGGGGAGCCGGCGCTCGTGCCCACGGCCCCGGCAATCCTCGGTGCGATCCACCACGCCACGGGCGCGCGGATCACCACGCTCCCGGCGACCCCGGACCGGGTGCGTGCCGCGATCAGGGCACGGCCCGTATAGTTCCCCCAGTCGCCCGCCCGCGATCCGGGGATAGGACGATCGGATCAGGTACGGATCGCTCCAGGATCGGTAGCGTGGCGCAGGCATGAACGATGCACGAGTTGTCGCGCCGCCCACCGTGGTCAGGCATGCACTCCTGGCCGCCTTGCTCGTGGCTCTGGCCGCGAGCTCGTGCACGTCGCAGGTCACACCAACCGCCTCGCCAGATGCACCGTCGTCGAGTGCCGCGGCCACGATCAACGAGTCATCGACACCGGCTTCCACGTCGGCAGCCCCGTCCGTCCCCGGTCCGTGCCAGAACACGGCGCTGTCCGTACGGGTCACCCAATGGGAGGGCGCAGCGGGATCCCGCATCGGCAGCGTGGAGCTGGCCAACGAGGGCACCAGCACGTGCCTGGTCTTCGCGCTGGCTCGGCCGCAGCTGATCGATGGATCGGGGTCCGTGCTCGTAGAGGGCGGCCAGCCGGCGGTCTCGCCGGCACTGGAGGTGGTCCCGGGCGGGACACTTTCGGCGGCCGTCCAGGTGTCCAACTACTGCGGGCCGGTGCCCGTCGCACCGGTGACCCTCGCCTTCGATCTGCCCGACGGCCTCGGTCGAATCACGGCTGTGCCGCTGTCTTCGACCGATATCGCCGGGGTACCACCGTGCAATGGATCCACGGGATCGCCCGGTACGATCGAGATGAAGCCGTGGACGCCGTGAGCGCACTGACCGCGCAATCGGGCCAGCGGGTCACTCGACCGTGGCGCACCGGGGCGCTGGCGCTGCTCGTGGCCATCGCCGGTACGCCGATCGGGGCCCCTGCGACGCGAGCGGCAACGCTGGATCTCGCCAGCAACTGCAGCGTGAGCCTTCGGCTCCTGC
>CAZOJS010000009.1:0-12964 GCA_964580175.1 uncultured Anaerolinea sp. | reverse complement strand
CCGGCCGCGTCCGTCGTCATGGCGTGCTCAGTTGAATCGTCGTAGTTCGTCATCGTCAGCGGGAGCGAGGCCGCAGCCGAACCGTCGAAGAAGGTGGCGGTTGCCGTCCAGCGGACCGTGTCGCCCGAGAGGACGGCACTGTGGTCCGGGGTGACTTCGAGCTGATACGGCGGCTTCCTGATGATCGACACTTCCAGCCAGCGCGACAAGACCACGTCGCCGTCCACGACCGCCTGCACCTGGTAGTAGCCGGTCGGGACGTCGGCGAGCGGGAGGGACGCGGTAAACGTGCCCGCTGACCTCGGCGCAACCGTTGCCTCGACGATGCTCGGCGTGTCCGCCGATTCGGTGCCCGAGCGGACCAGGCGCACCACGACGGACGCCGGCACGCTTGCGTCATCCCGGTCCCGGAGGTATCCCCAGACCTCGACCCGGTCGTTGGTCCGGTAGAGCCCCCGGTCGGTGAAGAGCAACGCCCAGTACGTCTCGTTGGTGACTTCGGTCTTCCCCGACCACTCGCCGCGATAGCCTTCCGCGCTCGCAACCCCGAAGGGGACGAGGACGGAATTCCCGGTGACCGAGGTCACGGTGAGGAGCGGCGCAGGAGCATAGAGCCCGGATTCTCCCAGCAGTTCCGTCGGGATCAACTCTGTCGGCGTGGGGCCGACCGCGAGACCCTTGGCATCGGAGCGGGCGAACGCCGGGCCCACGCCGGCGGCGACCGTGGCTCCAGCGAGGGCGCGCCCAGTGGTCACATCGTTGACCCAGACGACCGTCGTGTCGGTCAGCACGGAGACCCATGCCGAGACGGGGGTCACCTGGAGGAACGCCTGTGTCCTGTGTGGGCCCGCGATCTCGACGATGTACCAACCCTGGGCGAGTGTGTCGGGGAACCTCAGGACGAAGACGTCCTCGCCTCGGAACGGCTCCAACACGCCCGTGAAGGTGGCCGCAATGGACAACCCGGCCGTCGGCATCAGCGGGTCCGTGTACTGGGCCCAGTGCGGCTGGCCAAGGAAGTTGCTCAGCATCCGGGCGGCGGCATCCAGTGACGGCACCCGGTACACGTCGATCTTCGCGTCCTTCGGCTGGGCGACGCCCTCAAAGGCCGGCGCGATGACCACCATGACGGGCCGCTCGGTGGGACTTGACTCGATGACCTCCCGGCCGAAGTACAGGGTGCGGAAAAGGTCGACTGCACCCTGTGTCTCGAACGCGAACACGATGTCCGCGGGGAGGGCGGAATCTGCGTCCGTCCGGGCGAGGCCCGCCCTTATCGTCACCGTGTACAGCGTCCCCGGCGCCAGACTATTGGGCACGAATACCTGGGTCAGGCCATGCCGCTCAAATCGGCCGGTGACGGCCGGCGAGATCGAGAAGTGGTCGGCCATGTCGGCGACCCCTTCCTGGTTGAAGGTCACTTCGATGCCGGTATTGAGCGGTACTCCGCTCGTGGCATGGCCCGGGATCGTGCTGAGAACGCTGACGGGTCCCTGGACCCGGTAGGCCCATGAGCCGGCTATCGAGCCGTCGGGCGCACGCAGGGTGAAGCGGTAGAGGCGGTTCTGCTCCAGCATCGGCGGGCCGAGCACGACCGACGATTCCGTCGTGGCCCTGACGGTCAGCGCCACCGATGGGGACACCTCGAGCCGGGCCGCGAGGGCTGTCGGCGCCTCTCCGGTCAGGCTCGTGAGCGTGAACGCGGTATCCGCGGCCACACCCGCGGGACCCAACCTGGTGGGCTCAAGAGACGCGACGCGCACGAGTGGCGTGAGCGTCAGGTCGGCCCATGCGGGGGCTTCGGTGGTGTCGGGCGACGGGTCGGCGGGCGACGCGCTGGCGCCGGGCGAGGAGCTGGGTGGGTTGAGAACGCTCGGCCCGACTGACAGCCCCGCGATCATCGCAATCGTCACGAGAGCGGCGGCCAAGACGACCTGGGGCCGCGTGGGACGCCGGGATCTGGCGGACCCGTTCACTGGTGTCCTCTTCGGGCGCAAGCGCTTGGACTGTCGATGATCGTACTGGACGGTTTGCGCGGGCAATTGTTACCGTCGCCGGTGTGGGGTGTCGACGATACGCGCCGCGGCTTCGATGACGTGTCGCGGAAATCTGTCTGGCACTGCACCTGCGCGGGCTGCCGGCTGCCTGACGACACAGACCGGGCGACCGAGGGCGGGACCCGGATCCGGGCCGAACCCGGCCAGCGGATCAGGACGGCGGCGCCGCCGAGGCCCGATAGCGATCCAGCATGCGCCCGGAGATATCCGGACCGGCATTCAGCAGGTCAAGGAAGTCGGGGCCGTCGAGGGCGAGGAGGCGGCCGTTTGTCTCGGCCGTGACGGTCGCGCTCCGCGGCGCGCCGTGCATCAGCCCGAGTTCGCCGAATACCGAGTCCGGGCCCATGACCCGAAGCCGTCGAGGGAGCTCGGTGCCGGGGTCCTTCTGATCCACGGCGAAGCGGCCTGATTCGATGATGTAGAACCGGTCGGCTGGCTCTCCTTCGCGGATGACCACGGCGCCGGCCAGGACGGGAACCGGGATGAGACGCTGGAGGGCGACTTCAAGGGCAGCTGCGGAGACGCCCGCGAAGAGCGGCAGGCGGGCCACCCGCCCGAGGGTTGCTGCCGCTTCCTCCGATGTCGGTGCGCGCTGGAAGGCCGGGCCGACCAGCACGAACGTGCCGATGGCCGCCAGCAGAATCGCGATCCCGCCGATCGTCAGGATTGCCTGGGCACCGATCGTGGTCATGAGCACCGGGACCAGGAACGATCCGAGCGCGTAGGTCACCGTGGACAGGGTCTGCAGGGTGCCCAGCGCCCGTCCCCGGATCGCGTCCGGGACCACCCGCTGGAGAATCGTTTCAGCGACGACCTGGGCAAGCAGCGCCCCGGACGCCACGACGGCCAACGCGATCAGCGCCCACAGGAGCGAGTCAACGATCCCGAGGAACACAAAGCCGGAGCCGAGGATCGCGGAGCCGAGCAGCATGACCGGCCCCAGGTTCGGGCGCAGCACGATGGAGCTGGACGCAACGGCCCCAAGCACCCCACCGACCCCAATCGCGGCCCACAGGAACCCCGTGGCGTCCTCGCCGGCACCCAGTCGTTCCACGGCGAAGATCACGAGGGCGACGCTGAGGCCACCCCACAGGAAGCCCGTCACCACGTCCAGCAGGGCGAGGCCGGCGAGCGGCCGGAAGATATCCCGAACGGTCGCTTCGGTGGGCATGGCCGCCGGGGCGGCCGCCGGGCCGTCAACGGCCAGAGCCGCGTCGTCAGTGGTCGCGCTGATCGCGACAGCCTCGGCGGCGCCGTCCTCTGGATCCGCGGCCGCCTTCCTGGCTCGCGGGTTGTTGGAGGGCATCGTCCAGAGGATCAGCACGGGCGCCAGGAACGACAGCGCGTTGATCACGAACGCCCAGCCGAGGTCCGTCAGCGCGATGATCAGGCCGGCGATGGCCGGGCCGATGATGAAGGTGACCTCGCTGAGTGTCGCGTAAATGCTGTTGGCGGGTCCCAGTTCCGCCTCGTTGCGCACGAGTGATGGCATGTACGCGCCCATCGAAGGCCGGAAGAACACCGCGAAGCAGGTGGCAAAGATCGCCAGGCCCACGGTCACGAGGACCGGTCCGTCCAGGAATGTGTTGACCGCCAGCCCGATCATCGCGGCGCCGCGGATGAGGTCCGTGACGATCAGGATCAGGCGACGGTCAAATCGGTCCACGATGATTCCGGCCGGGACCGACAGCACGACGTACGGAATGATTCTCGCGCCGCCGATCACGCCCAACAGGAACGGGTCCGAACTCTCCCGATAAACAACGACCAGGAGCGCTACGAGGTACAGCCAGTCGCCGATGTTGGAGACGAATTCGCCGACGAACAGGCGCACCAGGTTTCTGTTTCCGGCGATGGTGCGGTAGGCCGCGATCATCGGGAGCGCCCTCAGTCCGGGGAGTTTCGGCGAGTATAGAGACCGCGGTCGGCCAGGTTGCGGCGATCGGGCCCGATCCAGCGACTCGAGCAGTCCGCTGAGCCGATCGAGCTGATGGTTCCAGCCAGAGACAGCCTCCGTTCGGCTGTTTAGATGAGCGGCTCGAGGATCACGATCGGGATGACGCGGGATGTCATTCGCGGATACACGCCGATGCCGGGATGCAGCGAGATGTGCTGGAGCCACAGGCGCTCACGCTCCGCGCCCTCGGCGATGGAAGCCCGGGCCGGGATGCGCTTGAGATCCACTTCGATGATCACGATCGGGTCCGCCACAAGGTTGAAATACCAGCCGGGGTGGACCTGTGAGCCGCCCCTGGACGCCGTCACGACGTAGCGGCCGTCATCCAGGGAGAAGGCCAGTGGACTCAGACGCGGTTCGCCGGATCGAGCCCCCGTGGTGCCGAGCAGCAGCGCCTGGCGGCCGACATAGCTGCCGGTGACCGCGTGGCCATGTGTCCGAATCTCATCGGTGAGCTGCTGCTTGACCGACCCGTACGCCGCCGGCACTTCAGGTATGGGCATCGATGCCGCGGGGCTAGGGGAGCGGGTCGAGGATGACGACGGGAATGATCCGGCTGGTCAACTTCGGGTACTCACCGATGCCCGCATGCAGGGCAATGTGCTGGAGCCACAGGCGCTGGCGCTCGGCACCCTCGGCGGTCGCAGCGCGCGCCTGAATCTTCTTCTTGTCGACCTCGATCGTCACGATCGGGTCCGCCAGGAGGTTGTGGTACCAGCCCGGGTGGGTCGGCGCGCCGCCCTTGGACGCGGTCACGACGTACCGCCCGTTGTCCAGCGAATAGGCCAGCGGACTCATGCGCGGTTTGCCGGTTCGAGCGCCCGTCGTGTTCAGGAGCAATGCCTGCCGGCCGAGCCAGTTTCCCGAGAGCGCGTGACCGTATTCGCGGATCTGACGGACTAGGAGCTCGGTGGCCGCGGCCCAGGCCGCGCGAATCTCGGGTGTGAGCATGCGTCGTCCTGGATCCTCGCCGGTGGTCACCTGCACTATGTTGCGCAGGCAACGATGTTACACCAGGTGAGCGCCGCGGCGAGATCATGTGCGAAATGCGCGGCGGCTGTCCGGTCGAGACGCGTCTCTTGGGGCGTGGGCGTCCGCCTCCTCGCAACTTGCCAGCAACCCAGCAACCCAGCATACTGGCACGATGAAGGTTACCTTCGACATCGATGCCGACATCTTTCGCGCCGCCAAGGTGGAGGCAGCTCGCGCGGATCGGACGATGCGCGAGATCGTCGAGGAGGCACTCGAGGCCTGGCTGAACGCGGCTGAGGAGGCCGAGGATCGCGAATCAGCCGAAGCCGCCCTCGAGGAATATCGACGGGACGGTGGTGAATCGGCTGGGGCGTGGTTTACACGTGCCGCAGCGGAGACGCAGGCCGCCTATGGCGGGGCACCGACGCAGCCGCCGGATGAGGGGTGAGCGAGGGTCGCTTCCGGATCGAGCTGGCACCTGCCGCTCAGCGTCAACTGCGCCGCCTGCCTCCCGGCGTCACGGCGGTTCTCCGAGTTTCGGTTCTGGCCCTTGCGTTGGACCCCAGGCCGTCCGGTGCGACCAAGCTGTCGGGGACCGAATTCTGGCGAATCCGCGTCGGTGACCTTCGCGTCATCTACGCGATCGACGAGCCGGCGTTGCTCGTAGTCATCGTGCGCGTCGCGCGCCGCTCCGAGAGCACCTATCGGCGTGTCCGATAGCGCAAAACCCGGAGATGACCGCGCGCCCGTACCCTTGATCGGTGCCCCACCTGAACCCCGAGGCCCTCGTCGCCAACCTGGACCCGGAGCAACTCGAGGCGGTCCAGGCCACAACCGGCCCCGTGGCCATCCACGCCGGGGCAGGGAGCGGCAAGACCCGGGTCATCAGCCGGCGTACGGCGTACGCGATCGCGACCGAGATCGTGCCGGCTGACCAGGTACTCGTGGTGACGTTCACGGACAAGGCCGCCACCGAAATGGTTGCGCGGCTGCGCAGCCTCGGGCTACCTGGCGTCACGGCTCGCACCTTCCACGCCCATGCGCTCAGCCAGCTCCGACACTTCTGGCCGGCCGGCCACGACGGGTCGCCGCTGCCCGACCTCCTGGACTCGAAGCTGCCGATCCTGTCTCGGCTCGCCCGCCAGCTCCCCGGCCACTACCGCTTCACGCCGTCCAAGGACCTCGCCGACGAGATCGAATGGGCGAAGGCCCGCCGGATAGCGTCGAGGTCATACGAGCGCGAAGCTGCTGCCGCCCATCGCGAGCCACCGATTCCGGCCGATCTGTTCGTTCGTGTCTTCACGGACTACGAGCACGCCAAGGTGCGGGCCAACCGCATCGATTTCGACGATCTTCTCGTCGAGACGGTCACTCTCCTCGAGACCGACGGGGATGCCGCAGCGACCGTCCGCGCCCGCAAGTCCTGGTTCAGCGTCGATGAGTACCAGGACACCAACCCGCTTCAGCAGCGCCTCCTGGAACTCTGGCTGGGCGATCGGGACGATCTGTGCGTCGTCGGGGACGAGGACCAGACGATCTACACGTTTACCGGTGCCACCTCCGACTACCTAACGGAGTTCACGGCTCGCTACCCGGGCGCCCGAGAGATCACTTTGTCCCGCAACTACCGTTCCTCGCCCGAGATACTCTCGCTCGCCAACCGACTGCTCGCGATCGAAGGTCGACGCAAACGGCTCGTGGCGACGATGGCGGCCGGCCCATTGCCCTCGATCCGCCGCTTCGCCGACGGCGAGGCTGAACTCGCCGCGCTCGTGACGGATATCCGAAGGCTCACGGCCGGCGGCGCCGGCCCCGGTGCGGTCCCGACGCCGGCAGCCGAGATCGCGGTGCTCGTCCGCACGAACGCTCAGATCCCACCCATCGAGGCCGCCCTCACCAGGGCCCGGATCCCGTTCCGGGTTCGTGGGCAGCGCTTCTTCGAGCGCCAGGAGGTCCGCGAGGCACTCCGGCTCCTGAAGCGCCTGCCGGCCACCGCGACCGGCCTGATGCTGGCGCACCTGCTCTCGGAGCGCCTGATGACCGAGATGGGCTACGTCGAGGGCGACGACAGTGGCGGGCCGGCCGCCCGCGAACGAACGTCGTCGCTGGCGCTCGTGGTCGAGCTCGCCCAGGAAGCCGCGAAGGCGGACACCGCGATCAACCCGGAGGCGCTGCTCGCCGACTTCAGCGCTCGCGCGGCGGCCGAAGCGGAGGGCTCGGTCGACGGTGTGAACCTGCTCACCCTCCATCGCGCGAAGGGCCTCGAGTGGGAGGCTGTCCTGCTCCCGCAGCTCGAAGAGGGGATCCTGCCGATCCGCCAGGCGGAGTCAGAGCCGGAGATCGCGGAGGAACGCCGGCTCCTGTACGTGGGCCTGACCCGGGCCCGGAGACACCTCTCGCTGTCGTGGGCCGAGCGGCGCGAGGCGCGCCGGCGTCCAAGTCGCTTCCTGGCCGCCCTCGAGGGACGAGTGGGGGTTCCAGGTCGCGTCACGGTGATTCCAGGCGCTCCGATGAACGCCGGGAGCGCGCGGCGCGCTCGCGAAGAGGACAGCCCGCTGATGGCCGCCTTGCGCGAGTGGCGCCTGGTGTCGGCTCGCTCGGACGGCGTGCCCGCCTACGTCATCGCGCCCGACACGCTCTTGATCGACATCGCCGACCAGCGCCCCACCACGATCCCGGCCCTCCGCCGGATGAAGGGCATGGGGCCGTCGCGCCTCGCCCGCTATGGCCTCGAGATCATCGAGATCACCATCGCGCATCGCTGATCAACGCGGAGTCAGCCAACGAGATGCAGAATCACCCGATGTCCAGTTCGGGCCCGCGCACGCTCATCATGGCCGGCATCGCCGCGCCGATCGTGTCGTGGGGGCTGAGCGTCATCGTCATTGCGAGCTGGCCGGGTTACGACCCGGCGGCGCAGTCGATCAGCCTCCTTGCGAACGCACCGTTGGGCTGGCTCCAGACCGTGGCATTCATCGTCAGTGGCGGACTCGGCATCGGGTGGGCATTCGGCCTGTCAAGTGTGCTCGGCGGGACGCGCCGGGATCGCGCCGTCGTGCGCGTGTTGTTGCTCCTCCAGGCGGCGATCACGATCGCTTTCGCGATCTTCCCGACGGACCCGGACGGCGTCCCGATGTCCAGAGTCGGGGTCGTCCACCTCGCGAATTTCTACCTCTACGCGATCACGATGCCGCTGACGCTGCTGGTGTTCGGGCTTGTGATGCGCCGCGACCCGCGCTGGCGGGGGAGCGCCCGGCCGACGCTCGTTGCGGCCGTGCTCGTCGTGGGCGCGTCCTTCCTCGTCCCGCTCACGATTGACGGGCCACTCCTGCCGTGGCTCGGCTTGCTTGAGCGCCTGTATGTCGCGATCCCTTCGATCTGGCAACTCGCAGCAGGGATCCTGGCGCTGCGACTGATCCGACAGAGGGCGCTCGGCTCGCGACACTGACGCCGAGGCGGCGCTCCGCCTGGCAGCCTCTCTGTGTCGCCTGGGGCACAACCCCGACATGGTCACGGCGCATCGGGCCCATGTGCGCATGTCGACGCTCCGAGGTCGTCGGTTGTGTGTCCATCGCGATACGGTTTCGACGATTTCGAGGGCGCGCTCCGGCGCATTGCTGCCCGACCAGGGGGTCGGCCGGCCCAATGGACCGCGGGTGCGTCGCGGTTGTGTCGCAGGTGGCACACCTGGTGCCCACCGGCGCAGCTCCAACGAAGCGCCAAGCCGGTGCTGCGCTCGGGATCTCGAGGCTGTCGCGGGTCGGCCGCGCATCGTATGCTCACGGACAGTCCGACGAGGGAAACCGCCCGTTACCGGAGGCAGCCGCCACATGACCTGCTCGAGTTGCGGCACGGAGAACCGACCCGACGCGAAGTTCTGCATGGAGTGCGGGACCCCATTCGCGGCCGGCTGTCCCGCTTGCGGCACGACGAACCCGCCAGGGGCCAAGTTCTGCTTCCAGTGCGCCACCCCGCTCGTCGGTGCCGGCTCGGCGTGGGCGGCGTCGGCGGCGTCGAGTGCGTCCGGGGCCGCGTCCCAATCGGGATCCGGCAGCGGCCGCAATGCACCCGCAGTCGCGGAACGCCGGCTCGTATCCATTCTGTTCGCCGACATCGTGGGGTTCACGCCTTTTGCCGAGGAGCGAGACGCCGAAGACGTCCGCGAGGTCCTGACCCGTTACTTTGACCTCAGCCGCGAGATCATCGGTCGCTACGGCGGCACCGTGGAGAAGTTCATCGGCGATGCTGTCATGGCGGTCTGGGGCGCCCCGATCGCCCAGGAGGACGATGCGGAGCGCGCGGTCCGTGCGGCCCTCGACGTCGTGGACGCCGTCCGCTCGCTCGGGCCGGGGATCCAGGCGCGCGCCGGGGTGCTGACCGGTGAAGCGGCCGTCACCATCGGCGCCACGAACCAGGGAATGGTTGCGGGTGATCTCGTCAACACCGCTGCGCGACTTCAGTCGGCCGCGTCGCCGGGCGTCGTCCTCGTCGGCGAGGCCACCCAACGCGCGGCGGGCGGAGTTGCGTTCGAGCCGGCCGGGGAGCAGGTCCTCAAGGGCAAGACCACACCCGTGCCCGCCTGGCGCGCCGTCCGGGTCGTGGCTGAGCGAGGTGGGCGCAACCGAAGCGAAGCGCTCGAAGCGCCATTCGTCGGCCGCGACGAGGAACTCCGTCAATTGAAAGAGCTCTTCCACGCGACGGCGAGGGAGGGCCGGGCTCGTCTCGTGAGCGTCGTCGGTCCGGGTGGCATCGGCAAGACGCGCCTGTCGTGGGAGTTCCTCAAATACGCCGATGGGCTGCTGGAGCGCGTCTGGTGGCACGCGGGGCGAAGCCCCGCCTATGGTGATGGAATCACGTTCTGGGCTCTCGGCGAGATGGTCCGTGGCCGATCAGGGCTGGTCGAGACGGATGACGAGGCGACGACGCGGGACCGAATCTCGGCGACCGTCCGACAGCACGTGCCAGAGGCAACGGAGGCAGCCTGGATCGAGTCCGCCCTCCTCGCGCTCCTCGGCTTTGAGTCCGGAATCCCGTCAGCACAGCTGTTCGCGGCCTGGCGAACATTCTTCGAGCGTCTCGCGGCGACCTCCCCGGTCGTCATGGTGTTCGAGGACCTCCACCATGCCGACAATGGTTTGCTCGATTTCATCGACCACCTCATGGAGTGGAGCCGGGGCGTCCCGATCACCGTGATCACGCTGGCCCGCCCAGACCTGCTGGACAAGCGACCGGCCTGGGGTGCCGGCAAGCGATCCTTCGCGTCGATCTATCTGGAGCCCTTGCCCCCCGAGGAGATGGAGCGCCTCCTTGCCGGCCTTGTACCGGGCCTGCCACGCAAGGCGATCGACGCGATCGTCGGTCGCGCCGACGGCATCCCGCTCTACGCGGTCGAGACCGTGCGCATGCTTCTCGCGCAGGAGCGACTGGTCGCCGAAGGTGGTGCGTACCGGCCGGTTGGCGATCTGGGCGATCTCGCGGTGCCGGAGTCACTGACCGCCCTCATCGCGGCACGGCTGGATGGCCTCGAGAGCGCAGACCGGGCCGTCGTCGAGGACGCTGCGGTGCTGGGCCAGAGCTTCACGATCGCCGGCCTCGGCGCGGTCTCCGGGATCGAGTCCCACGAGCTCGAACGACGCCTGGCCGGACTCGTCCGCCGCGAGCTTCTCGTCCTCGACGCCGACCCCCGATCGCCCGAGCGCGGCCAGTACGCGTTCGTCCAGGCACTCATCCGTGAGGTCGCCTACAACACGCTGGCGAAGAAGGACAGAAAGGTTCGCCACCTCGCGGCTGCGCGGTTCTTCGAAAGCCTCGGTTCGGACGAGATTGCCGGCGGGCTCGCCGGCCACTACCTCGCCGCGCATCGGCTGGCCGCCGATGATGCCGAGGCCGCTACCCTCGCGGCTCAGGCGCGCCTCGCATTGCGCGGTGCTGCCGACCGCGCCGCCTCGCTCGGATCGCACGATCAGGCCGTCACGTTCCTGGAGCAGGCGCTCGAGGTGGCTATCGAGCCTGCTGAGCGGGCGGGTCTCCACGAGCGCGCCCTGCGCTCCGCAGGCGAGGGCCTCAAGACAGAGACGGTCATGCGCCACGCGGAGGGTGCGCTCGGCGAGCGACGGAAGGCAGGCGATCGCGAGGCAACGGCCACCGCCGTAGCGCGCCATGCAACGGTCGTCTTCTCGTTCCAAGCGGATCCCGAACGCGCGGAAGTGCTGCTGACCGAGGCATGGAAGGAGTTCTCCGACCTCGAGGCCACGCCGGCGGGCGTCGACCTGATGGTCGCGATGGTCCGCGCGAACCGAGGCACGAACCAGCAAGTCACGGCGCTTGCATGGCTCGAGCGGTACCTCCCGATCGCCGAGCGTCTCGGCCTGCTGGAGCCCACAGCACGGGGCATCATGGGTCGCGGCATCGCTCTGGTTGCTACGAACCGACCGCGTGAGGGTCTCGTGCTGCTTCGTGGCGCGCACCAGTTGGCGCTCGCGAACGACCTGTCCGATGTCGAGACCAATGCGCGCGTGTTGATGACCTTCTTCGAGCAGTGGGGCGACCCGTCGCTGGGGCTGGCACTCGGGCGAGAGGGTTTCGAAATTGGCCGTCGACGGGGGTCGCGGGTGTACGGTTTCATGATGGTCGGCAACAGCGCGATCTGTGCGCTGCGGGTCGGGGAGTGGGACTGGGCCGCGTCCGTGCTGGATGAGTGGCTGAGTATCGAGGCGACCGCAACCGTCTGGGCCGAGCTCTTCGCCGACCGGGCGATTCTCCGCTCACTGCGAGGCGAGGACGCCGGCGCCGACATCGCCGAAGCGGCAAAGCTCCGAGCCAAGATAACGGATCCGCAGTACGAGTCGTACGACCTCCTGGCGCGAGCCTGGGCGTCGTTCGCCGATGGAGAGCTGGCACGTGCCCAGGAGCTGGCGGAGCGGGCGGTGGCGATTACGGACTACTTCGCGCCGCTCGCCATGCCCCTCGCGGTCCGGTCGAGTCTCTGGTCAGGCGACGTCGCGGTTGCGGAGACCGTGGTTGCCAGATTCGAGACGCTAGGATTCTGGGGGCCCGCCCTCGAGCTGGATCGCCGAGCAGCTCGCGCAGGCCTCGCCGCGCTGATGGGGAATGGGTCAGAGGCGGTGGCCGGGTTCCGTGAAGCGCTGCGCGGCTATCGAGGGCTCGGGCTCGCGTTCGACGAGGCTGCTGCGGCCGTGGACATGGCAATCCTCCTGAGATCGCCGGAGCGCGCTGCCCCGGACGTTGTGGCCGCGATCGACGCCGCACGCGAGACGCTGGTCCGCCTTGGCGCGCGCCCCTTCCTGGCTCGGCTGGATCAGGCCATGGTTGGCGCTCGAGGTGTGACGACCCAGGCCACCCGGGAACGCGAGCCGGCTGATGCGGGATCACCTGTTGCCGCGAGCGGCACCAGCCGACCGTGACCACTGAGACCCCGCGGCGAGAGGCCCCGCAGCGAGATGACTACGGGCTGATGAGAAGTACCCCGACGGAATCCCGGTAGATCAGGGTCCATCCGCGCGCAATGAGCGCGGCCACCAGCTCGCTGGTGGCCCTGATGAGGGCCGCGTTCGCCCCGCTATCGTCGAGCGCCCCGTCCCAACCAGGTTCGACGCCGAGGATCGCTGCGTAGCGTTCGACCTGGGCATCGCCGTAGACCTCGGATCGACCGTCGATGAAGACAGGAATCGCTGGCCGGATCATCTCGAGCCAGCCGCCCCAGCTGTAGTCGTTGAGCAGGCGAAGACCCACGGGATTCTCGGCGGCCAGCAGGTCCAGTGCCGGCAGGGCATCGACCGGGTACTCAGCTCGGATCGCCGCAGCGGTATTGGACGGCCCCACCCGCGCCCACACGATGGAGACGGCCAGGAAGGCCACGATCCCGAAGATCGCGAGATGGACCTCGCCCCGCGCTTGCTTCGAGAGTGCCGCACCGCCGGACAGAGGGCGTTGTCGCCCGAGGCGCCCACCGCGGCCG
>CAZOJS010000008.1:0-7027 GCA_964580175.1 uncultured Anaerolinea sp. | reverse complement strand
CATCTTGAGGCCAATGATGTCAAACTGATGCGCGGGACCCGCGCCGACGATTTCGGTGAACGACGAAATACCGATGCCCATGAACTCGCCGCGGGCGCGCTTCTCGGCTTGCTCTTTGCGGAGGTCGGCGTAGCCCACCATGTCCATCGCCAGTTTCAGCGCCTTGTGATAATCGCCGCTGTCATACTCCCAGCCCAGCGCCGACATGTAGGGGAATTGTTCCTTCTTGATAAAGTTCTTCATGCGGAACTCGGCCGGGTCCTCGCCGCGCTCATGCGCCATGATGTCTACCAGGCGCTCGATGGCGTGGACGGCCTCGGTGACGCGGAAGGAGCAGCGGTAGGCGACGCCTCCCGGCGGCTTGTTCGTGTAGACGCCGTCGACCTCGACGTGGGCGTCCTTGAAGTCGTACGAGCCGGTGATAACGTTGAACAGGCCGGCCGGGAACTTCGATGGCGCAGCCTGCGCGTCGAAGGCGCCGTGATCGGCGAGGGTCTTGACCTTGAGCGCCGTGATCCGGCCCTCGGCGGACACACCGAGCTCGGCGTCGATGTGGTAGTCGCGGGCGAACGAATCTGCCTGCAGGTTCTCAGACCGATCCTCGATCCACTTGACCGGCTTTCCGGTCAGGAACGATGCGGCGATCGCCAGCACGTAGCCCGGGTAGACCGGCACCTTGCCGCCGAAGCCGCCGCCGATGTCGTGGGTGATGACGCGGATCTTGTGTTCCGGGATGGGCAGGCCGGCGCCCGCGGCGACCAGGGCGAGCACCGTCCGGATGGCATGCGGCGCCTGGCTCGTCATGTGCACGGTCATCGTGCCGTTCACCGAATCCCAGTCGGCCACGATGCCGCAGGTCTCGATCGAGGCGACGTGGATCCGCGGGATGTACATGTGCTGCTTGACGCGGGTCTTGGAGCCCGCGAGCGCTGCGTCGGTCGCCGCCCTGTCGCCCGATTCCCAGTGCCAGATGTGGTTGTTCTGCTTGCCCTCCCCGCGGTCCGGCCGGAGGACGGGCGAGGACGGGTCCATCGCCTTGTACGGATCGACGACGACCTCGAGCGGCTCGTAGTCGACCTCGACCGCCGCCACGCCGTCGGCCGCCGCGTAGCGCGAGGTCGCGATGACGGCCGCGACCTCCTGGCTCTGGAACATGACCGTGTCGACAGGCAGGACCATCTGCACGTCACCCGCGATCGTCGGCATCCAGGCTAGCTTGTACGTCTCGAGGGCCTTGCCGGTGATCACGGCCGCGACGCCGGGGATCTTCATGGCCGCCGAGTCGTCGATGCCCTTGATGCGGGCGTGGGCATAGGGGCTGCGGACGATGTCGAGCCAGAGCTGGCCCGGCAGGTTGATGTCCTCGATGTAATGGCCGGCGCCCCGGATGAAGCGGGCGTCCTCGACGCGCTTGCGGGAGTGCCCCATCCCCCCGACTTCGGGCGTGGTCGTCGGTGGCTGGGATTCGTAGACCGTCGCCATCTGTGTTCCCCTCAGCCTGCGGCCGGCGCCGCCGCGCCGGCCTGGGTCTCGGCGGCGGCGCGCGTCTCGGCGGCCGCCTGCTGGATCGACTTGACGATGTTCACGTAGCCCGTGCAACGGCACAGGTTGCCGCTGATCCCCAGTCGGATCTCATCCTCGGTCGGGTCTGGGTTCTGACCGAGCAGCCAGGCCGCCTGCATGATCATGCCCGGCGTACAGAAGCCACACTGGAGTCCGTGCTGGTCCTAGAAGGCCTGCTGGAGCGGGTGGAGGGTTGCACCGTCCGCCATGCCCTCGATGGTCTTGATCTCGGCACCGTCCGCCTGGACGGCGAGCATCGTGCACGACTTGGCGCTGACGCCGTTCACGTGGACCGTGCAGGCGCCGCAGTTGCTTGTGTCGCACCCAACGTGGGTTCCGGTCAGTCCGAACGTGTCCCTTATCAGGTGGACGAGGAGGAGGCGCGGTTCGACCTCCGCCTCATGGACGGTCCCGTTGACGGTGACGCTGATGTGCTTCGTGGTCATCGTCGATCCCCTCAGGCCAGCGTGCGACCGAACGCTGCGCGCAGCGCCCGGAACGTCATCTCGGTGACCATGGCCCGCTTGTACTCGACCGGGCCGTGGCTGTCATTCCCCGGGCGGCTCTGGCGAGAAGCCGCGCCCGCGGCCTCACGGAACAGCGCGTCGCCCGGCTGGGCGCCACGGAGCGCGTCCTCGGCATGCGTCGCCGCGAACGGCGCGTCGCCCACGGCGGTGAGGCCGATCCCGATCTTGGTGATCCGCCCGTCTCCGCCGAGGGTGAGCTGGACGGCGGCCCCAACGGTCGAGAAATCGCCAGCCCGCCGCTCGAGCTTCTGGTAGCTGCTGCCGCTCCGGGGTCCCGGCAGCGGGATGCGGATCTCGGTCAGGACCTCGGACGGCTCGATACCGGTCTGGAAGATGTCCAAGAAGAAGCCGCGGGCGGGAACGACCCGCTCGCCGTCCACGCTGCGGAGAACGATCGTGGCGTGGACCGCCTGGAGGACCGCGGGCCAGTCTGCCGCGGGGTCCGCATGCGCCACCGAGCCACCGATGGTGCCCCAGTTGCGGATCTGCGGATCGCCGATTCCAGCCGCCGCGTCGCGCATGATCGGGAGGGCCGCGGCCAGGCCGTCGTCCTCGAGGATTCGGCGATGGGTGGCGCGCCCGCCGATCCGGATGTCGTCATCCGTCCGGGTGATGCCATCGAGGCCACCGATCGCCCCGATGTCCACGAGCAGCGCTGGCTGTGCGAGGCGGAGCTTGAGGAGCGGGAGCAGGCTGTATCCGCCTGACAGGACCTTCGCCTCGCCTTCCCGTTCCTTGAGGATCCGGAGGGCCTCGCCGAGATCGGCGGGCCGCACATAGTCGAATGCAGACGGGATCATCCTCGATCGATCCTCCTTCGGCCCAGGTCGCGGGGGTACGCTCTCCGGCGTGAGTCCTGCCGGACAGGAGTTGGATTGACGATCGGGCCGACGAACGGGACGTCAAGGGTCGAGTTCGGGGGTCCGCGGCGGTTCAGGTGGGAGTATCGACCCGGGGTCTGGTTGCGTCAACAAGAATCGTGGGCGACTGTGAACGGACAGCGACTTTGTCCGAGATAAGGGGACAGCGACTTTGTCACCCTCGATCGCATGGAAACGAGGGAGGCAATCACATTGGATCACCGGGCACAGCAGCGCCTCATGGTGCTGACCCATGTCATGGCGGGTGAGTTGGGGCACCAGGCGGCAGCAGGGATTCTCGGTTTGTCCGCCCGCCAGGTCGAACGGCTGCTCGATCGGTACCGGACGGACGGGGCGGCGGGCTTCGTTCACCGCAACAGGGGCCGGATCCCGGTCAACCGGATCGGCGACACCGTCCGGGCCCGGATCCTCGAGCTGGCGGCGACCACGTACGCCGGCTTCAATCCGGTCCACCTGGCCGAGACGCTCGCCGAGGAAGCGGCGATCGTGGTCTCGGCCCGCAGCGTCCGACGCATCCTGGGCGCGGCCGGCATGGCCCCGTCCCGCACCCGACGACCACGCAAGCACCGGAGTCGGCGGGAGCGGATGCCGCGGGCCGGGATGCTCCTCCAGGTCGACGGCAGCCGTCACGACTGGCTCGAGGGCCGCGGCCCCGTCCTGACCCTCGTCGGCGGGATCGATGACGCGACCGGGATCTTCACCGGGGCGACGTTCCGCCTCCAGGAGGATGCCGCCGGCTACTTCAGCGTGCTGGCCCAGACGGCCGCCCGCTACGGCCTGCCGGTGGCGATCTACTCCGATCAGCACGGCATCTTCATCAAGGACCCGAAGCGACCACCGAGCCTGGCCGAGCAACTCGGGGGCCGGCGCAGCACGACCCAGGTGCGGCGTGCCCTCGACGATGCCGGGGTCGGCTGGATCGGCGCCACGAGCCCGCAGGCCAAGGGCCGCATCGAGCGCGGCTGGGGGACGGCGCAGGACCGGCTCCGGTCCGAGCTCCGGCGGGCCGGAGCGACGACGATCGAGGAGGCCAACGCGGTCCTCGCTCAGTTCGTCGTCCGCTTCAACCGCCGCTTTGCGGTCCCGGCCGCCGACCCGGAGCCAGCCTGGCACGCGTGGCCGGAGGGCCTGACCGCCGAGGCCGTCTTCTGCTTCCACTATCCGCGCCGCGTCGCCCCCGACGCGACCCTCAGCTGGGAAGGTCGAGCGCTGGCCTTGCCGGCTCGCTCGGATCGCCGGTCCTGGGCCGGAACCGGCGTCACCGTCCAGGAACGCCTCGACGGCAGCCTCTGGGTCAGCCACGACGGGACCGACTACCAGCTGCTGGACGCTCCCGCTGAACCCGTCACCCTGCGCGCCCGACATCTCCGTCGGGAGCCGCTGGCCGACCTTGCCGCCGCCGTCAAGCGCGAGCCCGCGGTTGCCAATGCATCAGCCGGGCCCACCCGTCAACCCGGCCGCGACCCAAACCATCCCTGGCGGCGATACAGTGCCGTTCGACCACGGTGACAGAGTCGCTGTCCCACTATCGGTCAGAGTCGTTGTCCTCCGACACAAGAATCGTGGGCGACCACGCCACGATTCCGATGTCCAGCGCCCGGCCGCCCCGGATGACCAGCCCACCGTCGGCGTCGGTGGCAGCGAGCGTCGCCGCGGCCTCGAGGAGCCGCGCATCGGCTGCGCTCCCGGGCAACGTCCACAGTTGCCGGCGCAGGAAGGCAAGCAGCTCCTGGTCATCCGCCCAGCGGCGGCGCTCGGCCGCCACCCCGCTCACCGCCGGGCGGGCGCCGCGGGCTGTGAGCAGCTCCACGAAGTCGTCCATGGCGGGCAGCCCGACGCGCTCCTCGCCGTGGACGAGGGGCCAGAAAGGCGCGGCGATGGAGGCCGGGCTTTCGCTCATCAGGACGGCCACGCACTGCCGTCGCGCCGTGGCCTCCATCGCATCGACGAAGGCGACGATGTCCACGACGTCATAGCCGACATGGGCGATCAGGGCCACGTCGGCCAGCGGGTCCGGCCCGAGGGTCGTCCGGAGTGCGGGATCGGACGGCCAACGGCCCTGGACTACGTGGACGTTCCCGACGTCATCGCCGGCCATGCTGTCCCTGAGCGCGGCGAGCATCGACGTCGACGGGTCGAGCGCGACGACCTGGCGGACGTGCCGGGCGAGCGGGAGGGCGTAGCGGCCGGCGCCCGCGCCGATGTCCAGCCACGTGTCATTCGGGCGTGCGAGGGCCAGCAGCGCGTCGAGGACCGGGTCGCCCTCGCGGGCCGGATCGGCCAGGAACGTCCGGCTGACGGTCGCGTAGAAGTCGCGCCCATCCGGGATCTCGCGGACGCGCTCCACCTGGTCGGCGTTGGCGCGGACCCGCGCGGCCCAGCCGGCCGCGATGAGGGCCGAAAGGTCGGCCGGTCGATCGACGTCCGGGTTGCTACCGGCCACCACGATCATACGGACGAGCTCTGGGTGGGCGTCGAGGAGCGGTCCCAAGCCGCGATCCCCGGCGGCCGCCGCGACGAACGGGCCGGCCTCCGGCTCAAGGCGAACCGGGTTGCGGCTGCCCTCCGCGTGGAGCGCCGCAACGACGGGGCGGGCAGGGTCAGCCGGTTGGGCGAGGAGGGCCCGGACGACCGCAGGATCCAGGCGCGGCTGATCACCGAGGGCCACGAGGACGGCGCGCGGGCTCGGCCGAGCGGCCATGGCCGCGTCCCAGCCGAGCTGCAGCGAGCTCGACAGACCGCGCTCCGGGGTCGCGTTCGTGATCCGCCGCGCCCGGCGCCACAGGATCGCCGCGGCGAGGGCCGGCTCGTCCGCCCCGACGACCACCACCGGGTCGTCGATCCCGGCCGCAGCGAGCGCGTCGAGGACGTGCTGAAGGACCGGCCGGCCATCGAGGCGGGCGAGCAGCTTGCCGCCTCCAAACCGGCGTCCCGCGCCGGCGGCCAGGACGATCGCGGTCGGCGGACCGCTCACCCGCCGGCGGTCTCGCGCGCCAGGCGCTCCCGCAACGGCACGCCGGAGCCGCCGCGCCGGGCGGCCACGATCTCGGCCATGATCGCGAGGGCCGTCTCGGACGGATCCCGACCGCCAAGATCCAGCCCGATCGGTCCGCGGACGCGGCCGATCTCGTCGGCCGTCAGGCCGGCCTCTGCCAGGCGCTCGCGCCGATCCGACTGCGTCTTCCGGGAGCCGACGGCGCCAACGTAGCGGCACCCGCGGTGGATCGCCTCGACGATCGCGGGCTCGTCGAACTTGGGGTCGTGGGACAGGATGGCGACGGCGTCGTTGAGACCGACCTCGAGCGTTTCGAAGGCTTCGTCCGGCCAGGCAACGACGATGCGGTCGACATCCGGAAATCGCTCGGCCGTGGCGAATGCTGCACGCCCGTCCACGACGACCGTTTCGTAGCCGAGTTCCCGAGCGTATCGGACGAGCGAGCGCGCCACCTCGACCGCACCGACGACGACGAGTCGCGGCCGCACCGGAAAAGCCTCGATGAAGTACGACCGACCGTCGAGTTCGACGGTCCGGGAGCGGCCATCGTCCAGGATCTCGGCTGCGGCACGCCCGAGGGCTGCGTTCGTCGAGTCGTTGCCGGTCGAGCCCTCGAGGATCGTGCCCGCGGCGTCGATGACGATCGACGGCTCTGGTGCGGCTCCCGACCCGCGCTCATGTGGCCCGAACGCCGCCGGGGGAGCGTCGGCCGGGAGCGATGTCACGACGGCCGCGGACCGCCCGCGGGGCCCGAGGGACGCCCCGGCTGCCTCACGGACCGCATCCGGGATGGCGGGCTGGACGAGGACGTCGATGGTGCCGCCACACGCGAGGCCGACGTCCCATGCCTCCTCGTCGCTGATTCCGTAGCGGATCACTCGACTTCGGCCGGCCCGGCGGGCAAGGGCAATCTCCTCGGCCGCGGCGCCCTCGACGCAGCCGCCGCTGACCGAGCCCATCAACCGCCCATCGTCCGCGACCAGGAGCACCGCCCCCTCGGGACGCGGTGCCGACCCGAACGTCCGGACAACCACGGCCCGGCCCGCGCTCACGCCTTCATG
>CAZOJS010000007.1:0-11757 GCA_964580175.1 uncultured Anaerolinea sp. | reverse complement strand
AATCCATCCCACTTCGGCTCGAACAACCAGCCGTCACCTTCGGGGAGCCCGTCCGAAGCCTTTGCCAGCATCGGCTCGAAGGGCGGCGCGAACGGCAGGCGACCCAGTGACACTCAGCGCAGTGTAGCCGCGGGTCCGGGCCTGCCCGGATGCGCAGCGGCCGGACGCGGACGTGGCCGCGGGTCCGGGCCTGCCCGGATGCGCAGCGGCCGGGCGCGGACGTTGCCGCGGGTCCGGGCCTGCCCGGATGCGCAGCGGCCGGGCGCGGCTCGCCGCGCCCGGCCGTGCCGACTCGGTCAGCGGGCGATGACGACGGTGGCCTTGGCGTGGGTCGCCACGTGCTCGGAGACGCTCCCCTGCAGTACGCGGCCCATCAAGCCCAGGCCCCGCGAACCGATGACGACGGTGTCGAAGCCACCCTCCTCGGCGATTCGCTCGATCGCAACGGCCGGGTCTCCGGCCGGCTCGAGCAACTCGGCTTCGATTCCCTTGTCGGCCAGCAACCTGCGGGCCTCGTGCAGTTCCCGGGCGTGGGTGCTCACGTCATCCCACGGATCGGTTGGAAACCTTCCGGGGTGAAGCGGGACGACACTGACGACGGACACCGTCGCGTGGGTCAACTGGGCGAGCTCGGCCGCCGTCTCAATGGCTCGGCGCGCCGGGTCGCCGCCGTCGTAGGCAACGAGGATCTTTCGCATGATGGAGCTCCTTTCTCGCGATCCAGCCTGCGAGGTTCCGACCCGCCCGTCACCGGCCGTCGGAACCGACCGGAGGGGGCCGAATCGCCCGATCGATCCCTGCCAGGACCGGATGAGGGGGTGTGAGCAGGATCTCGGCGGGCGCCGACTGCGGGTCGTGACCCGGCGCGGCGCCGATGGCCGGCCGGGTAGGATGCGGCGTAATGAGCGAGGATCAGGGCGCCCGGTATGACCGCATCGCGGAGGGCTATGCAGCTCATTGGGGGCCGGTGATCCGGCCGGCCGCGGTTCGGCTGCTGGACGACCTCGCGCCGCTGATCCCGACCGGTTCGCCCGCGCTGCTGGACGTGGGCACGGGCACCGGCACGCTGGCGCTCGAGGCCCTGGAACGATGGCCGGCCGTGCGCGTCACAGGCATCGACGCCTCCTCGGAAATGATGTCGTGGGCCCGCGCCGAGGCGGCGAAGCGCCTTTCGAGAAGCGCCGCGGATCGGTTCGCGACGGCCGTCGCGTTTGCCGATCAGCTCCCGTTCCCCGACGCGACGTTTGATCTCGGGATGTCTTCCTTCGTGCTCCAGCTCGTCCCCAACCGGGCCAGGGCGCTGCGTGAAACACGACGCGTCCTCCGGCCCGAGGCACCGTTCGGCTTCGTGACCTGGCTGCGCGGGAACGGTGCCATCGATCCGCCCGAGAGGGTCCTCGACGAGGTGCTCGACGAATTCGGGTTCGATCCACCGGAGCCGGACAAGCGATCAGGCGATGCGGCCAGCGGTCGTGCCGCCGCGGACGGACTACGCCGGGCTGGATTCCATGACGTGACGGCCCGGACGGACGTCCTGGAACATCAGTGGACCGTCCGAGGCTACGCCGATTTCATCGAGCACTTCTCGGAGGAGTCGCTGTTCGATGAGATGCCGAGAAGGGAACGCCGCGCGCTGCGCCGTCGCCTGCTGGAGCGCCTGTCCGACCTGCGAGCCGACGAACTCCGCCTGCGGCTCCCGGTCGTCTATGTGCTGGGGCGTGCGAACGGCTGACTCCCGGTCGCACCCTGAGCCGGCGGGCGGGCCCAGGTGCGGCGGAGGCCGGGGTGGGACCCTACTCGGCCGGCCTGATCCTCGGCCAGAGTGGCCGGCCCGGGGGTGATGTCTGCCAGTCATTCTTTCCCGCCTCAAGATGGCGAGAACGTTGCCCGCGGCGCCGAGGCGAGGCGAACCTTGTCTGGCAGTCATCGTTTCACGCGGCAGGGGCCCTTTGGCCCGCCCGGCCGCGTGCGGCCACCCCCGTGCGCCCGGATTCAATGAGTGGGGGTCATGCGCACCCACCCGGTCGGACCCCGAGCCGGCGAGCGGAAGGGCAAGGACCCGAGCCCGAACTCAGCCCGCCGAAGCGTCTCCGGACCCGGCACCGGTTCCGCCCGCGTCGGTGCTTGCAGCACCCTCGGCGGCACCCTCGGCGGCCTCGGCGCCGTCCTCGGCGGCCACGGCCACGACCTCTTCCTCGACGCGTGGCGGCTGGACGCGCGCGACGATCTCGTCGGGATCGGTGAGCAGGGTGACGTCACTCGGAATGACGAGGTCGCGCAGATGGACCAGGTCATCAAAGGTGGCCAGGACAGAGATGTCGTAGCTGATCGACTGGGGCAGGTGGTCGGGCAGCGCGCGGACACGAATGTGGTCGATCGGATGGAGCAGCGTGCCGCCGTTGAGCTTCACGGCCTGCGATTCGCCGGTCGCCACGAGCGGCACGTCCACTGTCATCTCTTCAGTCATCCGGACCAGGAAGAGGTCGGCGTGGAGCGGCTTCTGGGTCACACGATGGAGCTGGACACCGTGCACGAGGACCGGACGCGCCTTGTGGCCGTCGATGGACAGGTTCACCAGGCTGTTGGCGCTCGTCCTGCGACGAAGCTGTTCGAAGGCGTGGGTATCCACCGACACGTTCGTTGACTCGACACCGTGGCCGAAGACGACGGCGGGGAGCTGGCCTCCCTTGCGCAGCTGTGCGACGGCCTTGCCGGTGACATCCCGGTGGGTCGCGTCGAGCGTTGGTCGAGTCGTGGACATGGCGGGGCGATACCTCTGATCGTGGATGCGTGACGGTACCACGAGGACCGGATCGACGACCGGATCGAGGCCCGGGACGGTCGATGAGCCCCCGTCCACGGGTCGCGGTGTAGCATCGCGGCCATGTCCAGCACCATCCTGATCGTCGAAGACGAGCACGCCGTCGCCCGCGGGATCGAGTACGCGCTCCAGCAGGAGGGCTACACGGTCGCCCTCGCCCGATCGGGCGAAGAGGGCTTGGATCTTGCGGTCAGTCAGGCCCCGGACCTCGTGATCCTCGATGTCCGCCTGCCGGGCATCGACGGCTTCGAGGTGCTGCGGCGACTCCGCGCGGCCGGTTCGCGGGCGCCGGTCCTCATGCTCACCGCCCGCGACGACGAGGTGGACAAGGTCATCGGTCTCGAACTCGGCGCCGACGACTACGTAACCAAGCCATTCGGCCTGCGCGAGCTGCTCAGCCGGGTCAAGGCGCTCCTCCGGCGAGCGTACGGCGACCTGTCGGACGCCGTGGGCGGCCGGGTGATCCGGCATGAGGACCTCCTGATCGACCTCGAGCGGCGACGGGTGACGCGCGGCACCCGGCGGATCAGCCTCACACCGACCGAGTTCGAAATCCTGCGCCACCTGGCCAGTCGCCCGGGTCGCGTCTACACGCGTGGCGAGCTGCTCGAGCTCCTGCGCGACTACGAGGCCCTGGACCAGGACGAGAAGACGATCAACGTCCACATCAGCCATCTCCGCGACAAGATCGAGGACGACCCGACCCATCCGATCTTCGTCCAGACGATCCGGGGTGTCGGCTACGCCTTCGCCGAGCGCTGAGGTGCAGAACGCCCCCTCCCCGGGCGGGCCACCGGCGCCTCGAGACCTCCGGCGGCTCGTTCCGCGGACGTTCCAGGGCCGCCTCACGCTGGCCTTTGTGGCCATCCTGGCCCTGACCCTGAGCCTGGTCACGGTCGGAGTCCTGAATCGCCTTGGTGATTACTTCGACCAGCAGCAGCGCGAGGACCTGACCGCCCGCTCGCTCGGGGTCGCCCAGTACGTCGCCCTCGTGGCCGAAAGCGCCAGCACGGTCCGTCCCGTGCTCGGCGTGGACAACGTCGTCGACCCAGGAGTCGTCGTCCAGCTGTCCCGCGACTCGCAGCAGCGGATCCTTGCCGATCGCCTGGCCAAGGCGGATGTGCGGATCCGGATCGGCACCATCTTGGACGACACGTTTGTGGCGGCCTCGAACGGCGAGTTCGCGGCGCTCCTCGAGTCGGGCGCCCCGGTCGGCCAGACTCGCGAGCCGATTACGAGCGACACGATCTATTACCCGGTCAGGGGGACGTTCGTGCCATACGTGGTCGAAGTGACCCTCTCCAACCCCTACACCTACCGGGCTTCGGCCATCGCAACGACGACGGGATTGCTGGCGGTGATCGGCCTGCTGGCGCTGGCCGTGTCGATCTCGGCGGGTGCGGCAATGGCCCGCCGGATCACCGTTCCGCTCCGGCGTCTGACCGAGGCCAGTCGCGGACTGGCCGAGGGCGATCTCGCCCGCCGCGTTCCGGACGATCCGTCGCAGTGGGGATCGCGCGAGTTCGTGGAACTCGCCCTCCAGTTCAACCATATGGCCGATCAGGTCCAGGAAAGCGTCGAGATCATTCGGCGCGACCGCGACCGCAGCCGCGACTTCCTCGCCGACGTGTCGCACGAATTGCGAACGCCGATTGCCGCGCTGCGCACGTTCAACGAGCTGCTCCGCGAGCGGGCGGGCGAAGATCCGACCGCCCGGGCCGAGTTCATCGAAGCCAGCGGCGTCCAGCTGGAGCGCCTCGACTGGCTCGCCCAGAACCTGCTCGAGCTGTCCAAACTCGACTCGGGGCTGGTCCTCCTCGATCTCCGTCCCGATGACATCCGGGCGACGGTCGAGCAGGCCGCGGACCAGGCGCTCGCAGCCGCAAAGCGACGCGGCGTGGACCTTGCCGTGCACCTCCCGGACCACCCGCTCCGGATCCGCCACGACCCGGTGCGCGTGGGACAGGTCGTCACGAATCTCGTGGGCAACGCGATCAAGTTCACGCCGCGCGGCGGCCACATCTCCGTTGACGTTGGCCCGGTGACCGACGGAGTCAGGATCATGGTCTCCGACACCGGGGTCGGGATCGACGCGCAAGAGCTCCCGCGCATCTTTGAGCGCTTCTACCGGGGCACTCGCGCCAACGAGGCACGCGGCAGCGGGAGCGGGCTTGGGCTGGCCATCGTCCGCAGCATCGGCGAGATGCACGGCGGAACGATCAGCGTCGAGAGCCGCCTGAATACAGGCTCGACATTCTCGGTGATCCTGCCACGTGACCCACGGGCGAGAGACCGAGAGTCTGGTGACGAGAACGCGGCTGCGCACCCATTCATGGCGGAAACTTCACCGTCCGCCGAGATGAAGATGAATCCGGAGTCGTCACGATAGGCTGCGTACCCCAGGACGGTCGGTCCCCCGAGGCCGGCATCCGCCAACCCGGTTGCAAGCGAGCTGAAACGGACGCATGACGACTTCGAACGATCCGACCGATCAACCGCTTGACGCGGTCCCCGCCGACCCGTTCATGGCCGAGGAGGCCGTGGCGGCATCGTACGCTCGGGAGCCCGCCGACCCGTTCACGGCCGAGGAGGCCGCGACGGCGTCGTACGCTCCGGAGCCCGAGCGCCGTCCCGACTGGGCGGCCCAGGCCTGGCAGGACAAGCCGACGCTGCCCGATGCCCCGTCAGATCCCACGCCAGGTCCCCCGCCCGACGCCACGACGTGGGAGCCGGATGCCGAATCATGGGCCGAGGCCGAACGCGCCAGCCGTCCTGCGGCAACGCCACCGAGGCCGGCCGGGAGGCGGAGCGGCGCCGGTTCCATCGTGATGGCATCCGTGCTGTCGGCTGTCCTGGCCAGCGCCGGCACGTTCCTCGTCCTCCGGGAGAGCGGCGCGCTGACCGCCGCGGGGCCGGGACCCGCTGACGCACCCGCACGGACGGCGGAAGCACGCGTTCCCGTGACCATCAACGAATCATCCGCGGTCATCGACGCTGCCGCGAAGGCTGGCCCCGCGGTCGTCCGGATCTTCGTGTCCGGGACCTCGACCGATGCCATCGGCGGCGTCATTCCGGAGCAGGGCGTTGGTTCCGGGATCATCTTCGACCCGCAGGGCTGGATCCTCACGAATCGCCACGTCGTCACCGGCTCTGACGGGACGACCGCCAGCTCGCTGACCGTGGAACTCAAGGACGGCCACCAGTACAAGGGCACGGTCTACGGCATCGACACGCTGACCGATCTGGCGATCGTGAAGATCGACGCGACGGGCTTGACCGCTGCGATCGTGGGTTCCTCGGCCGACCTCAAGGTTGGACAGCTCGCGATCGCGATCGGGAGCCCGCTCGGGACGTTCTCGAACTCGGTGACCTCGGGGATCATCTCGGCGACCGGTCGGAGCGTGACAGTCCAGAGTGGCGACCGGCTGAACAACCTCATCCAGACCGACGCCGCGATCAACCCGGGGAACAGCGGCGGGGCGCTGCTCAATGCGATCGGCGACGTGATCGGCGTCAATACGGCCGTGGCCACCAATTCGAACGGCATCGGCTTCGCCATCCCGATCGACATCGCCGTCCCGATCATGAGCCAGGCGCTGGCCGGACAGCCGCTGTCGCGACCGTACATCGGTGTTCGCTACGAGCCGATCACCCCGCAGGTCCAGGCCCGCGACAACCTCTCCCAGGCGCACGGAGCGCTGGTCAGCCGCGCGCAGAACGGCTCGGGGGCCTCGCTGGAGGCAGTCGTCCCGGGCGGGCCGGCAGACAAGGCGGGAGTCCGGGAAGGCGACATCATCGTCGGGGTCGGCCCCCACGACATCGATGCCGAGCACCCACTCGATCTCGTCCTGGCCAGCTTCGCCCCCGGGCAGACGGTCGATCTCCGGATCGTGCGGGGCGAGACGTCACTCACGCTGTCGGTGACGCTCGGGACGCGGCCAGCCGACCTCTAGGGCGCGAGTACCCTGGCGTCAGGGCGAGCGTCGGCGTCAGGGCGAGCGTCGGCGTCAGGGCGAGCGTCGGCGCCGGAGTTGCACGCCGGCGTGCGCCAGCGGCCCGCCCAGTTGAATGTCGGGTTTTCGGACCCGGACTTCGACTTCCTCGAGTGGTGCGAATTCGGCCAGCAGCTCGTGTGCGATCGCTTCCGCGAGGGCCTCGACCAGATCGAACGTGGTCGATTCGACGATCGTCCGGACCGTGTCGTAGACGTGGCCATAGTCAATGGTCCGAGCCAGGTCATCTTCCAGTCCGGCGGGCTGGAGGTCCAGGAACAGCTCAACGTCCACCTCGAAGCGCTGGGCGGTCACCTTTTCGTGGGGATGAACCCCATGGCGGGCCTGGAAGACCATATCCGTCAGGATGATGCGGTCTTGCGTCACGGACCGGCCTCCGTCCACGCGTCACGAACGACGGCATCGGCCATTCGCGCCGCGCGGACATTCTCGCTGACGTCGTGGACCCGCACCACGTCAACCCCGCCCGCGACGGCCAGTGCGGTCGTGGCGAGGGTTGCCTCGAGGCGCTGATCCGGCGGCAGGTCCAGCACGCGACCGAGCGTTGACTTGCGGGACGTACCGAGCAGGATCGGCCGACCGAGAACCGCCAGGACCGGGAGGTCGCGCAGGACGGCCAGGTTGTGGGCAGCGGTCTTGCCGAACCCGAAACCCGGATCGACGAGGATGTCCTCCCAGGCAACCCCGACCCGGAGGGCTCGTTCGATGGCGCGCTGAAGGTCTGCCACGATCTCGGGCAGGAGGGTGGTGTAGCGCGCTTCGGCCCGGTTGTGCATCAGCACGATCGGGACATGCCGCTCGGCGGCGATCCGGACCAGGGCGTCTTCTTCGCCGACACCCCAGATGTCGTTGATGAGGTCGGCACCCGCCTCCAGGGCCGCGAGCGCGACCGCTGGTTTCGTCGTATCGACCGACAGGGGCATGTCCGGCAGGGCTTCGCGAAGGGCCCGGATCAGCGGCACGACCCGGGCAATCTCCTCGGCCTCGCCAACGGGATGGTGCCCTGGGCGCGTCGATTCACCGCCGACATCGATGAGATCGGCCCCGGCCTCGGCCATGGCTCCCGCCAGTGCCAGCGCAGCCGCCAGGGGATCGAGCGGCGCGCTGGGGACCGCCCGTCCCTCGCCGAGGAACCCGTCGCCCGAAAACGAATCGGGGGTCATGTTGATGATCCCCATGACGAATGTCCGGGTGCCCCACACGAACCTTCTCGGCCCGATCCAGGTGCTGCCGAGACCCCTGGGTTCGTCGCGCGGCAAGGGAACGGTCATCCGGCTGAATCCTCGGGATCGCGCAGTCGTGGATCGTCGACGAGCCGTCGCCGCGCTTCTCCGACAAGGTACAGCGAGCCGGCCACAACGACCGGCCCGGGTGCGCCGGTGATCGCCGTCTCGAGCGCGGCTCCGGGATCGTCGATCGCCACGGCGGTCAGGTCGGGGGCGAGGGTGCGCCAGCGGGCGGCGAGGGCGCCAGCGGGCAGGGCTCGCGCCAGATCGACGGCCGTGCAGATCACTCGCGCGTCGCGGAGGGCTGGTGACTGCCGGAGCGCGGTGATCACGCCGTCGGTGTCCTTGTCGATCATCGACGCGACCAGGAGGGTGACCGGCGGCGGGGAAGGGGCGTCGCCCCCGGTCAAGAACGGACGCAGGTCCTCGAGGGCCACGGCCAGCGCCGCCGCGCCGGCCGGATTGTGCGCCCCGTCCAGCAGGACATCCCGATCCCGGGCTCGCACGAGCTCGAGCCGGCCCGGCCATTGCGCCGCCCCGTAGCCGCGCCGGCGTGCGTCGGCACCCACCGTGGCAATGCCGGCTGCCTCGAGCGCGTCGAGCGTGGCGTCGGCGATGGCGACGTTGGCCGCCTGGTGCCGGCCTCGCAAGGCGACGTGGGTGTCCCCGAGCTTCGAGAGCCGGACATCGATCCCGTCGCGCCCGCTCCAGAGCAGGGCGGCCGGCTGCACCTCGCGCAGCGGCGCCCCCATCCGCCGAGCACGACGCCGGATCACGTTCAGGGCCGGGCTCTCCGCGCCGGTAACCGCCAGGTCGCCGCTCTCAATGATGGCCGCCTTCTCCCGCGCGATCAGGGGAATCGTGTGACCGAGGCGATCCATGTGGTCGAGCGCCACGTTGGTCACCACCGCCACCCCCCCGTCCCAGCTGTGGGTCGCATCGAGGCGCCCTCCGAGCCCGACCTCAACAAGCGCCACCCGAACGTCCATCTCGGCGAACCAGCGGAAGATCACGGCCGTCAGGAGCTCGAATTCCGTGAGCTCGCCGTGACGACGGGCAACTCGGTCGGCGATCGGCACAACGTCGCGCACGAGTTGGGCGAACGTGGCCGGATCGACCGGTTCTCCGTCGATGACGAGGCGCTCGCGATACGAGATCAGGTGGGGCTTCGGCGTTTCGCCCACCCGAATGCCGGCCGCACGGAGGGCGCTTCCGGCGAGGGCGATCACGCTGCCCTTGCCGTTGGTACCCGCCACGAGGGCACCGCGGAAGGCGAGCTGCGGATCACCGAGCGCGTGCAGGAGGGCGCGCGTGCGCCCGAGGCCCAGGCGGATCCCGAACCGGCCACGAGCCTCGAGGGCCCGGACGGCGGCGTGGTACTCGCGGCCGACGCTCGTCGTCTCGTCCAGATTCACGTCGGGCCTGTCAGCACTGGACCGGGTTCAACCTGCGGACAGGTCTTCCTCGTAGAACACGCACTGGTTGAACCGCGGCGAGAGACACACGTCGTTGACATAGCCCGGCTCGAGGTGCACCCCACCGCGGAGCTGGCATCGCGACGTCGTGGCGTCCTGCCGGATCAGGCCCTTCAGGAGGTGCGGAGCATGGACGGGGATGGCCCCGCGAATCCCGGTCATGAAGAAGTGGGGGCAGACATTGCGACGGAGGTTGGGCAAGCCGAAGGCGCGAGCCCGGGCCATCTCGGCACCGGCCCGCTGCGCCGTCGCAGCGCGTCCGTAGTGATCCGCGCCCGGATGACGGTCCATCGCCGAGCCCGGACCGACGACCCGCTGACCCGGTCCGGGGCCCAGGGCCTGACCAGATCCGCTTAGGGCCGCCATGGTTGGGACACGGGCAATCGGGCCGAGACCGAAGGCCGGGCGGCCGTCCGCACGAGCGGATCGGGCGCCGGACACAGCGTGACGAGCGCCCGACGCAACGGGGCGCGCGGATCGCAGGTCGCGTCCGTTCAAGAAATCCCTCCAGCACCGGCGGCAGCGAGGAGGCCGCCCGGATCGCACCAGCGTACACCGCACCGGAGCGGCTTCGCCGGGCACGGTTCGATCCGTGCGACGATACGCTCCGATGCCGACCCGCCGCGGTAGCCGACCGTCACACGTCCGGCCCCGCCCCCCGAGCACGGGCCGCCCCGCGCCACAGCGCGTACGGGTGCCCGCACCCGACGCCTATCGCCTCAACCGCTCGAAGGGACTCGATGGCCGTCGGCGAGGGATCCCCTGGTCCGCGCGACTGCTTCTCGTCATCGCCCTCGTGGCGCTCGGCGGTGCGGTGCTCGTCACGGCCGGCGGCGGCGTCGGCGCACTCATCGGCGTGCTCCAGACATCGGTCTCAGGCTTCGTTGAGAGGGTGACGGCAACCCCCGAACCATCGGCCAGCGACTTCATTGCGTCCGACGCCCCGGTGATCGCCTCGCCGTCGGAGCCATACACCAGGATCACCACCGCGGACCTGCAGATCGCCGTTCCGGCCGTCGTCGTCGGGAACACGGCCGCGAGGTTGCGGATCTATGTCACTTTGGATGGTCAGAGCCCGGTGCGGATCGCCGAGGTGCCGACCGGCGGCACCATCAGGATGATCGTGCCCGTCGAACTCGCTCCAGGGCGCAACGACTTCTACGCCACGATCGTCGAGGCCGGCGTTGAGTCGGAGGCGTCGCCAATCGTGACCTTCATCCTGGACACGGAGCCGCCGACATTCGTCCTGACGTCTCCGGAGGACGCCGGGACGGTCAACAGCCCGACGGTCACGGTCAAGGGAACCTCGCAGGCACGAACGTCGTTGCTCGTCCGCAATGACACGAACGGGACGTCGATCACCGGACAGGCCGGGTCGGAAGGGACGTTCTCGCTCGACCTGCCCCTCGAGCCGGGGCCCAATGCGATCAGGATCTCGGGAACCGACCCGGCCGGCAACGCCGGCGAGCTGTTGCTCACCGTCAATCGCGGCGACGGGACGCTGACCGCCACGCTGTCGGCCTCGGCCTACCGGATCTCGGCCGCGTCGCTGCCCGCGTCGATCCAGCTCGGCGTGCTGGTGCTCGATCCGGACGGCGTTGCGCTCGCCGACGCCGTGATCACGTTCAACTTGACCGTTCCGGGCATCCCGCCGATCTCGAAGGATGCCCTGACCAACGTGAGCGGCCGGGCTACGTTCACGACGACGCTACCTGTCGGGGTCACGGCCGGGGCCGGATTGGCGACCGTGCTCGTGGCCACGGTCGAGCACGGAGCCACCTCGGCGCAGAAGACGATCACGATCGTCGAGTAACGGGCGCGGGCCGTGGACCCGTGACGAGACGGGCGTGGTCCGTGGACCGACCATCCGACGAACGACACACCGTCAGCCGCGTCGAGTTGGGCCGCTCGGTCGTCGATTGGTCCATCCATCGACCCCTCGACGCCGGAAGCTCGGTGAACGGCACCTGAACTGCCCGATGTTCGTGGCATGGTCGATGTGTCGACCAGCGCCACGACCAGCGCCACGATCAGGGCTCGGGCAGCGGCTTGGGCAGCGGCTTGAACACCCCGGCGAGGCCGCGGCTCGGGCAGCCCGGCGAGGCCGATCGCCGGCGCCGAGGCGCGACAAGACCATCCTGATCCTCGTTGCAGCCGGCGCCATCGGGGACGGTGGACGAGGTCGCAGTGCCCGTGTGGCCTCGAAATCAAGCAAACGCAAC
>CAZOJS010000006.1:0-5617 GCA_964580175.1 uncultured Anaerolinea sp. | reverse complement strand
ACGCAACCGGAGCTCGGCCTCCTGATCTCCGCCTTTGGCCGCCTTGGCCAGCACCCAGGGTTGCTCCGAATCGACGAATCGGTTGGCCGCCCCGACGAATTCCCAGAGGGCAGCCAGCGCGGCGTGCAACTCGCAGGCCTCCAGGCGTGCGACGTAGGCCGGCAGCGTCGTCGACCAGCTGTGGGCCAACGGCGAGGACCCCGGCGTGATTCGGGGCGCCGGACGAGTGCCGCCGAGATAGCGGCCGGCCATCGACACCGTGCGGTTCACGAGATTGCCGAAGTCGTTGGCGAGATCCGCGTTGTAGCGGCGCACGAAGCCATCCCAGCTGACCTCTGTGTCGCGGTCAAAGGCGACCTCGCGGAGGGTGACGTAGCGGGCGCCGTCGGACCCGAACGCCGCCACGAAGTCCACCGGATCGAGGAAGTTGCCTCGGCTCTTGCTCATCCGTTCGCCGCCCGCGGCGAGAAGCCAGCCGTGGATCCAGACCTTGCGCGGCGCCTCGAGGCCCGCACTCCAGAGCATCGCCGGCCAGTAGATCGTGTGGAAGCGGGCGAAGTCCTTCCCGATCACGTGGAGGTCGGCCGGCCAGTAGCGGGCAAACGAGGTGGGGTCGTCCGGGAACCCGGCTCCCGTGATGTAGTTGATCAGCGCGTCGTACCAGACGTAGATCGTGCCGGCCTCGGGGTCCCAGGAGCCGTCCTCACGCTGGGCGGTCTGACCGTCCTCCCCGATCGGGAACGGGATCCCCCAGGTCTCGCCGGCCCGCGAGATCGAAAAGTCCTCCAGACCTTGTCGGATGAAGCCGAGCATCTCATTGCGGCGGAAGTCGGGCTGCACTGCGGTTGGATTCTCGAGGAACCAGCGCTCGAGGCGTTCCTGATAGGCGGACAGGCGGAAGAACCAGTTCTCTTCGGCCAGCACCTGGAGCTCGACGTCCGGGTGGTTCGGGCAGCGCCAGCCGTCGGAGGTCTCGAGAAGGTCGCTGGCCGCCTTGAACCCCTCGTTCGGGCAGTACCAGCCCTCATACGTGCCGAGGTAGATATCGCCGTTCGCGTGGGCCCGGCGCACCATTTCCTGAGCGGCTCGCACGTGATCCGGATCGGTCGTCCGGATGAAGCGGTCCGGCGAGATCGACAGGGCAGCCTCGGCCGATTGGAAGAGCCCGACCTTCTCGTCCACGAAGTCCTTCGGGGACTTGCCATCCTCGGCGGCCTTCTGGGCAATGTTCACGGAGTGCTCATCCGTGCCGGTCAGGAAGCGCGTGTCGTCACCCTTCATCCGGTGCCAGCGCGCGATCACGTCGGCGCCGATCACCTCGTACAGGGTGTGCAGGCCGGGCTTGTTGTTCGCGTACGCGATCGCGGTGGTCAGGTAGAAACGCGGGCGTTCGGTCATGGGATCGGGATGGTATCAGCGCCCCGTGTCCACGGACGGCTCGTACAGGCCGAGCAGGCGGCCGCGAACCGATGTCCGGCCGGCTACCAGGGCGAGGAAGTCGGGACCATCCAGCGCGAGGACGAGGCCATCGCCTGTTGCCTCGACCGTCGCACTCCTGGGAGCCTCGCGGAGAAGGCCGAGCTCTCCGAAGACGGCGTCCGGCCCGAGCCGCCGAAGTTCGCGCTCGATCCCGTCGACGCCGGTCTGGCGGACGACGAATGCCCCGTGCTCGACGATGTAGAACCGGAGCAGCTTCGTCAGCGGGCGATTGGCCAGGAGGTCGCGGTACGCGGCCAGCGCTGTCATTAGTGGCGGAAGTGGCGGGTGCCGGTGATCAGCATCGTCGCGCCGGCGGCATCCGCCGCGGAGATGCACTCGGGATCGCGCATGGATCCGCCCGGCTGCACGAAGGCCGTCACGCCGGCCTCGAGACAGACCTCGACGGCATCGGGAAACGGGAAGAAGGCGTCGGAGGCACAGGCGGCGCCCTGCAGGACCTCCTCTCCGGCGAACCGGCGTGCCTTCTCGACGGCCTGTCGAGCGGCATCCACGCGCGACACCTGCCCGGACCCGAGACCGATCAGGGCGCCGTCACGGACGAGCACGATGGCGTTGGATGAAACACCCCGGACGAGGCGCCAGGCGAGGTCGAGGTCGGCGCGTTCGGGGCCCGTCGGAGCCCGTCGAGTCGCCACGGTCCATGTCGCCGGGTCGTCCGGGAGGACATCGGACATCGTCACGAGGACGGCGCCCCCGGCCGTCCGCAGACTGGCGCGCGGCGAGGGCGCGGCGGGCGCCAGGTCGCTGGCGAGGTCCGGGTCGAGGAGGAGTCGGAGGTTGGGCTTGGCGCCGAGGACTTCGAGAGCGTCGGCATCGAAGCCGGGCGCGACGACAACCTCGAGGAAGATCCCGACGAGCCGCTCGGCGACCGCGCGATCCACGGTGCGGGTCACCGCCACGACCCCGCCGAAGGCGGACACCGGATCACCGGCAAGGGCGGCTTCCCAGGCCTCGAGGAGGGTTCCCCGCTCCGCCGCCCCACAGGCGTTGGTGTGCTTGACGATCACGCAGGCCGGCCCCCGAAGCCCCCGCGCGACGGTGGCCGCGGCCGCGGCATCGAGCACGTTGTTGTGCGACAGCGCTTTCCCCTGGAGTGGCGCTTCGGCGCTCGCGAACGGTCCCGCCTCCCCGTCCGGGCCGGTCCGGCGGTAGCGCGCCGCGGGCTGATGGGGGTTCTCGCCGTAGCGCAGCGTCTCGACCTTCTCGAGGCCGACGGTGAGCGTCTTCGGGTACGGATCCGTGGCTCCCGGCAGGCCTGGCCAATCCGGCAACTCGACCCCGCCTCCGGCCATCCGACCCGGGAGCTCGGCCGCGATCCGCGCGTCATAGGCGGCCGTATGGGCAAATGCTTCGACCGCAAGGGCGGCACGGACGCCGGCGGGGAACGGCGAGCCCGGCTGGGCCGCCTGGAGCGCCGCCAGAACCTCGCTGTACCGGCCCGGGGACGTCACGATCGCCACGCTGGCGTGGTTCTTGGCGGCCGCGCGGACCATCGACGGCCCGCCGATGTCAATCTCCTCGACCAGCTCGTCGAGCGATATCCCCGGTCGCTCCGCAGCGGCCGCGAATGGGTAGAGGTTGACGACCACCAGCTCGAACGGGGCGATCGAGGCCATGGCCAGCTCCTCGCGATGAGCGTCGAGCCGCATGTCCGCCAGGATCCCGGCGTGGATCCGCGGATGGAGCGTCTTGACGCGGCCATCGAGCATCTCCGGAAAGCCCGTCACGGAAGCCACATCCGTGACCGGCAGGCCGGCCTCGCGAAGTGTCCGTGCCGTTCCGCCGGTCGACACGAGCTCGAACCCGAGGACCAGCAGGCCCTGCGCGAACGCGACGAGTCCGGTCTTGTCGCTGACCGACAGGAGCGCCCGGCGGGGCGTCGGGACGTCACGCCCGAACTGCTCGGCGACCAGACGGGCCACGACCGCCGGCAGGAGCCGATGCTCGACCGCCTTGATCCGCTCGTGGAGACTCGCCTCGTCGTCCGCGGCGAGGACGGGCACGGCTTCCTGGGCAAGGATCGGGCCGCCGTCGAGAAGCTCGGTCACGAGGTGGACGGTGCAGCCCGTGATCCGGACTCCCGCAGCGAGGGCATCGCGAACCGCGTGCCCACCCGGAAACGCGGGCAGCAGCGATGGATGGGTATTGAGTATCCGGCCGTCGACAGCCGCGATCGTCTGTGGGCCAACGATCCGCATGTAGCCGGCGAGGGCGACGAGGTCGACGCGCGCGGCGGCGAGCGCAACCGCCACGGTCTCGTCGACGCCTCCCGGGATGAGGGCGACTTCCAGGCCCTGCTCCGCCGCCCAATCGAGCGCCGGGCAGGGGCGATCGGCGAAGACGAGCGCGAGCTCCGCGCCGAGGGCTCCCCGCCCGGCGACCGCGGCCAGGGCTCGGAGATTGCTGCCGACACCGGAGACGCCGACCGCGAGGCGTGGCATCGGCGTGTCGGTCACGCCCGGGCCCTGCCGGCGGCCTCGGCATAGCGACCGCCGAGGGCGGCCGTGGTCGAGACGTTACCGATCACGATCCCATCGGACAGCTGGTTCATTGTCACGGCAACGTCGTCGGGTGCCACCACGACGACCATCCCGATCCCGCCATTGAACGTGGCCCTGATCTCGGCATCGCTGATCCCACCCAGCTCAGCAAACAGGCGCATGACCGACGACATCGGCCAGCTCGCCGGGTTGACCCGGACAGCGAGTCCGGCAGGGAGCGCGCGCGGCGCGTTGCCGGGCAGACCGCCGCCCGTGATGTGGGCGACCCCGCGCAGGTCGCGGCCGGCGGCACGCAGTGCGGTTCGCACCGCCAGGATCCTGCGGGCGTAGATCCGGGTCGGTTCCAGGAGGACGTCGCCGATCGTGGCAAGTTCATGCTGCGGTTCGGCGGCCATCGCGGCGTCACGGGCTCCGTCGCCGAGCGTCCGGGCCAGTTGCTCCTGGTATGGGCGATCGAGGGGCAAGTCCCATTGCGCGAGGAGTGCCCGGACGAGCGAATATCCGTTCGCGTGCAGGCCGGACGAGGGCAGGCCGAGGATGACGTCGCCCTCCTGGGCGGTGGAACCGTCGAGGAGCTCCGAGCGCTCCACGACGCCGATGCAGGTGCCGGCCAGATCGAAGGTCCCCGGTTCCATGAGCCCCGGGTGTTCCGCGGTTTCTCCGCCCACGAGCGCGCAGCCCGCCACGCGGCAACCTGCGGCCACGCCGCCCACGAGTGCGGCGACGGAATCGGGGTCCAGCCGCCCAACCGCCACGTAGTCAAGAAAGGCAAGCGGCTCGGCGCCCGAACAGACGACGTCGTCGGCGCACATGGCCACGAGGTCAATGCCGATCGTGTCCCATCGACCCAGCGCGGTCGCCAGCGCGGTCTTGGTCCCGACCCCGTCGGTGGACGAGACGATCAGCGGTTCGCGGTAGCCGGCGGGAATGGCGATCGCGCCGCCGAACCCGCCCAGGCCGCCGACGACCTCGGCCCGCCGTGTGGACTCGACTGCGGTTCGCATTCGCTCGACCGCCAGCTCTCCCGCGGCGACATTTACGCCGGCGCCCGCGTAGGCCGCCCGCGCAGCGCCCCCTTTCGTGCCGGGCTCAGCCACGGGCCGGCACCGGTTCCTCGAGCAGGAACTTTCTGCGCTCGACGTCGTACGGCACGGGTTCCGGGTAGTTGCCGTCGAAGCAGGCGAAGCAGAACCGGTCGTAGGGCAGGTCCAGGGCGGCCAGGACGCCCCGGATGGACAGGTAGCCGAGCGAATCGGCGCCGATGAACTCGCGGATCTGATCGACGCTGTTCGTCGCGGCGATCAGCTCCGTCTCGACCTGCGTGTCGATCCCATAGAAGCACGGGTGGTAGATCGGCGGTGCGCTGATCCGGACGTGGACCTCGGCCGCCCCGGCGCGACGGAGCAGGGCCACGATCTGCTGCGTCGTCGTGCCGCGCACGATGGAGTCGTCGACTACCGTCAGACGCTGGCCGCGGACCACCTCTCGGAGCGGGTTGAGCTTCATCGTGACACCCCGATGGCGGAGTGTCTGAGATGGCTGGATGAAGGTGCGCCCGGTATAGCGATTCCGGATCAGTCCTTCGCGGTACGGGACACCCGAGGCCTCGGCATACC
>CAZOJS010000005.1:0-7221 GCA_964580175.1 uncultured Anaerolinea sp. | reverse complement strand
TCATCGAGCATCGATGTTCACCGCCGCGCGACGCTCCTATACACTGCGCCGCGTGTCTGTGTCCGCCCGTGTCAGGCCCGAGAGACTCGCGAGGATCCTCGCGCTGACCGGCGGTCTGTCCTGGATCGTCAAGGTTCTCCTGATCTGGGAGAACGGCGGCACCAACAGGTATGGCGGAACCGTCGGTCTCATGTTCTTGATCGGTACGGTCCTGTTGGCTTCCGCGACGGTGCTCTGGACCTGGCACGCGACGCGCGGTCGATCGCTCCTCATCCGCGCAGGACTGTTGCTCGGTGCACTCATCGTTCTGTTGCTGGCGATCAACTTGCTGAGCGTGGTCGCCTACTTTGTATTTCCTGGTTCCTGGCTGGCCGACGAGTTCGGGGTGATCCTGGTGGCTGTCGCGGCGATCATCGCGGCTTCCGGGGTGACGGGCGCACGGACCATCGTCAACCGGGTTTGAGGCGGCTGTAAAGCCGCAGCTACCTGAGCTAAAAAGCGGCACGCGCGCCACGACGAGCGGCCCCGGGCGGCCGTGATTCTCTAGCGCCGGCCCTGGCTCGCAACACTGGCCGACAACCGCGCACTGACGGCCTGGATCTGTGGAACGAGGGCCGCCGCTCGTTCGCTGGTGAGCCTGCTCGCCGGGCCGGACACGCTGACGGCCGCCACCACTCCATGACCGGCGTCGCGAACCGGGACGGCGATGCACCTGACCCCGTCCTCAAACTCGCCGTTGTCGACGGCCGCGCCGGCCCTCCGTACCCGAGCGAGCTCTCGGCGCAGGGCCTCCCGATCGACGATCGTCCGGTGGGTGTGAGGCTCGAGGTTCAAGGTGCCGACAAGGGCCTCGCGGCGGTCGTCGGGCAGGTGGGCCAGCAGCACCTTGCCCGTGCCCGACGCATGCAGAGGTGCCCGGTTGCCGGCTTCGGTGAACATCCGAACCGTCCTCGCCGACGCGACATGGGCGACATACATCGCCGCACTGCCGTCGAGGACGGCGAGGTTCGCGCTCTCGCCCGTCAACTCAACGAGTTCCTGCAGGAATGGGGCCGCCAGATCCGCCAGGCCGTTGCGGGCCTGGATCCTGGAAGCGACGTCAACGGCCACCGGGCCCACCGAGTAGCGCCGGGTCTCGCGGTCCCGAACCACGAAGCCCTTCGCACCGAGCGCGGCCAGGAGTCGATGGACGGTCGCCACCGGGAGGCCGCCCGCCCCGGACAGCTCCGTGACCCCGGCCGATCCGTCGGCTCGAACCACTGCCGCGAACAGATCCAGCGCCCGCTCAACTGATTGCACAGTGGCCCCGGAATAGTCTTGACTCGGCCCCGGGATCACCCTACTATTCCGCGATACAGATGTTGTTTTCCGCATAATGGAAAGATCGTAGCGGTCGACTCATCCGCGCACAAGCCCCGAACAAGGCCCACATCCCGTCCCGTTTGCCCGCCGGAGGTGCCCTCTGATGCCGCGAATGAACGTCATGGACGCCGTCATCAGTGTCATCGAGTCTGAGGGCGTGGATCACATCTTCGGGATCCCCGGCGCGGCGATCCTGCCCTTCTACGCCGCCCTCCAAAAGTCGACCCGAATCCGGCACCTGACCGTCCGCCATGAGGAAGGTGCAACCCACGCCGCGGACGGCTGGGCACGGGTGACCGGGAATGTGGGTATCGCCGTAGGAACCTCTGGTCCGGCGGGGACCAACATGATCACGGGCCTGTACACGTGCCTTGCCGATTCGATCCCGATCATCTGTATCACCGGCCAGGCCCAGCGGGCAGTCCTGCACAAGGAGTCGTTCCAGGCCGTCGACATCGTCGAGATCGCGAAGCCGGTCACCAAGTGGGCGGTTCAGGTCAAGGAAGCGGCCCAGATGCCGTGGATCTTCCGGCGAGCATTCCAGATCGCCAGGGAAGGACGCCCCGGTCCTGTCCTGATCGACCTTCCACTCGACGTCCAGCTCCAGGAGATCGAGTACGACCCAACCATCGACGAGCCGTTCCCGGTCCCGAGGATCGCACCGTCGCGGGCCCGTATCCGGCGAGCCGTCGAGATGCTCATGGATGCCGAGAAGCCCGTGATCGTGGCGGGTGGCGGCGTCATCCTGGCGGAGGCGTCGGCCGAACTGGCCGCCCTGGCGGAGTACCTGCAGATCCCGGTCAGCCCCACCCTGATGGCGCGTGGGGCCATCCCCCACGATCATCCGCTGTTCGCAGGCACGGTCGGTATCCAGACGCAGCAGAAGTACGCCAACGAGATCTTTCTCGAGAGCGACACTGTGCTGGCCGTTGGGGCGCGCTTCGGGGACCGCCACACCGGCGCGCTGGACGTCTACCGGGGCACCCGGAAGTTCATTCATGTCGACGTTGAGCCGACCCAGATCGGCCGGGTATTCGAGCCTGATCTGGGCATCGTAGGAGACGCGAAGCTCGCCCTTGCCGACATCCTGGCCGTGGCCAGGGACATGACCCCGCAACGGGAGCCCGGTCCCTGGGTCGAGCGTATCTCGGCACTCCGCCGGGTCCTTCGTCGGCGCACCGACTTCGACGCCGTGCCGATCAAGCCGCATCGAGTTTTCCGCGAGATCGATGAAGCCTTCGACCGCGACACGATCTTCGTGACGGCGATCGGGCTCTACCAGATCTTCTCGGGCCAGTTCCAGAAGATCTACAAGCCCCGCCACTACCTCGTCTGCGGTCAGGCTGGGCCCCTCGGTTGGGAGGTTTCGGCCTGCACCGGCGTCAAGCTCGCAAAGCCCGACCAGCTCGTGGTGGGCGTCGTTGGCGACTACTCGTTCCAGTTCATGATCGAGGAGGTCGCGGTCGCGGCGCAGTACAAGGTTCCGTTCGTGCTGGTGATGCTCAACAACGTGAACCTCGGGCTCATCCGCCAGGCCGAGCTCCGCTACGAGATGGAGTACGCGATCGACCTCGCCTACGACGCCGGTGACGGCGAAGACAAGGGGATCGACCACGTCGCGATCATGGAGGCAATGGGTTGCCACGGTCGCCGGGTCGAGCGGCCGGAGGAGATCCGCGACGCGATCGACTGGGCCATCCGGACCTCGAACGAGACCCGCGTCCCCGTGCTCGTCGAGATCATGACGGAGCGCAACGCGAACGCCGCGATGGGCACCGCCATCGACAACATCCGGGAGTTCGAGCCGATGGAACAGCACGAGGCCATCGAGGGTGGAGTGATCGCCAACGCCGGTTGACCGGAGGTGCGGCGGGTGCGTTCGCCGAAGGAGGGACGGGGCAGCATGGATGTCGGATTCGTCGGCCTGGGGATGATGGGCAGGCCGATGGTTGAGCGCCTGCTCGACGCGGGCCATGCGGTCCACGTCCACAACCGCTCTCGTGGTCCGGTCGATGCCCTGGCCTCCAGGGGCGCCACCCCGGCCGATTCGCCGGCCGAGGTCGCGGGGCGGTCGGAGGTGATCCTGACCGCCCTGCCGACGCCTGACGCCGTCGATGAGGTCTATGCGGAGCTGGCCGCCGTCGCACGCGCCGGCCAGGTCTACGCGGACCACTCGACGGTGAGGCCGGACCAGAACCGCCGCTGGGCGGCCGCTCTCGCCGACAAGGGCGCGGCGTACCTGGACGCGCCGGTTTCCGGTGGTCCATCCGGTGCCGCCGGCGGGACGCTCACGATCATGGTCGGTGGTGATCAGGCCACGCTCGACCGCGTCGTGCCGGTCTTCCAGGCCTTTGGGTCCACGATCAGACTGTGCGGCCCGACCGGAGCCGGCCAGGTCGTCAAGCTCGTCAATCAGTTGCTCGTCGGGGTCCACACGGCCGCGATCGCGGAGGCCGCGGTCTTCGGTGTCGCCCTCGGGGCCGATCCGACCGTTGTGCTCGAACTCCTCGGCAAGAGTTACGGGGGCTCAACCATGATGGTCCGACATATGCCCCGATTCATCTCCCGCGATTTCTCGGGAGCCACCCCCGTGTCCCTCATCCTCAAGGACCTCGGCCTGATCCACGACGAGGCGAAGGCCGCCGGCGTGCCACTCCTGCTGGGCGGCCTGGCCGAGCAGCGATTCCTCGAGGCCCGGGCGCGGGGCATGGGCGGCGAGGACATGGCCGCCCTGGTCAAGCTCTGGGAAGCCGCCGCCGGCGTGAGCGTGGGCCCGGGGGAGTAGGCCGCGCCATGCCGCGGTACGCCGCCAACCTCTCGATGCTCTGGCAGGACCAGGATCCATACGATCGATTCCGCGCGGCCGCAGGGGCCGGGTTCAGCCGGGTGGAGATGCTCTTTCCGCACCAGCTCGACACCGCCCGGGTCGAGGGCCTGCTCGGTGAGCTGGGCCTGGAGATGGTCCTGTTCGATCCGGCGCCCGGCGACTGGGCCGGCGGCGAGCGGGGCCTGCTCAGCCTTCCGGGCCGGGAGGACGAGTTCATCGCCACCGTCCGCGACGCGATCGCCCTCGCGGGCCGCCTGGGCACGCGGCTGCTGAACGCGCTGGCGGGGATCCTGCCGCCGGAGGTGAGCCGGGAGGACGGCCGGCGAACGGCCGTGGCGAACCTGCGGGCGGCCGCCCCGCTCGTGGACGCGGCCGGGATCGTGCTCCTCGTCGAGGCGATCAACTCGATCGACATGCCCGGCTACTTCGCCGACACGATCGAGCGGGCGGCAGACCTTGTCGTCGCCGCCGGGAGCCCGGCCGTCCGGCTCCAGCTGGACCAGTACCACGTGGCCATGATGGGGGACGATCCGATCGCCGCCCTGCACCGGCACCGGGAGCTGGTCCGCCACGTCCAGATCGCCGACCTGCCGGGCCGCCACGAGCCCGGCACGGGGAGCTATCCGATCCCGGAGTTCCTGGCGACCCTCCACGACATCGGCTATGAGGGTGTCGTCGGCCTCGAGTACCGCCCGCTCGGCAGCACGGACGCATCGCTGACCTGGCTGCCCGCCGACGCTCGCCGATGACCTTCGACGCGGGACGATGACCACCGAGGCGCTGGCCGCCGCCGCTCGCCCGCCGTTCGTCCTGCGCGGACGACTGCTCACGCCGCTGGCCGCCGGCGGGACCCTGTTCGAGGACGACGGGCTGGTTGTCGTCGATGGCGATGGACGGCTGTCATTCGTCGGCGCCGCGGGAGCGCGTCCGGACCTCGTCACCGTGGCCCTCGACCTCCGCCCGCTGTGGCTCATGCCGGGCCTGGTGGACCTCCACGCCCACCTGCCCCAGTTCCCGAACGCCGGCCTTGGGGCCGGCCTGGACCTGCTGACCTGGCTCCAGCGCTACATCTTCCCGCTGGAGCACACGTTCGACGCGGCGGCGGCGGAACGCCTCGCACCGCTCGCCTTCCGGGCGTTCGCCGCGGCCGGGACCACCTCGGTGGTGCTCTACGGCGCGGTCTACAAGGCGTCGGTCGAGGTTGCCTTCCGAGCCGCCGAGGCCCACGGAATCCGGGCGGTCATCGGCAAGGTCATGATGGACCGGATCCGCTACGACGAGATCCTGCCGGACGCCGGCCTCCTCGAGGCCAGCCTGCGCCAGTCCGAGGACCTGTGCTCCCGCTGGCACATGCGTGATGGCGGACGGCTGCGCTACGCCGTCACCCCCCGGTTCGCCGTGTCGTGCTCGGCAGAGATGCTGGCCGCGTCGGCCGACCTGGCGAAACGGACCGGTGCGTACTGGCAGACCCACCTGTCGGAGGATCGCGGCGAGATCGCCGAGGTGACCCGCCTGTTCCCCGATGCCCTCGATTACACCGACGTCTACGACCGCGCCGGCGGCCTCGGTCCGCGCACGATCCTCGCTCACGCCGTCCACCTGTCGGATCGCGAGCTCGAGCGGCTCGTGGCGTCGGACACGCGCGTCGCCCATTGCCCGGAGTCGAACCTGTTCCTCGCCTCGGGGATCATGCCCCTGGCCCGCTATCTCGAGGCTGGCCTGTGCGTCGGCCTGGGATCGGACGTGGCAGCCGGGCCGGACGTCTCGATCTTCCGCCAGATGCGGGTGGGCGCCCAGGCGCAAGCGACCTGGCGGGTCATGGGCGGCGACGACCGGCCCACCCTCGCGCCCCTCGACTGGCTTCGGATGGGCACGCTGGAGGGTGCGCGGGCGCTCGGCCTCGAGGCGGCCACGGGCTCGCTGGAGGTCGGCAAGGAAGCGGATCTCATCGCCGTGGATCCGTCACCGACGGCCCCGCTCGAAGGCGCCGACGTCGCGGATCCCGACGAGCTGATGAGCCGGCTCATCTTTCGGACACACCCCGACATGGTCCGGGCCGCCTGGGTTCGGGGCCGCCGGCTGGACGGGTCGTTCAGGGCGATCGCATGACGTCAGCCGAGGCCGCCAGGCCCCCAGAAGGTCTAGCATTGCCTGCGCGGGAGGACTACCATCGCCGATAGTTGCCGAGGGCGCCCAGCCCCCGCCCGCAGGAGACCGTCCGTGTCGACGTGGTCGGCCAGGTTCTTCACAAGTCCGGGCGCGGTCGCGAGAGCCCGAAGCCCCCATCAGTCAAGCCCTCCCGATGGAGTTGCCTGCCCGCCTGGCCCAGTGGGAGGGGCAGCGCATCGTGTCGAGCGGACGCGTCGTCCGCGGGGAACCATCGGAGGGTAGGCGTCCCGGCGCGGTCCGAGCCCGCCCGATCAGGGCCAGGCGCGCCAACTTGGTGAGGAGGGTAGGTACCCGGTGGATGGCATCGCGAGCTATTTCAAGTTCGCCGAACGCGGCACCAACTTCACGACCGAGATCCGCGCCGGGGCCACGACCTTCATGGTCATGGCCTACATCATCTTCCTGAACCCGGCGATCCTGTCGGCGGCCGGGGTTGATGTCGGCGCCACGGCGGCAGCCACCGCGCTGATCGCCGGGATCCTGACCATCGCCATGGGCGTGGTCGGAAACTTCCCGCTCGCCCTCGCGGCCGGCCTCGGCATCAACGCGGCCGTCGCGTTTGGGCTGGTGCTCGGGCGGGGCCTGTCGTTCGAAGGCGCCATGGGCGTGATCGTGCTCGAAGGCCTGCTCGTCACCGTGCTGGTGCTCGTGGGCCTGCGGGAGGCGGTCATGAACGCGATCCCCAGCTCGCTGAAGCGAGCGATCGCGGTGGGCATCGGCCTGTTCATCCTGTTCATCGGCTTTGTGAACGCGGGCCTGATCGCCGGCGGCGAAGGTGCGCCGCCGGTCCACTTCATCTTCCCGACCGAGCCGGGGCCGTTCGTCGCGCTGATCGGCCTGATCATCACGATCGGGCTGTGGGT
>CAZOJS010000004.1:0-9962 GCA_964580175.1 uncultured Anaerolinea sp. | reverse complement strand
AACCCGAGCTCGCGGCACAGCCGGTCCCCGTGGGCGACCGTCCCCACGACCTCGAACCCGTGCGTGCGCAGGTGGCTCAGCTCCTCCTCGAGGATCTCGAACGGGTCCCGGTCCTGCAGCAGCGCCGCCGTGATCGCGTTGTTGTGGAGGGCAATCTCGTGCCCGAGACTGGCGATCCGGTCCAGCGCGCTGAGGACGAACTGTGAAGGCCGGCCCCGCGTGCCCCGGCGGTAATACCAGTCGGTGTGGAGCACCTCGTAGGTCGCGCGAAAGCCGTTCCGCGCCTCCCACTCGGCGAACCGGACCGAGTTCTCGACATCGTGGTCCATGTCGTGCCGGAGCGCGATGTGCCGGGCGGGCAGCCCAGCCGGGTGCGCGAACGCCTCCCGGACGGGCACCACGGCGTCGGCGGCACTGAGCAGGGCGTGGAGCCGGTCAAGGTCCGCCGGGCCGAAGGACCGCCTACGGGGCAGGTCCGCCCGGGCGTGGAGCAGGACCGCGCGCTCGATGCCGCCCACCCGCCGCAGGGGCTCGATCGCGCGCACAACGCTCCGGCGGATCGCTCGCCCGGCGCGCTTGGCCGTTCGTCCCGCCCGGCGCCAGGGCGTGGGTCGGGGTCCCGCCATCTCAGCTGCCCGGAATTCCGGCGCTCCGCCGCGACTCCTCCGAGCGTGCCTCGTGGAGTCGAACGATCTCCTCGGGCTGGCCCTCCGCGATGACGTGGCCGCGCTCGATGAGCATCGCCCGGTTGCAGAACTCGGTAACCCAATGCATGTCGTGGGTGACAAGCACGATCGCCTTGGCGCCCCTGGCCAGCTCGAGGACGCGCTCCTTGGACTTGGCCCGGAAGACCTGGTCGCCGGTCGCCAGGACCTCGTCCAGGAGGAGGATGTCGGGCTCCACCGACGTGGCGATCGAGAAGCCGAGGCGCGCCCGCATCCCGGACGAGTAGGTCTTGATCGCGGCGTCGATGAACTGGCCGATGTCGGCGAAGGCGATGATGTCCTCGAGGCGGCGCTGGATCTCGCCGTGGTCGATCCCGAGGAACGCCCCGGCCAGCAGGATGTTCTCCCGTCCTGAAAGCTCCTGGTCAAACCCGGCGCCGAGGGTGAGCAAGCTGGAAAGCCGTCCGCGGATGCTGATCTCGCCCTCGGTCGGCTCGATGATCCCGGCCATCGACTGGAGCAGGGTCGACTTGCCGGCCCCGTTCGGCCCGATGATCGCCAGCGATTCCCCATGGACCACGTTGAACGAGACATCCCGGAGCGCCCAGAAGTGGCCGCTACCACCGCCGTCGCGTCGAACGAGTTGGGCCAGGGAGCTGCGGAGCGTGTTCTTGCGCGTCAGACGCAGGCTGTAGCGGACCCCCAGGCCACGGACGTCGACCGCGGGAAGACGCGCCGGATCGCCACCGTCTGATGCGCCAACGGCTGGAGCGGTGATCTCGGTCACAGGACCTTCGCGAACGTCGGCTCGACCCGTTTGAAGAACCAGACGGAGGCGACGAGGAAGGCCAGCGATGCCAGGAGCACGCCGCCCAGGGCGGCCCAGTCTGGGGCCGCCCCTTCGTAGATGACCGATCGATAGGCGTTCAGGATCGGGTAGAACGGGTTGATCTTGATCGAGGCGGCGATCGGCCCGTGCGTCGTGGCGATCTCCTCGATGACCGCGGCTCCGTAGAGGGCGGGAGACAGGTAGAACCACAGTCGAAGGGCGTGGCGGGACAGGTTCCCGATGTCGCGGAAGAAGACGTTCAGGGCGGCGACGAGCAGGCCCAGGGCCAGGGTGAAGACGAGCTGCACCACGGCCACCAGCGGGATCAGCGCCAGCGTGGGGCTGATCCGATCCGGGTACACCAGCAGCAGCAGGGCCGCGAGGGGGACCATCCCGAAGGCAAACTGGGTGATGCCGGCCATGATCGCGGCCACGGGCAGCACGATCTTGGGGAACTGGACCTGCTTGATCAGGCGGTCCTGGCCGCTGACCGAGGTGATCGCGTCGCCGATGGCGCTCGAGAACCACTTCCAGGGCAGGATCGCGGCGAAGATGAACAGGGCGTAGTCGTCCTCGCTCCGGGCAAAGATCACCGAGACGAGGATCACGTAGACGACCATCTGGAGCAAGGGATCCAGGACCCACCAGACGTTTCCGAAGAGGGTGTCCCGGCCCTTCTTCTTGAGGTCAGCCGACACGAGATGGCGGATCAGCTGGCGTCGCGACCACACGTCGGTCAGGGCGATTCCCAGCAGTCCGAGGGGTCCAGGGCGGAGGGCGGTCGTTCGGGTGACCGAGGGGTCGGGGATCGGCCTTGACATCGCGGCGAACGGTAGCACGGGATCCGCGATGGCCGCCGCCCGACGATAATCCAGAAATGCCCCTCAGAATCCTCGTTGTTGCACGCTGGTATCCGTCTCACGAGGTACCCGGCCGGGGCAGCTTCGTCGGCGACCAGGTGGCCGCGCTCCGGGATGCCGGCGCGGACGTCGCGGTCATCTGCCCGGACCCCGTCTACGCAGAGGGCCTGGACGGCCCGCCTGGCCCGGAACAGCGGGCGCGCTTCTCCCGGCTCGACGCCTGGGCGGCCACGATCGGCTCCCGTTTGGAGTTCGCCAGACCATCCGGCCGAGGCGCCCCCGGGGTGCCCGTCCTGCGGATCCCGGCACCCATGCCCGCCGGAGGAACGGCCAGCCGCGACCCACTGACGCTGGCGCACCTTGAAGCCGGCGTCCTGGTCTCGGTCGGTGTCGCCCTGCACGCGGCATGGCCGTTCGACGTAATCCACGCCCACACCGGCATGCCCGACGGCCTGGCGGCCGTCGCGCTCGCCGACGCCCTGCACCTGCCGGTGCTGACGACCGAGCACGACAGCACGATGCCGGAGCGGCTCGCGGAGCCTGCCGCTGTTGCGGGGTATCGGCGGCTCATCGGGACCAAACGGGCCGTCGTCGCGGTGAGTGCCGCGCTGGCCCAGCGGATCGGGGAGCGCCTTGGTCCCGACGCCGGCGCGATCGGGGTGGTCCCCAACGTGCTGCCCATCGACACCTTCCGGACGGATCAGGTTCAGGAGCGCGATCCGAACGAGTTGCTCTGGGTGGGCGCGCGCAAGGAGAGCAAGGGGACGGACACGCTCCTGCGTGCCTTCGCGTTGGTCCATGAGGACCGGCCGTCCCTTCGGCTCCGGATGATCGGCCGTCCGGCTTCCGAGGCCGACGAGCAGCGCATTGTCGCATTGGCCGCGGAGCTGGGGATCGCGCCCGACGTGCGGTTCGAGCCGCCGGCGGACCGGGCCGGGGTAGCGGCAGCCATGGCCCGCGCCGCGTTGTTCGTCCATCCGAGTCCGTGGGAGACCTTCGGAATCGTGGCCGCGGAGGCCCTGGCGATGGGCCTCCCGGTCGCGGCCACGCCGTCCGGCGGGGTCGAGGAGATCCTCGGTCGCGACGGCCGGTTCGGGTCCATCGCCCGGGATCATGATCCCGCCTCGTTGGCGGCGGCCATCGGCGACGCGCTCGACCGCCGTGCGACATTCGATCCCGTCCTGGCGCGCGCACACGTCGCGGATCGGTTTGCCCCTGGAGTGGTCGCCGCTGACCTGCTGGCCCGGTTCGCGGCCCTGGGCGCGGTGGCGGGGCCCGACGGGCTGGGGCCGGACGGGCTGGGGCCAGCTGGGTTTGGGCCCGACGACCCGGAGCTCCCGAGGCACCCGATGGGGGATCTGCCGGCCGTCGTCGTGGGGTTCCGGCGGGCCTCCGCCGTCGCGCGGATTCCGCCGCTGCCGCCATCGCTGCTGGCGCAGCTTGCCGTGGTCACCTCGGCGCCGCTGCACCCGGTGAGCGGTCAGCCAACCGGCGAGGCAACGCCAGCCATCGACCTCCTGGACTGGGTGGACGTCGATGTGGGCGCTTCGTTCCGGGCCCGGCTCGCGGCGTTGGGACCGGTGGCGCCTCGGAGCCTCTTGAAGTGGCGCTCGCTTCTGCGGCCCCTGCAGGCCTTCCGTCGCCGGCGACTCTGGTCCGCCCAGCCGAGGCTCTTCGTCGAGGCCCGACAGCGGGCGGTCGGTGGCGCGATCGCGCGGATCGGCAGCTCGACGCCTCCCCGGCCGGTGATGCTGCTGCCGCTGGACGCCGACGATCTCGAGTCGATAGAGCCATTCGTCGCGGATGGCCGTGCCTTCCTCGCGCCGGGCACCCTCGGCTGGCTGGTCGACCGCTGGGCATCGCCCACGGAATGAGCGAGACCACGACCGGCCCGTCCCGCCGCCCGGTCCTGCTGGTGGCCCACAGCTATTACGAAGAGGATCCGCGCGTCCGCCGCCAGGCCGAGGCGATCCTCGCCGCCGGCAGGCCGGTGGACGTGATCGGGCTGCGTCGCCCGGGTGATCCGGCGAGCAGCGACGTCGACGGGGTGCAGGTCCGACGGCTCGACGTGCAGCGCCATCAGGGAGCCGGGCTCGGAACCTACCTCGGCGAGTACCTCGCCTTCTTCGTCCGAGTGGCGCTCACCCTCGTGCGGACCCATCCGCGCCGCCACTACGCGCTGGTACAGGTCGCAACGCTGCCGGACTGGCTGGTCCTCGCCGCCTTGCCCCTCCGGATGGTCGGCGTGCCCGTCCTGATCGACCTCCATGAATCGATGCCGGACTTCTTCCGGAGCCGGTTCCCGCGAGCGGCCAATCCGCTCATCCATCGGGCCCTTCTGGTAGCGGAGCGCGTCTCGATCGCGGCCGCGACCCATGCGCTGACGGTGAACGACGCGCTCCGCGACCGCCTGGTGGAGCTCGGTGTCGCACCGGATCACATCAGCGTGGTCCGCAACACACCGTCGCTCGCCCGGTTCGATCCCGCAGGCCATCGCCCGCGCCCGTTCATGGCAGACGGTGTCCTGCGTCTCGTCTATGCCGGTGCGCTGACGCCGACCTACGAGCTCGATGTCGCGGTCCGGGCCGTGGCCCGGATCGCCAAGAGCCGCCCGGAACTGCCGGTCCGGCTGGACATCTACGGGCGGGGCGACTCCCGGCCGGCACTGGAGCAGCTGACGGAGGAACTCTTGCTCCAGGACTCCGTGTCGTTCCACGGCCGGATTCCGCTCGAGGCGGTGCCGGCCGCAATCGCCGAGGCCGACATCGGACTCGCGCCGACGCGGCGGGACGACTTCACCGATTCGAGCCTGTCCACGAAGATCCTGGAGTACGCCGCGATGCGGCGCGCGGCCATCGCGTCAGGCCTGCCGCTCGTGGAACGAACCTTTCGCGGGGTGATCGCAACCTATCGGCCCGGCGACGCGGAGGATCTGGCGGCGCGAATCCTGCACCTCGTCGACGATCCGGCCGGGCGCGCAGCCGCGATCGACAGCGCGGCCGCAATCGTGGCGGACATGGCCTGGGAGCGGGATTCGGTTGCCTATCTCAAGCTCCTGGACCGCTTTTCGCCGGGGCGTTGAGGCGGTGCGGTACGATACCCGCCCCGTCCGCGCGCCGGTAGTCGAACGCGCCACCAATCAACTGCAGGGAACAACCTCCGTATGACCCTCCGCGCAAAGCCTGTCGTCAAGGGACCCGGCCGTTCAGGCTGGCACTCGGACGACCGGCGCACCTTCCTGACCAACCTCGGGTTCGCCGTGACGATCGTGGCCTCAATCCTGATCCTCGTGGGATTCGCCGGCTACTCCTGGTACGACGACCACTTCGGGACCGCGGCCAGCGTGGATCGCACCACGATCACGAAGGATCAGCTCCGCTCGCGCTACGCGATCGAGGAATTCCGGATCAAGTACACGGAATCCCGGATCCGGACGCTGCTGGCGGCCGGTCGAATGTCCGAGGCGTCGGCCACGAGCCAGCTCCAGTTCCTCAACGAGCGCCGCCAGACGCTGGCCTCGACCGCGCTCGAGCGGCTCATCGACATCGTGCTCCAGGAGAAGCTGGCCGCCGAGGAGGGCGTTTCGGTCAGCGACGCGCAGATCGACGCGCAGCTGCTGGTGGAAGCAACCACGGACGAGCAGCGCCATGTCTGGGTCATCGAGGTCATCCCGACGAACGACGTGCTCACCGGCAAGCCCGGCGAGGCCGAGAAGGCGGCTGCCCGGGACGCTGCGGCGGCGGCCCTCGCCAAGTTGAAGGCGGGGACGGCCTGGGACGTGGTGGCGCAGGCCGAATCCAATGCTGCTTCATCGGTCCAGGACGGTGACCTCGGATGGCTTCCCCAGGACAGCGGCTATGACCAGCCCTTTATGGAAGCCGTCTTCGCACTGCAGCTGAACGCGTATTCCGAAGTCATCGAGGGCGACGACGGGACGTTCCGAATCGGCCGGATCACCGAGGTTGCCGCGACGTCCGTGGACGAGACCTTTCAAGCGCGCCTCGACGAAGCCGAGATCAAGACCGCGGACTACCGGGCGGCGGTGAAGGGCGATCTCATCCGTCGGGCCCTGGATGAGAAGATCGTGGCGGATGTGTCGAAGCCGTCGCTGCAGCGCCAGGTTGCGCAGATCTTCATGACCGTGAACACGCCGCAGCCGGACGGGGTGAAGGTGCGCCACATCCTCGTGTCGCCCAACGACGACCCCGGTGCTGCTGGCGCCCTGCCGGAGACTGATCCCGCCTGGAAGACCGCCGAGGACGAGGCGAAGGCGCTGTACGACACGATCCTGGCTGACCCGAAGCGATTCGACGTGTTGGCGCGCACGAGTTCAGATGAGGGTCAGGCGAAATCCAGCGGTGGCAAGCTCCCGTACTACGACCCGACGAGCCCGATTGACAACGCCTTCGCCGCGGCCATCCTGGCCGAGGGCCTGCAGCCGGGACAGCTCCTGAAGCCGTTCAAGAGCTCGTTCGGCTGGCACATCGTCCAGATCATGCGTCCCTACGGGGATGGTGAGGCGGCCTGGCTGGAGAAGCTTCGGGGGCAGATCCTGCCGGGGGCGGACTTCGCCCAGCTCGCTCGCGACCAGGGCGAAGGACCAGAGGCCGCAACCGGCGGGGATGTCGGCTGGGTCGCCGCGGGCGAACTCGGCGACCTCAAGGAGGCCCCGATCTTCTCGGCCGAGATTGGCGGGGTGACCGCGGTCACCACGATCCCGGAGGAAGGTGTGTACCTGTGGAAGGTGGTCGCCGAGGAGGTCCGGACGCCGACGCCGGAACAGATCGCGACGTTCGAGAGCAACGCCTTTGCCAACTGGTATACGGCGAAGAAGGCGGTCGCGGACATCAATCGCAACACCGGCACCGCAACGTCAACCCAGTAGCGTCGCGTGCTGGACGCGATCGTCGCTGAAGCGCGCGGCCGGTGGGGTCTGGATCTCGCGGCGGGGCTGCAGATCGTGGTCGCCGAGACGATCGGGGCAACGCCGCTGGAGGCTTCGCGCCCGGTTCTGATCGTGCCGGCGACACTGCTCGACGTGACCGTCTCCGGCACAGTCGAGGCGCTGCCGGGCCGACACCGCGCGGACGTCCTGGACTCGCTGGCAGTCCTTCGGCGCCTCTATCCAGACGAGCACCCCGTCGACCGGGTTCAGGGCGAGCCAACCACCCTCGCGCAGCTGACCCGCGCCGACTTCGAGCAGCCCCTCTACCTTCGTCCCGTCCGCCCCGAGCTCGCCGCGGCCGGGCCGTGGGCGATGCCCTTCATCAGCGACCGGCTCCGTCGACCGGACGGATGCCCGTGGGACATCGAGCAGACCCACGAATCGCTTCGCAAGCACTTGCTCGAGGAGGCCTACGAGGTCTACGACGCGCTGGCGGATGGGCCCACGCCGTCCCTGGCCGAGGAGCTCGGAGATCTCCTTCTGCAGGTCATCCTCCATGCCCAGCTGGCCGCCGAGGCCGGCGTCTTCGACCTCGCCGATGTGCAGGCCTCCATTGCCCGCAAGATCGTCCGCCGCCACCCGCATGTCTTCGGGGACGCGACCGCCGCGACGGCATCGGACGTGACCCGTCAGTGGGAACGGATCAAGGCCACCGAGCGGGAGGCTCGGGACCCGGTCCGGGAGGCGAACGCAGAGGACGATTCCCCACGGGCCAAGGCCAAGGGAGCGCTCGACGGGATCAGCCGGTCCATGCCGGCGCTGGCTGCGAGCCAGGAGATGCAGGAGCGGGCGGCCGCCATCGGCTACGACTGGCCGGATGTCGACGGCGTGCTTGCGAAAGTCGCGGAGGAGCTGGCCGAACTGGCCGCTGCGCCCGATGCCGCGAGTCGAAGCGAGGAGTTCGGCGATCTCCTGTTCGTCGTCACCAACGTTGGACGCAGGCTGGGTATCGAGAGCGAGGCGGCACTGCGGGCGGCCAATGACAAGTTTCGCGCCCGCTTCCGGCGCGTGGAGCGTATGGTCGCTGAGCGCGGCGAAGTGATCCGCAATCTTGACTTCGAGACCCTCGATGAACTGTGGGACGCGGCCAAGGCCGAGGAGCGAGCACGATGAGCATCGGAAATCCACCGGTCGCCAGGCGGGCGGACGGGCGTGCGTGGGAGGACCTCCGGCCGGTCGCCATCACCCTCAACGTCCAGAAGTGGGCCGAGGGCTCGTGCCGCATCCGGGTCGGGGATACCGAGGTGCTCTGCGCAGCCACGATCACGGACCGGGTTCCGCCCCACCTCCGCGGCAAGGGCACGGGCTGGGTCACCGCGGAATATTCCATGCTTCCGCGGGCGACGACCGAGCGGTCCGACCGCGAGAGTGTGAAAGGTCGGGTCGGCGGACGGACCCATGAGATCCAGCGCCTGATCGGTCGATCCCTCCGTGGGGTCGTCGATCTAACCAAGCTCGGTGAGCGCACCATCACGGTTGACTGCGACGTGCTCCAGGCCGACGGCGGCACCCGCTGCGCCTCGATCACCGGCGGATACGTCGCGCTTGCCGCAGCGCTCAAGACCTACGGCATGGAGCGCCTGATCATCGGCAAGGTGGCGGCCGTCTCCGTGGGGGTCGTCGGCGGCATCCCGATGCTGGACCTCGACTACAGCGAGGATTCCCGCGCGGAGGTGGACTTCAACGTCGTGGGCACGGATGCGGGAACGTACGTGGAACTGCAGGGCACGGCCGAGGGCAAGCCGTTCGATCGGGCGCGCGTGGACGCCCTCCTCGACCTGGCGAATGTCGGGCTGGCCAGCCTGTTCGAGACACAGACGGCGATCCTCGCCACGGTCCGCCGCTAGCGTGCCGGCCCGACTGGTCGTCGCGACCCGCTCGGCCCACAAGCTCCGCGAGCTGACCGAACTGCTCAGCCTGTCCCGTGTCGAGCTCCTGTCCCTGGACGATCTCGACGTGGTCGGCGAGCCGACCGAGGACGGCGCGACCTTCGAGGCCAACGCCCGAATCAAGGCGCGATTCGCGGCCGCCGCGACCGGCTTGCCGGCTCTCGCCGATGACTCGGGGATCGAGGTCGATGCACTGGGCGGAGGGCCGGGCGTCTGGACGCGCCGCTACGCCGGCCCGGATGCGACCGACAGGGACAACAACGCCAAGTTGCTCGGCGCGCTGGCCGGACTCCCGGCCGCGGAGCGGGGAGCTCGGTACGTGTGCGTCCTCGCCCTCGCGCTGCCGGACGAGCGTGGGCCGCGCGGAGGGCTGCCGATGATCCTGCGTCGGGGAACCTGCCGCGGCCGAATCGCGCTCAGCCCACGGGGCGGCGGTGGGTTCGGCTACGACCCGATCTTCGAACCGGCCGGCGAGTCACCGGGAGGCAGGACGCTGGGCACGTACTCCGTCGCGGAGAAGCACGCGATCTCCCATCGGGCCAAGGCCGCCCGGCGCATGGGGCCGGTCCTCCGCAACCGGGGCTTCTAGCCTGGATACCGGCCGGTGAGCCGGCTTGCGGAGCCCGCTGGTCGTGCGCCGGGTCGATCCATCGACCATGCGACGAAGCGGCGGGCCTGACAGCGGCCGCGTGGGTCGTAAGGCAGCACATCAGGCGCTGATCGGTCGATCGATGTGCCATTCGACGAAGGACGCTGCCTCAGTCGGCGTTTCCT
>CAZOJS010000003.1:0-16773 GCA_964580175.1 uncultured Anaerolinea sp. | reverse complement strand
CTGGTCATTCGGCGACCCCGTGTCCGTCTTTGCCCGGCCACTCGGCATGACGATGACGATCCAGTACCCGTACGAGACGGTCACCTATCGCTACGATCCAGCCACCGATCGGTACCGTCGCTTCATCGACGGGTCCGAGGCGCAGCAGATCGACGCCGCGGACGGCCAGCCGGTCGGCCCCGCGAACGTTGTGATCCTGCGGATGCGGTTCGGCCCGCTGAACGACGGCCACCCCGAGAAGAAGCGACTCGAGGCGCAGAACGTGGGCTCCGGCGAGGCGATCATCTCCACCGGTGGCCAGATCATTCGAGGAACGTGGAGCAAGGCCGCAGAGGGTGCGCCGACGCTGCTGTTCGAGCCTGACGGGACGCCGGTCACCCTGACGGCCGGTCAGACCTTTGTCCAGGTGATCGCCCTGTCGTATGCCTACGAGGTCCATCCGGGGACGGCGCTGGGGAACGGACCGCGCGAGCGCTAGACGGGCCGCGGTCTCAGGCGCGGGCCCTCCGGAACCGCCGGAGGACCTCCTCGGCCCGAAGCGTGACGACGACGACGAGCGCCTCGGCAATGATCCGCCGGGACATCTTCGACTGGCCGACCCGCCGATCCCGGAAGGTGATCGGGACCTCGCCCACCCGGGCGCCGGATCGAGATGCCCGGTGGGTCATTTCGATCTGGAAGACGTAGCCCCCGGCGTGGATGCCGTCGAACGGGATCGCGGCGAGCGTGGTAGCCCGCCAGGCCTTGAAGCCGCCGGTCAGGTCTCGCACGCGCAGTCCGAGCACGACACGGGCAAACAGGCTGCCGCCGCGCGAGATCAGGCGGCGACTGAGGCCCCAGTCCTCCACCCGCCCGCCAGGCGTGTAGCGGCTCCCGATGACGAGATCCACCTCGCGGCGGGCGATCGGTTCGAGCAGGCGTGGCAGGGCCGCCGGATCATGCGACCAGTCGGCGTCCATCTGGATGATTGCTGCGGCGCCGCCATCCAGCGCCTGGCGGAACCCGTCGAGATAGGCTCGCCCGAGACCCTGCTTTCCCGGGCGATGCTGCACGCGGACGCGGGCGTCCCGGGATGCCAGCTCGTCGGCCAGCGCCCCGGTTCCGTCGGGCGAGTTGTCGTCGACGATGAGCATCGTGGCGGCGGGCAGGACCTCGAGGACCGCAGCCACGATCCCGGGCAGGTTTTCGGCCTCGTCGTACGTCGGCAGGACGACCCACACGCCCGCACCGGCGGCGTCGGTGCTCACCTCGTCGGCGGCGTTGGGATCAGGCATGAGGAGCGGGAACGACCGTTGTGCTCGCCATCGGCCCAGTCTATCCGGCGCCGGGAGCGGCGCTCCGTTGGCGCCTGAGTTCGGCGGGGCGGGCTCGTGGAGCCGGTCAGCCCGCGTACTGCTGGATCTGGATCCGCACCGTTTCGGAGACCGCGCTGGTCGAGCCGAGGATGACGATCCGGGCCGGTCGGAGGCGGACGAGCTCGGCCGCGGTCGCGGCCGGGATCGCGTTCGTGGACACGAGCAGGATCGGCGCACCCAGGGACCCGGCGGCGGCAGACCCGGCGAGGGCATCGGGGAAATCGAGGCCGGTGGCAACGTAGACGACCGGGACGCCCGGGGCGAAGGTCGCGGCGCTGAGGGCAGCCGCGGTGGCGTACCGGTCGCGCCCGGAGAGACGTGTAACCGGACCGGAGGTGTAGGCGCTCAGGGCCGCCAGCACGCCATCGCTGACGACCGCGGCGCCGCCCAGGATCACGATCCTGCTCGGGCTGAGCCGTGTCAGCTGGTCGGCCGTCACGGCCGGGATCGCGTTCGTGGAAACGAGCAGGATCGGGCCGCCCTCGGCGCCGGCCACGGCCGCGCCGGCGAGCGCATCCGGAAAGTTCAGGCCCGTCGCCACGTAGACGACCGGGACACTCGAGCCAAAGGATGCCGCACCGATCTCGGCCGCGGTAGCGTACCGGTCGCGTCCGGCGAGACGCGTGACCGGACCAGAGGTATAGGCGCTCAGGGCCGCCATCACGCCGTCGCTCACGACGGCCGCGCCGCCGAGGATCACGATGCGCTGCGGTCCGAGCCGCGCCAGTTCAGCCGCCGTGACGGCCGGGATCGAGTCGGTCGAGACGAGCAGGATCGGCCCACCCTCGGCGCCGGCCACCGCCGCCCCCGCGAGCGCATCCGGGAAGTTCAGGCCCGTTGCCACGTAGACGACCGGCACGCCCGCCGCAAAGGTCGCAGCGCTGATCGCGGCCGGGGTCGCGTATTGCTCGGCACCGCCGAGCCGGGTCACCGGTCCCGGGATCGGGTCAGGTGGCGGGTCGGTCGCGATGATCGGGGCGCCGATCACGGATTCGGTTCGGAGGTCGGGATTGCCGACGAGCGAGCGGTAGTAGCCGCTGGACGGGCTGTCGGGGTCCATGAGCGCCGAGTAAGCTGGGTTCCGGGCTGACTGGAACGAGAATTCGTTGCCGTTGTAGTCGTCCTGGCTGCGCCACAGATCCGCGACCGACTGGCTGGTCGTGAACAGGTCACGAATCATGCCGTTGATGCTTCCGTGGCCCTCGGCGATGACCGCCCGGGCGCCGGCCTTGATGAAGCCCTGGCCGTAGTTATCCACGCGCTGCATGGCAATGCTGAGGGTGGGCTCCGCGTACCCGGGCTCCGAATTGCCGGACGCATAGCACAGGTGGTTGAGCAGGACGACCGCGTTCGGAGCGAGCGTGATCTCGTTCGCCAGGTATGGCTCGCCGTAGTACTTGGTGTTGTTGTCGCCGGCGTTGGCCGTCGCGTTGAGGCCGAGCCCGTTCTTGGTCGTGTAGGCGGGGTCGAACGTGTAGGGGCTCGGCCAGCCGTTGCCGTGACCCAGGTAGACCACCACGCTCGCACCCTGGAGCGCTGGCTTCACGTTGGCCCACGTTGCATTCGGGCTATAGACCTTGACCACGTTCGAGGAGTACTTGATCGCCTCGGCGTACACGGAGTCCGCTATGTCTCGGTATCTCGAGGTCGAGGAGTGCGTCGCCCCCACGATGATCACGACCTTGGCCGCGGATAGCGTCCCGGTTCCGCCCTCCGGGGTCGATGCCGCGGCAACGGGTGCGCCGGCCAGCATGGTGGCCGCGAGGGCAACGACGAGAACGCGAGCCAGGTGACGCAAGATTCGGAGCTCCAATCGGGGTCATCGCGACCACGAGTTGATCTGGAGCTCAAGACTCGCCCACGGAGCCGCCTCCCTCAATGCCGCATGGGTACCAGCGAGCGTGGCCCCATCGGGTCCCGGGGAAGTGGAGTCTGGTGGAGAACAGGGTGGTTCGGATCGGAATGGGGCACTCGAGTCCGCCGCACGCGGGCACCGCAGCCGGGGGATCCGCAGGGATCAGGGCGCCGGGCTGGCTGTGGCCTCGATGCACGGCTGCTCGCCGCCCGGGATGGTTCCATCGCTGGCCGGGCGGCAGGTCGTCGGCTGCTGCTCCACTGCCGGCAGGCCACCCTGGTAGTCGCTGACGACCAGCACGTACTCGAGGCGCTCGAGCGCTGCTGCGGGCTGCAGGTAGGCCGTCTGGACGACCTCGTTCGCGTCGCGCCGAACGTCGACCACGGTACCGATGACGAGACCCTTGGGATAGGGGGACCGGATGCCGCCGGCGAGCTCGATGCCGGCCGTGACGACTTCTTCGCCGAGGCCGACCGAGACGGAGGCATCGATGTTGAGCATCGTCAGACTGGCCGGAAGTTGCCCCACGACCTCCCCGGTCGCGGCACTCTGGAGGAGCTGGCCGATGACGGTCGAGCTGGCGTCGCTGATCAACTGGACGGTCGCGGAGCTGGGGCCGACGTCGACGATCCGACCGACCAGCGCGCCACCCGCCGTGATCACCACGTCGCCGACCTTGAGCCCGTCCGCGGACCCCCGATCGATCGTGATTCGGTGCTGCACTTCGATCGATTCCCGGGCGATCACGGTCGCGGCCACGGTCTCGTATTCGAACCCGTTGCGCAACTGGAGCAGCCCGGTCAGCAGATCGTTGTGGCGGCGGATCTCCTCCGCCCGGAGGGCGTCCTGCTGAATCCGCTCGTTCTCGGCACGGAGCGCCTCGTTCTCGGATCGGAGGTGATCGATCTCGCCGAGCGCGGCGACCACAGAGCTCAGGTCGTGCCCGACGCCATCGAGCGCGCTCTGCACGGGCCGGAAGGCGAACCCGATTCCGCGCTGGAGGTTCTGGATCTGGGGGTTGGTTGAGACCGCCATCATGATCAGGCTCGCCGCAAGCACCGCCAGATAGGTCATCGCTCGGCGGCGAATAGTCCGGCTGGCGAAGGCGGCGCTCATCGTTGGACCCTGGCGGTGCTGAGGGCTCCGAGCGAGGGCACCCGAATCAGCGCGGTGGACGGATGTACGTCTCGGTCACGAGGACGCGCTCCAGCGAATCCATGTCCTGGAGCACGACGCCGGTCCCGCGAGCGACGCATGTCAGCGGATCATCGGCAATGTGGACCGGCATCTGGGTCGCCTCGGCGACGCGCCGGTCGAGCCCCGCCAGAAGCGCGCCCCCGCCGGCGATCACGATGCCCTGGTCCATGATGTCGGCGACGAGCTCGGGCGGCGTCTCCTCGATCGTGTCCCGGATCGTGTCGACGATCTGCGCGACCGATGGCTCGATAGCTTCGCGGATCTGGTCCGCGCCGACCTCGACGCTGCGGGGCAGCCCGGTCAGGAGGTCGCGGCCACGCAGGTTGACCCGCTGCTGATCCCACTCCCCCGGGTAGGCTGAGCCGATGGCGATCTTGATGTCCTCGGCCGTCCGCTCCCCGAGGAGGAGGTTGTACTCGCGCCGGGCGAAGTTGACATTGTCCTGGTCCATCTCATCGCCGCCGATCCGGATGGAGCGGCTGACCACGATGCCGCCGAGGCTGATCACGGCGACCTCGGTGGTGCCGCCGCCGATGTCCACGATCAGGCTCCCGGACGGCTCGCCGACCGGCAGGCCCGCACCGATTGCCGCGGCCATCGGCTCCTCGATCAGGCGTGCCCAGCGGGCTCCCGCGTTCAGCGCCGCGTCCTTGACCGCGCGCTTCTCGACCTCGGTCACGCCGGAGGGGATGCCGATCAGCATCCGTGGGCGGGCGATCAGCCCGATCCGATCGTGCACCCGATCGACGAAGTACTTGATCATCTGCTCGGTGACGTCGAAGTCGCTGATCACCCCGTCCCGGAGCGGGCGCACGGCGATGATGTTCGAGGGCGTCCGCCCGACCATGCGCTTGGCCTCGGCGCCGACGGCGAGCACTCGTCGGGTTCGCGCATCGATCGCGACGACCGACGGTTCGCTGATCACGATTCCGCGGTCGCGGACGTGAACGAGCGTGTTGGCGGTACCGAGATCGATACCGATGTCACGGGAAAAGAGGCCAAGCAGGCGGTCGAGCATGCGGGAAGGAGTACCTCTGGATTGGTCGCTCGCGACGGTCGTCCATGGTGCCTCACGGAGCCTGCGGAGTATACCCGCCAGTTCTGAGGCGCCCGGATGGACCCCGAAGGGTGGGCCTGGGGACGGCTCAGGCCGCGGCGTCGGGCGGAAATCCGGGCCGGTCGAAGGCAATCCCCCGGTCCCGCATCGAGACCCACGCGTCGTGGCCGATCACCAGGTGGTCCAGGACGTTGATGTCGAGCAGACGTCCCGCGGCGAGTGCCTCGGCCGTCAGGTGAAGGTCGTCCGGTGAGGGCGTCGGATCGCCGCTCGGATGGTTGTGAACCAGGATGATTCCGGCCGCGGTGAGTCGGACGGCATCCCGGAACAGCTCGCCGACCCGCACGACCGATGCGCTGAGATTGCCCTGATACGCGGTGACCACGCGCTGGACGACGTTCTTGGTGTTGAGGACGACCACTCGCAGCTCCTCGCGTTCGAGACGACCCATCTGGAGGACCAGCCGATCGGCCACGTCGCGTGGCGAGCGGACGGACCAGCGAGCCGTCGGCCAGTCCGCTAGCAGTCGGCGACCCAGCTCGAACGCCGCCTGCAGTTGCGCCGCCTTGGCCGCGCCGACGCCGTCGATCACCTCGAGCTCGAGGCCCGACGCCCGGGCGAGTCCGGTCAGTCCGTCGAAGCGCGCGACGGCATCTTCGGCCAGGTCGACCGCGGACCGGCCCCTGGCGCCGGAACCCCACAGCAGGGCGATCAGCTCGGACGAGTTCAGCCCGCCTGGTCCGCGCAGTGCGAGCCGTTCGCGCGGACGCTCGGTTGCCGGCACCTCGCGGAGCACGCGGCCGCGTGGAAACGGGACGATCCCGCCGGGCCCCTTGGGCTGATCCAACTGCCGCTCAGGCATGCGCAGGCCTCCACGTGGCGACGCCGACTCTCGGTGTCGGTGTCCCCGGGGCCCGAACGACGGAAGCCCGCCGATTCCCCCCGCCATCCGGACCCGAGGACGCTGCGCAGCCTATCGGGGGATGCTCACCGGACGGTCACCCCGTGGTGCACCCGGTGTGCACGGGCGACCTCAGGCGTTGAGGGCCTGCTCCGCGATGATCAGCAGGATCGCGTTGAATGTGGCGTGCAGGCCGATCGACGCCCACAGCGAGCCACGTCGCTGGAACGCCCATCCGAGGACGAGCGCAACCGGAAGGCGGGCGCCGGCCGCGACAACGGCGACGCCAAGCGCGGCCGCAAAGGTATCCCCGCTCTGATTGACGGAGTGGATCAGGGCAAAGAGCAGGGACGATCGGATGATCGCCGTGGTCGGACCGGCCGCGCGCCGCCAGACGGTCAGGGTGAAGCCGCGGAAGAACAGCTCCTCGTAGACCGGCGCGATCAGCGCGCCTGCGAACAGGTTGAGCAGGAGGCCGGAGGTGGAACCGGCCGGGGGAAGCGGTGCACTCGGTTGCTCGCCGATCGCGCTCACGAGCCCGAAGATCACGACGGCGGTGACCAGCAGCACGGGCCCCGCGAGCAGCGCTCCCCAGACGAAGTCGCGCAGGGCGGCCCAGTCCGGGCGACGGACGCCCATGTCAGACCAGGTCAGCGCCTCCGTCCCGATCACCATCAGGCGGAGCAGGAGCACGACCACGACGGCCTGGATTCCAACACCGAGGAGCGACAGCAGCGGGCCACCGATCTCGAGGTCCAGAAGCTGCAGCGGCGTCACGACGACGATCGCGGCCAGGTACGAGGCGACGATGACCGCGGCGAACACGAGGACCGGAGAGGGACCCGCATACTCCGCCGACCGCGCCCGGCGCTCGATGGCCTGCGAGCCGCCGAGCAGGATGAGCGCAGCCAGCAGGATGGCCATGCCGATGCTGAACAGCAGGACGCCGGGGACGTTGCGGCCGGCCAGCAGGCCGACGAACGCGGCCGAACCCCCGACGAGTCCGGCGATCCAGCCGACGACGAAGAGGCCCGGGGCCTGGCGGCCCTCGATCGTGAACCGGAACAGCCCGAGGACGGGCAGTCGTTTCTCGCCCGGCGCCTCAGTCTCCGCCGAAGAGTCGGTCAAGACTCGGTGAGCGGGTCGCTCGGGCCCGTGCTCGCGGCGGCCCGCGTTGCCGATGGTCGAACCGACGTCCGGGGGGCCGCGGGCGGACCCGGTGGCAGGGCCTCGCGATTGGGCGCCGTGACCCTGGCGCTGACGCTCGCGGCGACGTCCGCCCGCTCGAAGTCACGCCCACACCAGGCGCACAGCGACCAGTCGAGGCCAACGAGCCTAGAACAGTTGGGACAGACCCTGTTGAGCCGCGTTCGACACGTGGGACAGATGATCCAGTCGGCGTGGACGGTCCGGTCGCAGGTCGGGCAGTGCCGGATCGCCTCGATCTCGGCGAGCATCGCTTCCTCGGCCAGGTTTCGCTCGTAAATTTCCCCGATCCGCTCCTGCGGCCGGACGATCCGATAGGCGAACACGGCGAGGGGAAAGAGGATCGGCGTGAACACGATCACGAATGCGGCCGCGAGGTACGGAGCGATCGGGTTCTCGGTTCGGAGCTGCATGTCCCGGAACGCCCAGTAGGCAGCCGCCAGCCAGAGGATCGCCCAGTAGATCGCGATGATCTGGAATCCGAACTGGACCACCGGGCTGTCGAAGATGGAGCCGATCGCACCGCCGATCGTGCCGAGGATCTCTTCCATCCGTCGAGCGGATGCCTCCGTGCGTGTTGCTCGCCTCGATCCAACGACCGTGGCGATCGGGGCAGTGTACCAGCGTCCTTTCGGCGGACCGGACGGCACGGCTCGAGCCGACAGGTGGCCGATACGCGTGCCTTCGGACGCCGACGACGGCGCCCGCGTGACGTCAGATCGCTGCCGGCCCGTCCTTGCCGGGGGCAACACCGAGGATTCCGCCGGCGACCAGAACGACCGCTCCGGCCGCCCCCGCGATTGAACCGAATTCCGCCCCGAAATCGCCCACGATGTACGGCCAGAGGAGGCCCAGGAACATCGAGCCGGAGATCAGCGGGAGGACACCCGCACGGATCCAGCGAGCCACCGGGTTGGGTACGAGGGCGAGGGCAACGGTTGCGATGAGCAGGCCCAGCACAGGCAGATTCGCGAGGCTGGCGAGTCCCCAGCTGCTCGTGTAGTTCGCGATCCGGGGGGCCCACGGCAGCAGGAACGTGACCGCGGCAACGCCGCTCGCGGTGGCAACCAGCCAGCCGGCGAGGGTGCTCGGGGCAGCGAACGGAAGGTCCGCGAAGAGTGATGCCTGGCCGGGTCGCGGGCCCGGCGAGGCCGCCGGCTCGGGAGCGGCCCGTTCGGCTGCCGCGGGTGGCTGATCCAGACGGGGCATGGTTTGTTCGGGGAGTTTCGTCTCCGGAGCCCGGTAGACGCTCGAGGGGGGCAGGTAGCCGCCGAGCCCCACGCTACCCGGGACGATCCCGCCCGATGCAAGGCCGTCTCCGGCCCGGGGCAGTTCGGCTTCCGGTCCCGCAACGTGTTCGTCGCTGGTGACCGGTTCGTCGGTCGACGCCACAGCCGCCGCAGCCGCCTCCAGCTCCTCCGCGCCCGCGGCCGGATCGAGGGCGCCCGCGACCGGCCTGCCGCAGGCCGGGCAGGCGCTGGCCTGGGCGGGCACGGGCCGGCCGCACGCAAAGCACGGAACAGCACCTCCGGGCATGACCTCTCCCTCCCGTGAGCCCCGACGACGAGGGGCGTTGTCCAGATCAGGGTGCCAGATGATCGCCGTGGAAGGAAGCCCTCCCGGTCACGCGACGAATTCGTTCGTCCCGTCGCGGCGCTGGCGGGCCGCCTCGTAGGTCCAGGCCGTCGACCGAAGCGCCACCGCCAACGCTACCAGCAGGATCGTCCCAAACCAGCTCGCCGACAGGAGCACAAGGGCAAGCCATTGGGCGAAGGGGGTACCGCCATCCATCAACTCGAAACGCGCCTGCTCGAACGCCTCGGACACGGCCACCCCGCCGACCCCGAGCGCAGCCACCAGGATCAGGGACGTCAGCACCAGCACCACGAGCGCGGAGGGACGAATGATCGAGCGTAATCCGCTCAAGACGGACCGCCCGGTTCCGGTGCCCCAGGCCAGGTGTCGAACCGCAAGACCGCCGACGGCTTCCCCGAGGATCCATGCCCCGACCAGCGCAGAGACGACGTCCGGAACCCGGAGGAGCACCCGCACGACCACAGGCAGGCTCGCGTCGCCCGGATGGACGAGCTCCGCGTAGGCGGCATCCACGAGCGGAACGGCGCCCCAGACCGTGACCACGATGGTGGGCAGGTGGGCCGCCCATCTGACCGCCAGCGCCCGCCAGGAATCGCCGTGCGTGGGCGGCTCGACGATGCCGAACTCGTCATCCGCGACCACCTCGCGGACGAGCCTGAGATCGAGCGCCGCGCCGACGAAGCCGGAGCTCAGCAGCCACACGGCGATCGCCAGCACCAAGGCTCCGATCAGGAGCAGGAACGCGACGGATGGCCCACCGAACACGAAGCCGACCAGGGTGGGCCCGAGCGCGTTGGCCAGTGCCGCGGTAGTGGGGAGCGGGATCACCGGCAGGAGCAGCACGAGCAACCCGCCGCGCGCCATGAAGGCTGCCATGGCCATCAGCCACCAGCGCGGATGAACGAGCACGGCGAGCAGCGCGGATCCAAACACACCGATCGCGGACATCCGCGCGGGGTCCTGGTCGGTTCGGTTACGGCGCCGGCGTCGCGCCGGCAAGCCCATCGAGGCGAGCCAGGGCCTGCCGTACGAGCTCGATCTCCCGCCCATACGCCGCGAAATCGCCGTTTCGGAGGGCTGCCTGCGCCAAGTCAAAGTGTGTGTTGGCGTAGGTAATCAGGCCGGCAACGTCCGCTGGAACGCCCGGCTCGGCCGTGGGCGCCGGTGTGCTGCCCGGGGTTGCTCCGGGCCCCACCGTCGGGGTCGGGGTCGGGGTCGGGGTCGGGCCATTGCGGAGCAGCTGATCGAGCGCGTCGGCAAGCGTCTCCCCCCACACGACCGACGTCGGCGAGGCAACGACGATCCGCTGGAACTCGGGGAACGACGACGAGGTCGATTGGAGATAGACCGGCTGGAGGTAGATCAGCGTGTCGCCGACGGGGACGACGATGAGGTTCCCGCGAACGACCTTGCTGCCTGACTGGTTCCACAGCGTGATCTGCGCTGAAATCACGGGATCCTGGTCGATCCGCGCCTCGATCTGCGCCGGGCCGAAGACCGACGTGTCCGTCCGGAACCGATAGACGCGCACGCCGCCGTAGTCGGTCGGGTCATTGCGCGCCGCGACCCAGGCAATCATGTTGGGCCGGCCAAGGGGAACCATGGGTTGGAGGAGCAGGAACTCCGGCTCCGGCTCGCCAGGCATCCGCATGATCACGTAGTAGGCCTCGGAGGGGAGGCTCTGGTCGTTGGTCTTGCCGGTCGGGACGGTCCAGATGTCCTGGTTGCCGAAGAACGTCTCGGTATTGGTGACGTGGTAGCGGCCGAACGTCGCGGCCTGAATGTTGAACAGATCCTCGGGCACCCGGAGGTGGGCGCGCAGATCGACTGACATGCTCGAGATGGGCTGGAACAGCGTCGGGAAGACGCCGGCCCAGGCCTGCACGATCGGATCGGTCGGATCGGCGATATAGAAGGTCATGGTGCCGTTGTAGGCGTCCATGACCACCTTGACGCTGTTCCGGATGTAGTTGAGGTCCCGGCCGACGAGGCCGGAGGCCTCGAGCGAGCCCGGATTGAACGGCTGGGCGTTCGGGAATCGATCGGAGGTCGTGAATGCATCCTGGATGTAGACCAGCCGCCCCTCCTCGGTCACCACGAGGTACGGATCCTTGTCGTACGACAGGAACGGGGCAATGAGCTGGAGTCGGTCGTTCAGCGCCCGGTGCATCAACAACTGGCTCTGGTTCGTGACCTGGTCGCTGATGAACAGGTTCAGGTCGCGGAACCGAAGGGAGTACAGGAGCCGCGAGAGGGTCGTATCCAGCTGGATACCCGAGGTGCCGGTCCAGCGCGTCTGGACGTCGTTCCCGGCGCCGGCCGCGTTATCGGCCTGCGGATAGTCGAACTCGGACTGCTTGGCACCCACGATCACGTAGTCGGAGAGCGATTCACCGAAGTAGATCCGCGGTTCGCTCACATCGGGTGCTCCGCCGCTTGAAACCGGCGGCAGGTCCTTGATCAGGAGGAGCGGCTGACCCTCGTTGGTCACCTCATTGACCGGCACCATCGCCATCCCGATGCCGTGGGTATAGATGATCCGCTGGTTGACCCATCCGCTGCCCGCGTCGGTCGCGGTCAGATCTAGTTCACGGGCGGACAACATGACCTGGCGCTCCTCGCCCTCAAGGACGTAGCGGTCCGTGTCCACGTCGACGAAGTCGTAGTAGCGCCGGACCGTCTGGAGCTGGTCCAGCGTGTCTCCGAGCGGGCGGTAGTCCCACAGCCTGGCGTTCGCGAAAGTCGCCGATTCCTCGTCGATCTGCGCCCTTGTGAGGGGCGCGGATCCGTCGTAGGTCCGTTCCTCCCACGCATCGAGTCCGTAGGAGCGGCGGGTCATCGCGATGTTGTTCGCGATGTAGGGCTGCTCAAGGTTGTACTGGTTCGGTGTGACCACGAAGCGCTGGATGACCTCGGGATACAGGCGCCCGACGAACAGCGAGGCCAGGAACCAGGTGGCCACGGTGACACCGAGCGGCCAGGTCCAGCGCGTGAATGCCGCGCCGACGAGGAACGCCGCGGCAAAGGCAGACAGCACCGTCAGCAGGTCGTAGGCAAAGAACTGGGCGTTCTGATCCGTGTAGCTCACGCCCGTCGCGACGCCACGGGCCGAGTACACGAGTTCGTACTTATCGAGCTGATAGCCGAACGCCACCGACAGGAGATAGATACCGGCCAGCATCGCCAGGTGGATTCGGACGCCCGACGGGACCGTGAAGCCGGAGCGGGTGGCACCCGCCACATAACGCGCCCCGGCCACACCGAGCCCGCCCAGGACGAGCACGTTGAAGACCGTCTGGACCGTCCGCAGGAAGGGCAGGTCGAACAGGAACCAGGACACGTTCCGACCGAAGATCGGATCGACGCTCGAGGCGCCGGCGGCAGCCTGGAACGGGACACGGTTGACCCACAGCAGGACGGTGTCCCAGGCCGACGCGGCAGCCCCGCCGACGATGAGCGCGGCGAGCACGGACAGGCCGCCCAGAATCGCGGTCGCCAGCGGTGACAGATCCGGGAGCTGGAGTGGTTCCTCGTTGACGCTGACCGGGCGCGGCATCCCGGCCCGGTTGCGCGGGTCCACCCCGGCCGTTCCCATTTCCGCGATCCGCTCGAAGATGTCGCGCATCGATGCCGGCGTGCCGTCGGCCGGCGGCGCAAGCCGGTTCGCCAGCCACAGGTTGCCGAGCAGCACGAGGAGGGTGAGCACGGTACCGCCGACGAACAATCCGCTCGACGCCCAGACGCGGGTCCAGAAGACGGCGTCGAACTCCACGCTGCGATACCAGATCGCGTCGGTCCAGAATTCGATGACGCCGGTCCCGAACAGCAGGACGACGGCGATGATGGCGACGAAGATGCCGAAGCGGCCGCTCAGCGGATTGGCGGGAGTCGCCTGGCGCGGTCTGCCGGCTGGGCGACCGCCGAATGGGGGGCGGGGTGGGTTACGATTCTCGTTGTCGCGGTCATCCATGTTCCGGGAAGTCTACGACAGGGCGGCGCAGGTGCCAGTTCTCGGTGTCGCCCTCCCACTTCGGCGTCGGCCGGCCGGCGCGATTCAGCGGCGGCCGAGGGCCTCGACGGACCGTCGAAAGGCGGTCAGCACCTCGGTGGCGAGCAGATTGGGCTGCATGGTCGCCGCCCGGGCCGGCTCGAACTGGAATCCGGCCCGCACGGCGAGCGGGCAGCGCCACGGGCGCTCGGGATCGTCGGGCGGCGCCAGCAGGCCCAGGCGGATCGACAGCCTCCCGGCATCTTCCAGAATGAGGCCGGAAAGCCCTCCGGCAAGTGACGGTCCCAGCCGCGCCAGCGGCGGGTCGGGAGGCGGTCCGGCGGCCGGCGCGACATCGCGAAAGCTGACGACGCCGTCCGCATCGCGGACCCACATCACCGCGAGCCACCACGCGTCGGGGCCGGTGGTGGGTCGACTCATGCCGACCTGCAGGACGCGATCTCCGAGGCGCAAATCCTGCTCGCGGAGAAACGAGGGACCGGGGGACGGCAGGCGTTCAGGCATGGCCGGAGGATAGTCGCGCAGGCGGTAGATGCCCGGATCGCCGGGGGCCGCCCGAACCGGCGCGGACCGCGCGAACCAGCGCGAACCGCGCGAACCAGCGCGAACCCGCCCGGACGAACCTCAGCTGTCGGCGGACCGCTCCCGGTTGGGTTCAGTCGCAGCGGACTGATCCGTCGGCCGGGCCGCGCCGTCATCGGCTGGCGGTCCGTCATCGCCTCGGTCCCCGCCGACCTCCGGTTCAATGAGTTGCGCTTCTGCGAGTCGCGCTTCTGCGAGTTCGGCTTCGGCCCTGGCGCTCAGCGCCGCCAACTCCATCCGGAGCATCTCGCGGCGGACCTCGGCGTCCGGCGGGGCCAGGGATTCGGGCGGTTCCGGGGCGGCGGCAACCTGATACTCACCCGACAGCCAGCCGATCAGGCCGCGCGACTTCTGGGCGGGAGCGCGCGAGCGCAGGATGGCCTCGTGGTCCACGCGGGTCACTCCCGGAACCTCGGCGTCGGCCTTCTCATCCCGCAGCACGGCGCCGCAGGACGGGCAGCGCGCATCGTCGGCAGTCCGCAGCTCGGCAGAGCACCAGGGGCAGACAGGCGGATCGCTGGTCGCGGGCATGTTTGTTGGCGGACCTCCGTTGAGATTTCGCGGCCACTGTAGCGCGTACGAATCCCTTGGGAATAGCCCAGAGGTCACCCCGGCGCGTCCGCCGTGCTGATGTTCCGGCGAGCGCCTATTCCCACTCGATCTTCGTGGCCACCGGTCAGCTCCCCGGACGGGAGCGGCTCGTGGCGCGCCTCACCAACGATCGGGACTACTGACGTCCGTTGGCGCCCATTCCCACTCGATCGTCGCCGGCGACCGGACAGCCGAGGCATCCCGCAAGCTGACGGCGATCCGCAAGCTGTGCGTCCCCGGACACAATCGGGACGACCTGCATCGGTGCGATCCCGCCGGAACGGTCATGCGCGCCCGAACCGCGTCAATCCTGTGCGTTACGACGCACATCCCGACGAACCTGGTTGAGCTGAGCGGTCGCCTCGACCAATTCGTGTCCAGGTGGTGTCAGAACGGACACATGTCGACCGGACAGCCCTCGGGTAGCGGCGCGTGTCGCGCTTGCGGCGCGTTAGGGGCGCGCGCCTATTCCCACTCAATCGTCGCCGGTGGCTTCGATGAAATGTCGTAGACGACCCGATTGACGCCCGGGACCTCGTTGACGATCCGCGATGAGATCTTGCCGAGGACGTCGTACGGGATCTTGGCCCAGTCGGCCGTCATGCCGTCCTCGGAAGTGACCGCCCGGATCGCAACCACGTTCGCGTACGTGCGCCCGTCGCCCATGACGCCGACGCTCCGGACCGGGGTCAGGATCGCGAACGATTGCCAGACGCTCCGGTACAGGCCGGCCGCCTTGATCTCGTCGATAACGATCCAATCGGCTTCGCGGAGGGTGTCCAGTCGCTCCGCGGTGACCTCGCCGATGATCCGGATCGCGAGCCCCGGCCCGGGGAACGGCTGGCGCTGAACCATCTGCTCGGGCAGCCCGAGTTCGGCGCCCACGAGCCGGACCTCGTCCTTGAACAGGTACCGAAGTGGCTCGATCAACTTGAATCGCAGGTCGGCCGGCAGCCCACCGACGTTGTGGTGCGTCTTGATCTTCTGGGCGGTCTTGGTCTCCGACGTTGCACTCTCGATGACATCGGGGTAGAGCGTGCCCTGGGTCAGGAAGTCGATCCGGCCGAGTTTCGTTGCCTCCTCCTCGAAGACCCGGATGAATTCATCGCCGATGATCTTGCGTTTCTGCTCAGGATCGATGACCCCGGCCAACCGCGCGAGGAACCGCTGGCGGGCATCGACCATCACGAGCCGCATGCCGAGGTGCTGCTCGAAGGTGGCCCGCAGGAGCTCCGACTCCTTCTTGCGCATGAGTCCGTGATCGACGTAGATGCAGGTCAGCCGATCGCCCACCGCGCGGTGGACGAGCGCGGCCGCGACCGCCGAGTCGACGCCGCCGGATAGCGCGCAGATCACCAGGCCGTCGGAGCCGACGGCGCGGGCGTGCGCATCGACCCGCGTCCTGATGTCGGCGACGGTCGAGTCGATGAAGTTCGCGGGCGTCCACGTCGCCTGTGCGCCGGCAATGCCCACCACAAAGTTCCGAAGCACGTCGCGGCCACGGGGCGTGTGGGCCACCTCTGGGTGGAACTGGATCCCGTACAGGTTGCGGTTCGAATCGACGAGCCCGGCGAACGGCGAGGATCCGCTGTGGGCGGTGGATCGAAAACCCTCGGGGAGTCGCGTGATCGAATCGCCGTGGCTCATCCACACGGGCTGTTCACCTTCGATCCCGGCGAACAGCGGGTCGTCGGCCGTGATGGTGACCGTGGCCGGTCCGTATTCGCGCTTGGCTGCCGGGAGGACGTCGCCGCCCAGCTCATGCGCCATCAACTGCGCGCCGTAGCAGATGCCCAGGACCGGGATCCGTCCGCTCCAGATCGCCGGATCCGGCTTCGGCGCGCCGTCGTCGTAGACGGACATCGGGCCGCCGGACAGAATGATCGCGCTGGCTCCGCGCGCCTCGATCTCCGCCATGGGCGTGTCGTGTGGCATGAGCTCCGAGTAGACGTTGAGCTCGCGGACACGGCGCGCGATCAGCTGGGCAAATTGGCTCCCGAAGTCGAGGATGACGACGGTGCCATGGTCGCTGGCTGCCGGGCGATCCGCCGGTGCCCGGTCAGGAGGAGGTGCATTGAGCGCGGCCTCGAGATAGGCCTCGACCTCGGCGTCATCCGGAGCCAGGACGCGATGGCCGGCATTGGCCGCCTCGCCGTGGACCGTCTTGCCGCGGCGCGGCTTCGGCGGCGACACGCCGGCGTCGGACGCGGAGATCGGGGTGCTGGTTCCAACGGAGCCGCTCGTCGGATCGTTGGTCGGGGGAGTCTGGGTCACGTGCTGGAAGTGTACCGGCCCGCGCGACCGATCCATCGGCGAGATGATTCTCGGCTTGGTCGCCCTTTGGCGTCACCGCACTCCGGAAGAAATGAAGGACCGCGTTGCTTTCTTGTAGTCCAGCCGCGCGAAGCCAAACACGAAATGAAA
>CAZOJS010000002.1:0-14123 GCA_964580175.1 uncultured Anaerolinea sp. | reverse complement strand
ATGGTCATGCCCGGTGACAACGTCGAGATGAGCGTCGAGCTCATCACCCCGATCGCGCTCGAGACCGGCCAGCGGTTCGCCATCCGTGAGGGTGGCCGGACCGTCGGTGCCGGCGCGGTCACGACCATCACCGCGTAGCCCCGAATGGCGAAGCAGCGCATCCGGATCCGCCTCAAGGCCTACGACCACCGACTGCTCGATCAGTCGGCGGCGCAGATCGTCGAGACGGCGCAGCGCACGGGAGCCGACATCGTCGGGCCCGTGCCCCTGCCCACGCGGATCGAGAAGTTCACCGTCCTCCGTTCGCCGTTCATCGACAAGGACAGTCGCGAGCAGTTCGAGATCCGCACCCACAAGCGGCTCGTGGACATCATTGACCCCTCGTCGAAAACGGTTGACGCCTTGATGCGACTCTCGCTCCCCGCGGGCGTCGACATCGAGATCAAGATGTGATGAATCCTCGCCCGCGCTTCCGGCCCATTCCCGCGTTGGCTCCTGCGCGTGTTCGCTCACGCACGTCGGAGTGCGCTCGCTCACATGCTCGTCGCCGCCTTGGCCTGGACACGGCTGCGCGGGCGAGGAGTTCGCAGCCATGAGCATCGGTCTGATCGGTCGGAAAGTGGGGATGACCCAGGTTTTCCAGGCGGACGGGACCATGGTGGCCGTGTCGGTGATCAAGGTTGCGCCGAACACCGTCACCCGGCTGCGGACCCCGGAGCGGGATGGCTACGCAGCCGTCCAACTCGGGACCGACGAGAAGAAGAAGCTCACCAAGCCGGAAGCCGGTCAGCTCAAGGGTCTGCCCAGCGTCGGGACGATCCGTGAGTTCCGGATGGACGACCTGTCGGGCTACGAAGTCGGCCAGTCGATCGGTATCACGGACCTCTTCGCTCCAGGTGATCTGGTCGATGTGAGCGGCATCTCCAAGGGCAAGGGCTTCGCCGGCCACATCAAGCGCCATCACTTCCATCGCGGCCCCAAGACGCACGGTTCGGACCATCATCGGGCCCCGGGTTCGATCGGCCCCGGCACGACGCCCGGCCGCGTGTACAAGGGCATCAAGATGGCCGGCCACATGGGCGATGGTCGCAATACCACCAAGAAGGTCAAGGTCGTCCAGGCGGACGCAGACCGCCATCTGCTCCTGATCAAGGGCAGCCTTCCGGGCAGCCGGGGCAGCCTGATCCTCGTGAAGAAGGCCTGACCGATGCCGCAGACCCCCCTGTATGACCGCGCCGGAGCGACCGTGGGCAGCGTCGAGCTCAATGACGAGCTCTTCGCCGCCCCGGTGAACGTCGCCGTGCTCCACCAGGTCGTGACCGCCCAGCTGGCCGGCCGCCGGATCGGCACGCACGACACCAAGACACGTGGCGAGGTTCGCGGCGGTGGCGCCAAGCCGTACCGCCAGAAGGGCACCGGGCGCGCCCGGCAGGGGACCAAATCCGCCCCGCACTTCCGGGGCGGCGGCGTCGTCTTCGGACCGCATCCGCGATCGTACGAGCAGCGCCTCCCGAAGAAGATGCGGCGGCTCGCGCTGCGCGGCGCGCTCACTGCCAAGTTCGGTGACGAGGCGATCCGGGTCGTCGACGCCTTCGCCCTGGACCGGATCAAGACCCAGGACTTCATCGGGATCCTGGCGGCGTTGAAGGCCACCGGGAGGGTCCTCATCGTCGCCCCGGCCTCTGATGAGCGGCTGAAGCTGTCGACCCGCAATCTGCCGACCGTCGAGGTCATCCTGGCCGACTCGCTCAACGTGGTCGACCTGATCAAGGCCGATGTCATCGTGATCGAGCAGCCCGCCCTCGCCCGGATGGAGGAGGTCTACCTGTGAGCGCGCTCATCGCTCCCGAGATCATCCTTCGCCCGGTCATCAGTGAGAAGTCGATCGACGAAGCCTCCAAGGGCAAGTACACCTTTGCCGTGCACCGCGACGCCAACAAGATCCAGATCAAGGCCGCGATCGAGGAGCTCTACAAGAGCGACAAGGTCACCGTCGTGGCCGTGAACGTGCTGACCAAGCAGCCCCAGACGAAGTCGAGCGGGACGCGGCGCGGTCGAACGACCGGACGCATCTCCGGCTGGCGCAAGGCGATCGTGACCCTGGCCCCCGGCCAGAAGATCCAGTTCTTCGAGGGGGTGTAGTCATGCCGCTTCGGAGCTACAAGGCCACCTCGCCCGGGATGCGCCAGATGACTCGCTCGACCTTCGAGGAGATCACCACCGACAAGCCGCACAAGCCCCTGCTCGAACCGCAGATCCGTGGTTCGGGACGGAACAACGCCGGCCGGCTGACCGTGCGTCATCGAGGCGGCGGCGAGAAGACCCACTACCGACGAATCGACTTCAAGCGCGACAAGTTCGGCGTTCCGGCGCGGATCGCCACGGTCGAATACGACCCGAACCGGTCCGCGCGTATCGGACTTCTGCACTACCGCGACGGCGAGAAGCGTTACATGTTGCTACCACACGGCATCAAGGTCGGCGATGTGGTGTTGTCCGGGCCGGAGGCGGAAGCCCGCGTCGGCAACGCACTGCCGATCGCCAACATCCCGCTCGGCACCACCATCCACAACATCGAGCTCGTTCCCGGCAAGGGTGGCCAGATCGTCCGCTCGGCGGGCGTCTCGGCCCAGCTCCTGGCCAAGGAAGGGGACTACGCGCAGGTGCGCCTTCCCTCGGGCGAGGTCCGCCGGGTCAGCATCCGCTGCATGGCCACGGTTGGCCAGGTCGGCAACATCGACCATGAGAACCAGAACATCGGCAAGGCCGGGCGTGCGCGCCACATGGGCCAGCGACCGGAAGTCCGTGGCGTCGTCATGAACCCGCGCGACCATCCCCACGGTGGCGGAGAGGGAAAGTCCCCGACGGGGATGCCGCCCAAGACGCCATGGGGCAAGCCGGCGATGGGCTACCGCACGCGACGTGGCAAGACGACCTCGCGGCTCATCGTTCGCTCGCGGCACCGGAAGTAGCGGGAGGCTAGCAGAAGAATGTCCCGTTCCATCAAGAAGGGCCCCTTCATCGAGGCCCGTCTGCTCGGTCGAATCGAGGAGATGAACAAGCGCAGCGAGAAGAAGGTCGTCAAGACCTGGTCTCGCGCGTCCGTCATCTTCCCGACGTTCATCGGCCACACCATCGCCGTGTACAACGGCCGCAAGCACGTGCCGGTCTACGTGACCGAAAACATGGTTGGCCACCGCTTCGGTGAGTTTGCTCCCACCCGCACCTACCGCGGGCACGGCAAGCACACCGATCGGTCCGCGAGCCCGAAGTAGGAGCGGCCCGACTGTGCGTGTATCTGCCTCCGCCAAGTATCTCCGCGGCTCTACCCGGAAGGCCCGCTTGATCGTCCAGGCGATCAAGGGTCGCTCCGTGGAAGAGGCCGCCGCCGCGCTGCGATTCATGCCGCAGCATGCCGCCAAAGACGTTGCCCGCGTGCTCAAGAGCGCCACGGCGAACGCCGAGAACAACCTGAACATGGCTGCCGACGAGCTGATCGTCCTCGACGCCCGAGCGGACGAAGGACCAACGATCAAGCGCTGGCGGCCGCGGGCGCAGGGTCGGGCGTTTCCAATCCACAAGCCACAGACACACATCACCGTGACCGTCGGAAACCGGGAGGCCTGATCGATGGGACACAAGGTCCACCCGTACGGCTTCCGCCTTGGGGTGACACGCACCTGGACCGCCAAGTGGTATCACGACAAGGAGTACACGACGCTCCTGACCGAGGACATCGCGATCCGCAAGCTGGTCACTGCGCGCCTCGCCAACGCGAGCGTCAGCGGGCTTGAGATCGAGCGGAACTTCGGGCAGGTCACGGTCACGGTTCATACGGCCAAGCCGGGCATCGTCATCGGCAAGGGTGGCCAGAACGTGGAGATCCTGCGCCAGCAGATCGGTGCGCTGACCAAGCGCAAGGTGAAGCTCGAGATCAAGGAAATCCGCCAGCCCGAGCTGGATGCCTACCTCGTGGCCATGAACATCAGCCAGCAGCTGAGCCGTCGGATCGCCTTCAAGAAGGCGATCAAGCAGTCCATCCAGCGCTCGATGAAGGCGGGCGCCAAGGGCGTCAAGATCCAGGTGTCCGGCCGGCTCGGCGGCGCCGAAATGGGCCGGCGCGAGTGGGACAAGGAAGGGCGAATCCCGCTTGGCACCCTCCGCGCGGACATCAGCTACGGCCAGGTCCACGCCCATACGACCTATGGCCGGATCGGGGTCAAGGTCTGGATCTATCGCGGCGACATCGCGCCGGAGCGCCAGCCGGTGATGGCGCCGACGCTCGCCGGGCAGGGAGTCTAGTCAATGCTGCTCCCAAAGCGAGTCAAGCACCGCAAGGTCATGCGCGGCCGCATGTCCGGACAGGCCAAGGGCGGCCACTACGTCGCGTTCGGCGAATACGGCCTGGCAACGCTCGAGCCCGCCTGGATCACCAGCCGGCAGATCGAGTCGGCCCGACGCGCGATGACCCGTTCGGTCAAGCGCGGCGGCAAGATCTGGATCCGGGTCTTCCCGGACAAGCCCGTCACCAAGAAGCCGGCCGAAACGCGGATGGGCTCGGGCAAGGGCGCGCCGGACCACTGGGTCGCGGTCGTCAAGCCGGGCCGAATCCTGTTCGAGATGGCGGGCGTCGGCCACGACGAGGCGAAGGAGGCCATGCGTCTCGCGAGCCACAAACTGCCCGTCGCGACCCGCATTGTCGTGAAGGAGTCCGCCGTCACGGAGGTGTCCGATGACTGACATCGGCAAGGTCCGGGAACTGTCTGATTCGGAGCTCGAGCAGGCCCTGCGCGATGCGAAGCAGGACCTCTGGAGCGCCCGGTTCGCGCTGTCCACTCGACAGCTCAATGATACGAGCACGATCCCGCAGACCCGACGCCGGATTGCCCGGATCCTGACGGTCCAGCGTGAGCGGCTCACCCCGCGAACGGCGACGACCGCGGCGAAGTCGGCGTAAGGAAGACCACCATGCAAGAAGCGAATCCGTCCGTGCAGGCCCAGCGCAAGACCAAGACCGGCCGGGTCGTCAGCGACAAGATGGACAAGACGATCGTCGTGTCCGTGGAGCGCCTGACCCGCCATCGGCTGTACAAGCGCGTCATCCGCCTGACCACCAAATTCAAGGCGCACGACGAGACCAACGACGCACACGTCGGCGACACCGTGCTGATCGAGGAGTCCCGGCCCCTGTCGGCGACGAAGCGATGGCGTCTGGTGAGCGTCCTGCAGCGGGCCGGCGAGCACGGCACGTCGGCCGATCTCGTCGGCGAAGAGCCGGCGGTGACCGAGGCGATTCATGGCGCCGCCCACCCGGGCCGCGCGCGCCATGACGACGCGACGGCGAAAGCGGTGGCCGACGCGACCGACGTGGCTGGGGAGGACGCGTGATCCAGCCACAGTCGCGCCTGAAGGTCGCCGACAACACGGGTGCGCGGACGATCCAGTGCATCCGGGTCATCGGTCGCTCGCTGAAGACGACGGCCGGCGTGGGTGACGTGATCATCGCCAGCGTCAAGCAGGCGATCCCGAATGCCGCAGTCAAGAAGGGCGATGTCGTCCGTGCCGTCGTGGTCCGAACCGCCAAGGAGTATGGCCGGCCGGACGGGAGCTACATCCGGTTCGACGAGAACGCGGCCGTGCTGATCAACAACCAGGGCAATCCCCGCGGGACCCGAATCTTCGGCCCGGTTGCGCGTGAACTGCGAGACCGTAACTACATGAAGATCGTGTCGCTCGCCCCGGAGGTGCTGTAATGGCCCGGGTCTACGAGCACGGCCATCCGACGAGGGTTCCGGAAATCCGGCGCGGAGACCTGGTCGTCGTCCTTGCCGGCAAGGATGCGGGCAAGCGCGGCAAGGTAGAGCGGGTCATCCGCCGGACGGCCAGCGCCGCAGCCCTGCGCGCTCCCTTCCGGCGCGGCACCAATACGAGCGGCACCGCTGTGGTCGTCGAGGGGCTCAACATCGCCAAGCGGCATACCAAGCCGCGCCAGAGCGCCGGGCGGACCGACCGCGTGCCGAAGGTGCAGCAGGGCGGGATCCTCGAGATCGCCATGCCGCTCGACGTGTCCAAGGTCATGCTGGTCTGCCCAAGCTGCGACCTGCCCACGCGGATCGGCCATGCCACCCTTGGGGATGGCCACCGGGTCCGCGTCTGCAGCCATTGCGGCAAAGCCCTGGAGGTGACGGCGTGATCGCCGGCAACCTGCGGACCCGGTACAAGGCCGAGGCCGTTCCGGGACTCATCAAGCAGTTCGAGTACCCCAACACCATGCAAGTGCCGCGCCTCGAAAAGGTCGTGGTCAACATCGGGCTGGGCGAGGCGCTCACGAACGCCAAGGCCGTCGACGCTGCGGTCAAGGACCTCGCCCAGATCACCGGCCAGAAACCGATCGTCACGAAGGCCAAGCGATCGATCGCCCAGTTCCGCGTGCGGACCGGCAACCCCATCGGGGTCAAGGTCACGTTGCGCGGTCAGCGGATGTGGGATTTCCTGGAGCGATTCACGCTGCTGGCGCTGCCCCGCATTCGAGACTTCCGCGGAATCCCCGGTCGGTCGTTCGACGGGCGCGGCAACTACACCATCGGACTCAAGGAGCAGATCGCATTCCCTGAGGTCGATTACGACAAGGTGGACCGTCTCCGAGGTTTGGAGATCACGATCGTGACGACGGCAAAGACTGACGAGGAATCCCGGCGCCTGCTGGAACTCCTCGGCATGCCGTTCGCCTCGTAGGCGGGGAGGAGACCATGGCCAAGAAGTCGATGATCGCCAAGGCGAAACGCACCCCGAAGTTCCCGGTCCGCGGGTACCACCGCTGCACCGTGTGCGGCCGGCCGCGGGCATTCATGCGCCGATTCGCCCTGTGCCGGATCTGCTTCCGGGAGCGCGCCCTGGTGGGCGAGTTGCCGGGCGTCACGAAGTCGAGCTGGTAGGAAGCCGATGAATATTTCCGATCCGATTGCAGACATGCTCACGCGCGTCCGGAATGCGTCGCGAGCGCGCCACCTCGAGGTGGCCGTTCCGGCTTCCCGGACCAAGCGTGAGATCGCTCGCATCCTCAAGGCCGAAGGCTTCATCGCCGACTGGACCGAGGAGCAGGCGGGACCGGGCACCGTCATCAAGGTGACCCTCCGATACGTCGACGGCAAGGTGCCCGTCGTGTCGGGGCTGAAACGAATCAGCAAGCCCGGGTTGCGGGTGTATGCCGGCAAGACCGACATCCCGCGCGTGCTGGGTGGTTTGGGCATCGTCATCGTCAGCACGAGCCAGGGGATCATGACCGGCGCGCAGGCCCGCAAGGCCGAGCTCGGCGGCGAAGTCCTGGCCTACGTCTGGTAGGCGAGACGATGTCACGAATTGGTCGTCTGCCCATCACGGTGCCGAGTGGCGTCGATGTCACGATCGATGGCACGAGCGTCACGGTGAACGGGCCGAAGGGCACGCTCAATCGAACGCTTCACCGGGACATGCTGGTCAGCCGCGAAGAGGGCACGGTCGTCGTCGCCCGTCCGAGCGAGCAGAAGACCCACAAACAGCTCCACGGGCTGACGCGCACGCTGGTCAACAACATGGTCGTCGGCGTGACCGATGGGTACCGCAAGGGCCTTGAGATCACCGGCGTCGGCTATCGAGCGGTCCTCGTCGGGCGGAAGCTCCAGCTCAGCCTGGGCTACAGCCACCTGGTCGAGATTGATCCTCCCGAGGGGATCAGCTTCGAGCTCGAAACACCGACGAAGCTCGCCGTCGTCGGCATTGACAAGGAACTCGTCGGGCAGGTGGCGGCCAAGGTCCGCTCCAGCCGCAAGCCAGAGCCATACAAGGGCAAGGGCGTGCGCTACGCCGGCGAGATCATCCGCCGCAAGGCCGGCAAGGCCGGCAAGATCGGCGGCAAGAAGTAATCACCAGAGGACGACAGGAATGACCCAGGTCGCCAGCCGCGGCGCCGCCCGAAACAAGCGTCACGAACGGATCCGCCTCCACCTGGAGGGGGTTCCGGCGCGGCCGCGTCTTGCGGTATTCCGCAGCCTCAAGAACATCTCTGCGCAGGTCATCGACGATTCGACCGGCACGACGCTTGCGGCGGCCTCGTCCCTGGAGCAGGAGCTGCGCTCCGGCAGCGGGACCAAGACGCAGTCCGCAGCGGCCGTCGGCCAGCTCCTCGCCACGCGGGCCAAGACCGCCGGCGTGGTGCGCGTTGTCTTCGATCGGGCCGGTTATCGATATCACGGGCGCGTCAAATCGCTCGCCGAAGCGGCCCGCGAGGCCGGACTCGACTTCTAAGGAGCTGACGTGGCACGGATCGACTCCAACAAACTCGCGCTCGAGGAGCGCGTCGTCCAGATCAATCGCGTCGCGAAGGTCGTCAAGGGCGGCCGTCGCTTCAGCTTCAGCGCGGTGATCGTCGTCGGCGACGGCGCCGGACACGTCGGGGTTGGCCTCGGCAAGGCCGGCGAAGTCCCGGAGGCCATTCGGAAGGGTGTCGAGGATGCCAAGAAGCACCTCATCAAGATCCCCATGGTCGGCACAACGATCCCGCACGAGATCCGTCAGGAGTTCTCCGCCAGCAGCGTCCTGCTCAAGCCGGCCTCCCAGGGAACCGGCGTCATCGCCGGCGGCTCGGTCCGGGCGGTCGTCGAGTCGGCCGGCATCCGGGACATCCTGACCAAGGTTCACGGATCCACGAATCCGGTCAACGTCACGCGCGCCACGTTGGAGGCCCTTCGCAACCTGCACTCCGCCGAAGAGCTCGGAGCTCGCCGGGGCATTACCCTGCACAGCCGCATTGCGGGTCAGCCCGCCAGCGAGGTGAACCGTGTCAGGTAACCTCCGAATTACGCAAACCAGGAGCACGATCGGGCACATCGCCCGGAATCGAGCCACGATCAAGGCCCTCGGTCTGCACCGCATCGGCAGCGTCGTCGAGGTTGCCGACAACGAGGCCACCCGAGGGATGGTCCGCCAGGTCCGCTTTCTCGTGTCTGTTGAGGAAATCCCGGCAGCCGCGAACCAGCAGGCCCAGGAGAAGGCATGAAGCTCCACGATCTCCAGCCAGCGCCCGGGTCCCGCAAGCCAAGACGACGGGTCGGGCGCGGCATCGCGGCCGGTCAGGGCAAGACCGCTGGACGCGGCACCAAGGGCCAGAAGGCTCGAGCCGGCGGGTCGATTCCCGCCTGGTTCGAAGGCGGTCAGACCCCGCTCCACGTGCGGATTCCCAAGCTCCGCGGCTTTCGGAACCCGTTCAAGATCGAATACGAAATTGTAAACATCGGGTCGATCGATCGACTCCTCGAACTCGGCGTCCTGGAGCCGGGCGAGTTCCCGGGCGCCAAGAAGCCCAAGGCAGCGCCCGCGCCGATCACGGTCAACCAGGAGATCCTCCGGGCGGCCGGGCTCGTGCGGAGCCTGAACAAGCCCATGAAGATCCTCGGCCACGGCGAGATTCGGGCGGCCCTGTTCGTCGTTGCCGATGCCGTCAGCACCTCGGCCAGGGCAAAGATCGAAGCAGCCGGCGGTACGGTCTCCCTGCTTGAGATCCCCACGAGTCGTATGGCGGCGCTCGGCTTCCTGCCTGAAGCCGAGGGCGGAGAGGCTGCAGCGACGGCTGTGGTCATCGCGGCCCCGGTCAAGTCGGCCAAGGCCAGGCCTCGCCCGACCAGGGCCGCCGAAGCGGCGGCCGAGGAAGGTGCGGCAGCGGCGAACGACACGACGATCGAGGGCCCGGCAGACGACACGGCGGACGCCTGACCGTGTTCGAGTCCCTGCTCAACGCGTTCCGCGCGCCCGACATCCGGCGCCGCCTTCTATTTGTCCTCGGGATCCTGATCGTCTACCGACTGCTCGCCCAGGTCCCGCTCCCGGGCGTTGACCGCGAGCAGCTGGCGGCATTCTTCGAACGCAACACCGCCTTCGGGATCATCGACCTGTTTGCGGGCGGCGGGCTGTCACAGCTGTCGATCGTGGGCCTGGCGATGAACCCCTATATCAACGCGTCCATCATCATGCAGCTCATGCAGGGGGTCATTCCCTCGTTGCAGGCCCTGAGTCGTGAGGGCGAGTACGGGCGGCAGAAGCTCAACCAGTACACCCGCTACCTGACGATCCCGATGGCCTTCCTGCAGGCGTTCGGGATCCTTTCCGCGCTGAACGCCGACGGGATCATCATCGGCGGGTTCGGGCTCGGCAACGCCATGTCGTGGGTCCAGATGGTCTCGATGGTTGCCGGCGCCGTGATCCTGATGTGGCTCGGCGAGCTGATCACGGAGAAGGGGATCGGCAACGGCATCAGTTTCATCATCTTTGCCGGCATCGTCAGCCAGGCTCCGTCGGCTCTCGCCGGGCTGCTCGGCGGCGGCCAGCAGATCCGGGACATCGTCCTGTTCGCAGTCCTCGCGATCGTCGCCGTCACGGTGATCATCTACATCCAGGAAGGGCAGCGCCGGATCCCGATCCAATATGCGAGTCGCGTTCGCGGCCGGCGGATGTACCAGGGCGGGCAGACGTTCCTACCCCTGCGCGTCAACCTGGCCGGCGTGATCCCGATCATCTTCGCGGTCTCGATCCTCCAGTTCCCGGCACAGCTCGCCCTGTACTTCTCGTACTCCCAGGTTCAGGGCGTACGGGACGTGGCGACGGCGATCGCCGGGTTCCTCGGGTCAACGACGATCCAGTACGCGATCATGTATTTCCTTCTGACCATCGGATTCACCTACTTCTACACCGCCTTCACGTTCAAGCCGGATGAGACCGCGGAACAGCTGCGCAAGAATGGCGGCTTCATCCCTGGGATTCGTCCAGGTCGTCCGACCCAGGATTACCTGTCCCGAGTGGTCTCGCGGATCACGCTCGCCGGTGCGCTCTTCCTCGGGACGGTTGCAGTCGCGCCCGTCCTCGCCGGCGTGCTCGACCCGAGCCTGCAGGGCTTTGCGCTGGGCGGTACCGGCCTCCTGATCGTTGTATCGGTCGTTGTGGAGACGATGAAACAGATCGAGGCACAGCTGATGATGCGCAATTACGAGGGCTTCATCCGGTGATCATCGTCGTGCTGCTCGGCGCGCCGGGCGCCGGGAAGGGCACGCAGGCCGCGGTCCTGGCGGACCGCCTCGGGATCCCGCATATCGCCACCGGGGACCTCTTCCGCGCCGCGATCCGTGCTGGGACGCCCGTCGGACTCGAGGCCAAGCGCTTCATGGACAGCGGTCGCCTCGTCCCGGACGACGTGACCATCCGGATGCTCGAGGAACGCCTGGAGATGCCGGATGTGGCAGGTGGGGCGATTCTCGATGGCTTTCCACGAACGGCGGTCCAGGCCGCCTCACTCGACGAGTTCCTGGCCGAGCACGGCACCCGCGTCAGCGCCGCGCTCCTGATCGACCTTCCGGCCGAGGACCTGGTGGGGCGACTCTCGGGGCGCCGCGTCTGCCAGGCCGCCGGGCACCTGTTCCATGTGCGGCTCAATCCACCCCGCGAGCCCGGCACCTGCGACATCGATGGATCGGCCCTGCTTCAGCGGGCCGATGACACGCCGGACACGATCCGGGCCCGCTTGAGCGGCACCCTGGATGACCTGTCGGATGTCGAGACGCACTATCGGCGCACCGCCGTCCTGCGCATCGTCGACGGGCGTCGCCCGGTCCCCGATGTCTCGGCAGGCCTGCTGGCGGCCCTCGGCTTTGGCGACGGCCCCGCCGACGCCCCATCCGCCGGTCCAGCCTGAGCCGTGGTCTCTCGCAAGTCGAAGGTCGAGATCGACAAGATGCGGCGCGCCGGCCGGGTCGTGGCCGAGGTCCTGGCGCTCGTCGAGTCCGAGTTGAAGCCGGGTGTGACAACCGGACACCTGGATCGGCTGGCCGAACAGCACATCCGGGCATCCGGCGGGACCCCCTCGTTCAAGGGCTATCTCGGTGGCGGCCGATACGGTCGTGGCTCGGGGGCCTTTCCTGCCAGCCTGTGCATCTCGCTCGACGCCGAAGTCGTCCACGGCATCCCCGGCGAGCGGGTCATTCGCGACGGCCAGATCGTGTCCGTTGACGTTGGCGCGATCGTGGACGGCTGGCATGGCGACGCGGCCCGGTCGTTCATCGTCGGCACTGCGAGCAAAGAGGTCCGCGAGCTCGTCACCGCCACGCAGCTCGCGATGATGGCCGGGATCGCCGCGGCCGTGCCGGGCCACCGAGTCGGCGACATCTCGGCCGCCGTCGAAGACATCGGCAAGGAGGCCGGCTACGGCATCGTCCGACAGTTCGTCGGCCATGGCATCGGGACCGAGATGCACCAGGATCCGCAGATTCCCAACTACCGAACCGGCTACCGCGGTTTGGAACTGCAGGCCGGCATGTGCCTGGCCATCGAGCCGATGTTCACGCTTGGTGGGGCCGAGGTCGAGGTCATGCCGGACCGCTGGACCGTGGTGACCGCGGATGGATCGCTGGCTGCCCACTTCGAACACACGATCGCCGTTACCGAGCACGGCCCAGAGATCCTGACCACCGTTTGACTCGGGGTTGCCCGAGGTCGACAGTTTCTGATACGCTACACGTTCGTGTGTCGGCCCGCCGGGCCGGCACTCGGCGTGAGAAAGGGACGCAGCACCGCCCGTGGCAAAGCGAGACGCGATTGAAGTTGAAGGAACGGTTCTCGAACCGCTTCCGAACACCATGTTCGCGGTCGAGCTTGAGAACGGCCACCGGGTGCTGGCCCATATCTCCGGCAAGCTCCGCATGAATTTTATCCGGATCCTGCCCGGTGATCGCGTTCGGGTGGAACTCTCCCCGTACGACCTGACGCGAGGTCGCATCACCTACCGGCTCAAGTAAGCATTCGTCCGGCTGCCGTGGCAGCCCCCACGACCGAGGAACCGTTGAAAGTCAGAGCTTCCATCAAGGCGCGCTGTGACAACTGCAAGGTGATTCGTCGCCACGGTACCGTGATGGTCATCTGCACGAACCCGAAACACAAGCAGCGGCAGGGGTAGCAGATGGCTCGCATCGCCGGCGTTGACATCCCACGCGAGAAACGCGTGGAAGTGGCCCTCACCTACATCTTCGGGATCGGTTTGCCCACCGCCCAGAAGATCCTCACCCAGACCAACGTCAACGGGGACACCCGTGTCCGCGACCTGACAGAAGAGCAGGTCAACCGGCTCCGGGAGCTCATTGATCGCCGTTTCAAGGTCGAGGGTGACCTCCGTCGAGAAGTGGCGCTCAACGTCAAGCGACTGATCGAGATCGGCTCGTACCGGGGCCTTCGCCATCGGCGAAACCTCCCGGTTCGCGGGCAGCGAACGAAGACGAATGCCCGGCAGCGGCGCGGACCGAAGAAGACGGTCGGCGCGCGCCGCAAGGTGACCAAGTAGCAATGAAGGATTCCGAAACGCATGGCTGAACGGAAGCGGGCTGTCAAGCAGCGTCGCCGGGAGAAGAAGAACGTGCCCCAGGGGCATGTCCACGTCCTGGCGTCCTTCAACAACACGATCATCACGATCACCGACCTCAGTGGCGCGGTGATCAGCTGGGGTTCCTCCGGGGTGGCCGGATTCAAGGGGTCCCGCAAGAGCACCCCTTACGCCGCCGCGATGTCCGCCGAGATCGCCGCGCGCAAGGCGATGGAGCACGGGATGCGCCAGGTCGAGGTCTACGTCAAGGGACCGGGTGCCGGCCGCGAGCAGGCCGTCCGCTCACTCCAGACTGCCGGTCTCGAAGTCACCGCGATCACCGACGTGACGCCAATTCCGCACAACGGATGCCGCCCGCCCAAGCGGCGCCGGGTCTGAGCGGAGACAGGAACGCATGGCCAGATACACCGAAGCCGTCTGCCGCCTGTGCCGACGGGAGGGCGCCAAGCTCTTCCTGAAGGGCACCCGCTGCTACTCCAAGAAGTGCGCGTTTGAACGCCGCCCGAGCCCGCCCGGACAGCATGGTGTTCGCCGTCGGAAGATGGGCGATTTCGGCATCCAGCTGCGCGAGAAGCAGAAGGTCCGTCGCGTCTATTCCGTGCTCGAGCGGCAATTCCACAACTACTTCGTGGTTGCCGAGCATCAGGACGGTGTGACCGGCGAGAACCTGCTCAGGTGCCTGGAGACCCGTCTTGACAACGTGGTCTTCCGGCTCGGCTTTGCTTCGTCG
>CAZOJS010000001.1:0-5541 GCA_964580175.1 uncultured Anaerolinea sp. | reverse complement strand
CCTCGATCGGGCCAGATGTGCTGTTCTCGACACAACCGCGACGGGTCCACGGCCAAGGCGGGGACGGATTGCCTACCTGAGCCTGCCAGGGAGGCACGGGTCGAGCCATCGAGCCGGAGGTCGAACCTGAAGCGCGTCGATCATGTGGCTGGATCGGCACAGATCGGGGGGTGCAGGGCATCGGCGGGCCTCGGGACTCGGCGCCTCGTCCGGGTTGTGCCCAGTTCGACACGGGACGCCGGTGGCCGGACGGCGTCAAAGGGTGGGGCCCACCCGATGCCAGGCGATCAGGCCGGTGGCGGCCCTGGCTCAGGCCCGATCACGACCGCTTCCCCGGCAGTGGACCAATCGCTGTAGCTGCCCGGATAGAGGATCGCGTCCGGCAGCCCGGCGATCCGCATCGCAAGGGCGTTCTGACAGGCCGATACGCCGCTTCCGCACGAGGTCACGACGGGGACCCCTGGATCTGCCAACTTTGCCATGCCGGCGCCACTCGCCTCGGTGCGCAGTCTCGTGAAACGCTGGGCGAGTTCGCTCCCGGAGAGGAAGCGCCCGTCCGGACCGAGGTTGCCGTCAACCGGCGCATTCACGGCGGTCGGGATGTGGCCCGGCTTCGGGTCGATCGGCTCGATCTCCCCGCGGTAGCGCGGCGCTCCTCGCGCATCCAGGAGCAACACGTCGCCGAGGTGATTCTTGAGGTCCGCTCGATCCATGACGCGGTGCCAACGAGGCGCGAGATGGAGCACTGTCGGCTCGACCGTGGGTACCTCTGTCGACAGACCTCGGCCCTCATCGAGCCAGGCCGCGAGCCCGCCGTCGAGGACCACTACGCCGCCCCGTCCGGCGGCACCGAAGCCAAGGTCGTCGAGCATCCACCAGAGGCGCGCCGCGACCCACCCGCCGACATCGTCATAGGCAACGACCAGGTTGTCGTCGCCGATCCCCCGGGCACCAAGCGACGAAGCCAGCGTCACCGGGTCGGGGAGGGGATGGCGACCGGGCCCGCTCGGTGCCACGAGATCGATGTCGAGATCGATGTGGATCGCCCCCGGCACGTGCCCGGATTCGTAGGCCGCACGACCTGTCCCGTGGGGCTGGCCCAGGTACCAGCGCATATCCACGATTCGGAGATCGGGTAGCCCCGCATCCATCCAGGCCGCCAGGATTGCCGGCGAGACGACTGGGGACTGCATGCGCATGAGTATGCAGCGGCTGGGCGTCCGACCCTCTGTTATCCTTCGCCCGGCGCGGGCGGTTCCGGCCCGCCACGGCGGTTGCCTCGGCGACCCCGACCGCTCCGGCGTAGCTCAGTGGTAGAGCGGGCGACTGTTAATCGCTTGGTCGTAAGTTCGAATCTTACCGCCGGAGCCACTACTCTCTAGACGCGACCGCTTGGCATACGGGCGTCTTGTGCCAGGACCATGTGCGCAGCGGTCAGGGAGGTCAGCTGTCGCGTTGGGGTAGCGCGGCCATCAGCAGCGACACGAAGAGCAGCCACACAGGGAACGTCATCGCCATGAAGCCCGCCGGGAAAACCGGGATAAGCGCCACCGTGAGGAGCGCAGCATAGGCGGCGGTGATCCACCCGAACGGCGCCGGGAGGGCCCCGTCGCGGATCGAGGCCCAGGCAGTCGCCCAAGTGACGACGATGGCGGGTGCCAGGAACAGGCGGAAGAACTCCCATTCCAAGATGCCGACCACGAGAGCGGCCTCCCCGTTCCTGCCCTCGAGCGCGACCCCCAGCGCGAGTGAGAGCACCGCCAGAAGGAGCCCGAGCCCGACCAGTACGGTGCCACCGATGAGCGCGAGCTGGGCCGACGGGGAAGCCGGCCGACTCCCGCCCAGGCGGCGCGACAGGGCCACGAAGCCCACGAGGAGTGCCACAGACGCGGCTGTCAAGGCGGCAGCCGCCAGGTAGTAGGACGCCGCCCAAGGACCCAGGACCGCAAGGACTGATCCGGCCGACCGGGTCGGATCGAAGCCCTTGCCGCCGACGTCGGTTGCGGCAGCTCCGACCGCGAAGAGTACAGCGCCCGCTGCGCCGCAGAGCGCTCCGAGTGCCTCGGGCCTGCGGACCATTGGGTCCGGGCCCCCCGAGCCCATCGTCACTGTCGTCATCCGTCCTAGTTTTCGGCCGTGGACCGGCTGCATTGTAGAGCACTGTGATGTGTCGTCGACCAGGACGGCTGTGGTCAACCAGGACGGCTGTGGTTCGCGGTGACACCGGCCGCGGGCTTCGGTCCCGCATGTCGAGTCCGCGTAAGCGGCCAGCCGAGCCGGAGCGTCCGGAGGGCGCGGTAGGGCTGCTTGCGAAGGGACACTTGAAACTCGCGAGCGCGGAACGGCTCGGGATCGCGACCGCGACCCTCGAGGGGATGAGCGGCACGATCTTCGCGAAGCTTGGGCTCGAGGAGTGCCCCCACGTCAACCGCCGCGTCCTGGCCATGCTGCTCTTCCTCGACGGATCACGGGAGTAGCTGTCCGAAACTCGCCACGGGCTCCCGTCCGTCCGGGAGCCACATTCGAGGTCCGAATCTCGCTTGCGCGAGGGTCCTACGGCGGCTGACGCCGTCGCGTACCCTGCGCGGGTGCGCCCCTCTCCTCGTTCCATCGCGGTCGCGATCCGGGGATTCGATCGACCGATCCTGACCCTCGCCCTGATCTCGTTCATCTCCCAGGTCGGCGTCTCGATCATGCTGCCGCTCCTGCCGATCTTTGCGATCGCGCTCGGGGCCTCGCCCCGCGAGCTCGGGCTGATGGTCAGCATCTTCGCGGTGACCATGACGGTGGGGCAGCTGGGCTCAGGATTTATGAGCGCTCGGCTGTCGCCGCGCCGGCAGCTGCCGCTGGGGCAGGTCGCCTACGCGGCCGCCAATTTCCTGATCGCCACGGCGCAGAGCGCCCTGCCGATGATCGCGTTCCGGGGCCTGGCGGGGTTCGGCGGAGGGCTGTCGATCATCGCGGAGCGCCTGTACGTCGCCCGTGTCGCCGATCGTGCCCGGCTGGCATTCACCAACGGCATCCTCTCGGCCGCAGGTTCAGCCGGATCGGTGCTGGGCCCGGTGCTCGGCGGATTTCTGGCGATCGCCGACCTGCGCATCCCGTTCATCGTGGTCGGCATCACCGCGATGCTCGCGGGCGTGTCTGCGCTCGTGTTCCTGCCGGCCGAACCGGATCTGCCGACGGAGCGGGGGAGTCCAGCCGACCCAGATCTGGGAGCGCCGATCCTGGCCGTGGGTGAACTCGCGCCCGCGAACCCGCCCGCGGTGGAGCTCTCGCGACGCGCCCGTGTTCGGGCACGGGCTGCAGCGATGCAACCGCTCGGGCGGCTGGCCCTGTGGAATCTCGGGTTCAATGCCGCCTTTGGCGGATGGATCACTACGTTCGGACCGTTCGCGAAGGATGAACTCGGGATGCCAATCAACCAGGTCACCCTGATCTTTGCGATGTTCGGCCTCGGGTCGATCTTCATCGGGCCGTGGTTGAGCCGGTTGGCCGACCGAAAGGGACGCCGGCAGATGGTCGCCTTCGGCTCCCTGCTCGTTCTGCTGAATCTCGTCGCGATGATCGCCCACGCGCCCGTCCTGGTCATCTTTGGCTCAGCAATCGTCGCCGGCGGCGGGCTCGCCGCGGCGCAATCGGCATGGTTCGCCTTGCTCACGCTGGCGACCGATGGTGGGCGCCGCGGCCGCTCATTCGGCACCGTGACCGCCCTTTCAAACCTTGGCGTCATCGCCGGGGCGACCCTCGCGTCCGAGATCTGGCAGGCGTCCGGGATCGACAACGCGCTGCTTGTCGCGGCGGGGTTCATGGGGCTTGCGATGGCATCGCTGCTGCTGGTTCGCGAGCACCGCGAGGTCGTCTCCGCAACCGCTTGAGGGCGTCGGCCTTCGTTTGCGTGGCGTGGTCCGTCGCGTGTACGGCCCGTCTCAGGCCGCGCCGGCTGCCATGGCCGGGTAGAGCGGGTTCGCCATGCCGGTTTCGGCATACGCCTTGAGCCGACCGACGATCTGGCCCCACACGAAGTTCACCCGACCGAATTCAAGAACGGGAAGTCGCCCAGGCACCGCCAGGTGACCCGGCTGACGCCGTCGAGCTAAACAGGCGTCCCACTCGGGTGCGCCTCGACCGGCCCCGCTCCGATCCGCAGGGCCACGACTTCGACAGGCTCCGTGCGGCCGCGCACCTCGACGCTCCGACGCTCGAGGTCTGAGATGTCAGTCCCCGCCGCCATGGCTGCCTCGACCGAGACGAGGAGCTCGCCGCTGGCTGCTGCACCAGCGAGACGAGCCGTCGTGTTGACCGCGTCTCCGAGCGCGGTGAAGTCGCTGACGACGTCATCGGTCGCCGTCGAGCCGACGAAGGCCAGGCCGGTGTGTACGGCGGCACCGACGGGGATCGGGCCGGTCGGTGTCGCATCCCCTCGCCCGGCTCGCGAGAGCAGCCTCCGTCCTGCTGCCACCGCCGCGGCCGCGTGGCGGTCGCCGCTGACGCCACCGAAAAAGAGCCCGATGACCTCGTCACCCACGAACTTGTCGACGATGCCGTCGCTGGCCCACACGGCCTCGGACGCGATGCGATAGAAGCGGTTCAGAAAGGCCCCGAAGTCTGTCGGCGACAGGCGCTCACCGATCGCGGTCGAACCACGGATATCCGCGAACAGGAGGCTCACCGGGATCTCCGCGCCCTGCACCCCCATCCTCTGCAGATCCTTGATGCAGAAGTTGCAGATGGTCGCGTTGCCCGCGAAGCGACCGAAGCCCACATGTCGGAGAACGGCCCCGCCAGGTCCGGCGAACGGCGCCGCGCAGATCTTGCAGCTGGGCCCACTGGGCACGCGGTGGAAGACGCGCCGCATCCTGACGCTCCACGGGTTGTACCCGCTCAGGAATTGGTACATCTCTTCGTGGGGCGTCTGCTTGTCCATGGCCGCCACTCTAACCACGCGACTTGGGTTGGGCAATGCGAAAGCGTTCTTGTGATCAGCGGTGGTGAGGATCGAACTCGGACCGTTCCGCGCCCGATCCGCAACAGCGATACATAGCTGCGTGGGGGCAGAAGGCCCGTGGTTCGGGCTGCAGCCCCGGGGATTCTCTTACGAGTCAGCCTGATGCCCTGAGATGGCTACCCACGCCTCGATCTCGCTGAGGATCCCGGCCTTCGCCGCCGAGGAGGCGAACGACAGTCGAGCGGCCCTGCGCTGAAGTTCGGCCAGGTCGTCCCGGGTGAGGCTTGCCAGGCGGACGACATGGCGCAGCTCGTCGGTCAGCGTGGTGTGGAAAAACGGAGGGTCATCGCTCGAAACTGTCATGTTGACGCCGGCGCGCCAGAACGCCGCGACCGGATGTGCCTCGAGCGACGGGAAGAGGCCGATCCGGACAGTGGAGGATGGGCAGACGGCGAGCGGCACTTGTTCGCGGACGAGCCGCTCGAGCAGGTCTGGCTCGTGGATCGCAGCGACGCCGTGACCGATCCGATCCGCACCAAGGACGTCGATCGCCTCGATGATGCTCGCGGGAGGGCCCATCTCGCCGGCGTGCA